>CAZDYJ010000006.1:11842-44338 GCA_964509735.1 uncultured Gammaproteobacteria bacterium
GCGCATATGATTTCGTAGAGTAAAATCGAGCTTTAGCGAGATTTTGCCACAGAAAAGCATTTTAGCTAAAATAAAGTTGGTATCTGCTTCAATGTTTTAGTAATTATAATTTATTTTGAGCGCATATGATTTCGTAGAGTAAAATCGAGCTTTAGCGAGATTTTGCCACAGAAATCATCTAAGCGAAGAATAAATTATAATTACTTATTATATTATATTAACTTCCGCTTCTAAATCAATAGCAAAACGCTTTTTAACTTCTTTTTTAACCCGCGCTATCATTTTCGTAATATCGTGAGCCTTGGCTCCGCCATAATTTACTAAAATTAAAGCTTGACCCTCATACATGCCAACTGGTCCAAATTTTTTACCCTTAAAACCAGATTTTTCAATTAACCAACCAGCCGGAACTTTAATTAAGCCTTTTTTTGCCACTGGAAAGGACGGAACTTCTGGATAGTTTTTTTGTAGCTTTATAAAAGCGCTCTGCTTAATCTCTGGATTTTTAAAGAAAGAGCCAGAATTAGGAAGATTTGCTGGAAGCGGAAGTTTTGAGCTTCTTATCTTATGAACTATTTTCGCAACATCGCTCGGCGACGGATTTTTAAGTCCTGACTTATCTAACTCCTCTTTAATTGCCCCGTAGCCTAAATTTAATTTTGCCCGTTTCTTTAATTTTAAAACAAGCGAATAAATAAAATATTTTCCTTTAGCTTTTCGCTTAAAAATACTATCGCGATAACCAAGCTCGCATTCCTTAGCGCTAAAAACTTTTTCCTTCCCTGTTTTTAAGTCATAAGCGACAAGAGAATGGAAAACATCAGAAAACTCAACTCCATAAGCGCCAATATTTTGAATTGGGGCCGCACCAACCGTTCCGTAAATAGAGGCTAAATTTTCTAAACCATAAAAACCCTTATTAACTGAATAATTAACAAGTTTCATCCAGGACTCGCCAGACATAACTTCCAAATAAACCTCACGTGAATTTTCTTTTTTAACTTCTAAACCTTCTATTTCATTTTTCAAAACTAAAGCTTTAATATTTTTAACTATTACTGTATTTGAACCGCCGCCTAAAATAAAAATTGGCAATTTTTTTTCTTTGGCAAAATTTAAAGCTTCGAAAAAATCTTCCTTACTTTTTAAAACAGAAAAATAATCGGCCAAGGCACCAACTTTCATCGTTAAATAAGGAGATAGATCATGTTTTTTTAAAATTTTTAACATATTTTTATCTTAAATCTCCGCCAGTTTGTAGTTTTAACAGTTTAGCATATAAACCACTTTCGGTCATGCCTAATTCTATATGATTTCCTGATTCAACCACTCGGCCTTTTTCTAAAACAATTATCTTATCAGCTTGCCTAATAGTACTTAATCTATGGGCGATAACAATCATTGTTCGTCCACGACTAATTTTTTTTATCGCCGCTTGAATTAGCATCTCGCTTTCGCTATCTAAATTAGAAGTTGCTTCATCAAAAATTATAACTTTTGGATTAGCTAAAATGGCCCGAGCAATACCGATTCTCTGTCTCTGTCCGCCGGATAATTTTATACCCCTTTCCCCCACTAAAGAGTCGTAACCTTTATCAAGGTTATTTATAAAAGCATCGGCATTAGCAATTTTAGCGGCTGCTTTTATTTCCTCAATAGATGCTTTTGAATTAGCGTAAGCAATGTTTTCAGCTACCGTTAAATCAAATATTTCTACTTCTTGAGGGACAATGGCTAAAAATTTTCTAAAAGATCTTAAGTCGTAATCACGTAAATCTTTACCGTCAAGTAAAACTTGACCTTTTTGCGGGTCATAATGTCGATAAATTAAGCGAGCAATAGTGGTTTTTCCGCCACCAGATGGACCAATTAAAGCGGTAAAACTTCCGGGAACTATTTTAAGATTAACTTCATTTAAAGCTTTAAGCTTATTTTCTCCATAAGCAAAAGATAGATTTTTAAACTCTATTTCTCCATTTATAGTTCTTGGCTTTAGTCCGGTCTTTTTTATTTCTAAACCATCGTCGGCATTAAATAAATTTATTAAACGACTAACCCCCTCACGGCCTTCTTCAATGCGATCGTAGAATCTTGATAAACGATACAAGGACGAATAAGCCATCTCACTTAAAGTAAAGGCAAAAATTAAAGAACCAACACTAATTACATTATTAAAAACGAGATAAGCGCCAATAAAAAGAATGGAGGCTCGACCTAAGTCAACAATTAAATTTCTACCAAGTCCAACCTTCATCATCCAACCCCATTGCTTGTCTCCGTTATTTTTTACTCTTTCTCTTATTATTCCAAAATTATTAAGCTCCTTCTTTTCCTGAACGAAAGATTGGACCGCGTTAATATTTATAATTGACTGAGCCATTTTTCCGCTCGCTTTTTCGTAATCAGCATACATCTCTTTTCTGATTGGATAGATGTGCTTATTGGAAAAATAAGTAATGATTATAAATAAAGGGGCAAAAAATAAGAACGAGATAGCTAGTCGCCAATCAGCATAAAAAAGAGCGGCAACTGTAAAAATAAATTGAAAAATAGTCGGCACAAACTCCCAAAAAGCACTGCCTAAAAAATCAATAATCCTGGAAGCACCTCTTTCAATTTTAATTATTTTAGAACCAGTATTTTCTTTTTCGTGATAACCAAGACTTAGATAAATCAACTTTTCCTGGGCTTTCATGTTTAAAAAATATTCTACCTCAACTAAAAGCCGAAGAATTTTTCTGTCGGTAAAATATTGCACCAAAGATCTAAATTGATCACTTAATAAATAAAACAAAGACAAAAGCAGTAAATAGTTTAAACTGGTATCGGAAAAGGTCATAAAACCATCAATTACCAATTTAAGTAAGTAAGGTTTAATTATTCCTATAGCAGTAGTAATTATTAAAAACCCTATGATTACGAAAAAAAACTTCTTAAAAGAGTTTAGAAGTTTTATAAATTCTCGCCAAAAAGATAACCAAGACAAAGAAGGTTTTTCCTCTATTTTATTTTCATCAGACATGTTATTTTTTCTTTTTAAAATTATTTTTCTCCCCTTGTAAAATCATTTCTCCAACTCTAAATACATCACCAGCTCCCATTAAAACAACTAAATCATTTTTAGAAATTTTCTTTTTTAAATATTTTACTGCTTCAGGAATTTTTTTTATATTTAAAACTGAACGCTTTAATTTATTTTTTTTATCACGAGTTTTTATTGCTTTAACAAGTTCAGTACTAGTTACCCCGCCCTGTTCTTCGCGAGCTGATCCATAAATATCTAAAATAATAAGTTCGTTGGTATCAGTAAAGCTTTCCGTGAAATCCTTAAACAAGGCTTTAGTTCGTGTAAAAGTATGGGGATGAAAAATGGTAATTATGTTTTTATCTTGATAAAACTCGCGCAAAGCTTTTAAAGTCGCTTTAACTTCCGTCGGGTGATGAGCGTAGTCGTCAATAATTATCGCTTCCTTATACTTTCCTAAAATCTGAGCTCGTCTTTCCGTGCCCTTAAAAGAGCTAAGACCCTTTTTTATATCTTTAACATTTAAGCCTAATTCAAAAGAACTGGCAATAACAGCAAGAGCATTTTTTATATTATGACGCCCAAGTAGTTTAATTTTAAATTCGCCTAAATTATTTACCTTAAAAACTTGGAAATTATTTTTAATACTAGCATCATAGGCTAAATAGTTTACTGTGCTTTTTGCCTTATCTAATTCACTTACTAAATCATAAGAGATAACGCGAGCTGAAATATCTTTTGCAACACGAACAACTTTTTCATCACTTCCGTCTATCACCAAAAAGCCATCTTTCGGAATCTTTTTAACAAAATCACGAAAAACTTTAGTGTAAGCTAAATCGTTTTTAAAAAAATCGGGATGATCAAATTCAATGTTGTTTAATAAAACACCAAAGGGATTAAAAAATCTTAATTTATTTTGATACTCGTCTGTTTCAGCAATAAAAAGTTTTGATTTGCCAATTAAAGCACTACCTTTAAACTGAGGAACTCGAGAGCCAACTAAAACATTCGGATCTTTGCCGGCATTTTTTAAAACAAAGCCAAGCCAAGCCGAAGTCGTTGTCTTTCCGTGACTACCACAAACAGCAATGCCTTGATAAGAATTAAAAACACTCCCCAGTGCTTCCGCGTATGATAAAAATTTTATGTTTTTAAAAATTTCAGGATTACTTTTAATAAAAGAAATTTCTGGATTATTCTTTTCATTATAGGCACTTGAATAGACAATTAAATCAACTGAAAAATCGATGTTTTCTAAATCAAACTCAGGAAAAACTTTAATCTTAGCATCACGCAAAACTCTATCAGTCATAAAAACCTCTGGATTATCAGAACCAGAAACTAACCAATTTTTATTCACTAAAAACTGAGCCAACATGGTCATGCCCACACCTTTTATGCCTATAAAATAAGCTTTTTTCTTTTTATTATTCTTCATAGTCATTTTTTATAGTCTCCCAAACAATGCCAGCAATACGATTACTTGCCTCTTTTTTCATTATCTTAGAAATATTATGACTTAAGTCTTCTAATAATTTTTTATCATTTAAGGCTTCTTTTATTTTATCAGCTAAAATTTCACCATTTAAATCTTTTTGATTAAATACTATAGCGGCTTTAGATTTTTCAAATAAAAGAGCGTTATCGTTTTGATGGGATTTTGGCATAGGAATTAAAATACTCGGCTTTGCTAAAGCAGCTAATTCCGTTAAAACTCCCAAACCACAACGAGAAACAATTAAATCAGCCTTTTCCATTAAAGATAAAACTTTTTCATGTTCTAAAAATTCTAAAGCTAAATAATTTTCATTTTTTACATCACTCTTAATTAATTTTCCTCTTCCGGTTAAATGAACGATATTATAATCATGTTTTAAATAATCTTTAGCTGAAAAGACAATTTCATTTAAAGCAGTTGCTCCTGTGCCACCGCCGAGACATAAAATTAAAGCTTTGTCTTTTTCAAAAAAACTAAGAGGAACATTTTCTGGCCAAATAAAACTATCTGGCAAAACTATAGGATTGCCCGTTAGGGCTGCTTTTGGGCCATAATCCACTAAAGATTTTTCAAAAACAACTGTCACAATTCGAGCCAAGGGAGCCATTAATTTATTAGCTAAGCCTGGTCTTATGTCCTGCTGATGAATTAAAATAGGAATTTTAAAAAAAACTGAAGCATAAACTAAGGGCACGCTAGCAAATGATCCAGCTGAAATTATTAAATCAGGCTTCTCTCTTCTGAGCAAAGAAAATGATTTAAAAAAGGCGGACACAATTTTAAAAAAATCAAAGAAATTTTGTATACTAAAATATCTTCTTAATTTTCCAGCCGGCAGAGAAATAAAAGGAATTTTTAAATAACTAAAAGAAGCAACCAGTTCTCTTTCTGGGCCGTTTTCAGTTCCCACAAAAACAAAATCAATATTCTTTTTTTGTTTTATTAAGTCTCTGGCGACTGCTAAAATAGGAGTCACTGAACCACCCGTACCACCGCCAGATAAAATTATTTTTTTTCTCCTATTTTCTTTTAGCATATCTTTTTGTGTGCTTACTAATATTTACTAATATACCCATGGCAAATAAAGATGACATAAGGGATGAACCGCCTGATGAGACAAAAGGCAAAGGAACTCCGGTCATAGGAATTAACTTAATCATTCCGCCAATGTTTAAAAATGTCTGCACAGCTAACCAGGCCACAATGCCAACCGCTAAAGCGCCGCTATAAATATCCGGGGAATAACGAGCAATTAATAATCCACGATAAAATAAAAATAGATACAGCAATATAAACAAAGAACTAAAAACAAAGCCTAATTCCTCGGCGATAACTGGAAAAATAGCATCACCCCAAACCTCTGGTAAATATAAAAACTTCTGGCGACTCTCACCTAGTCCACGACCAAAGATTCCACCTGAACCAACCGCAATTAGAGACTGGTTGATATGATAGCATTCGTTTTGAACTCCCTGCTCAGGATTAAAAAAACATTTAAAACGATTATCCTGGTACTGATTTATACCTCCAAAAATAAGATAAAAAATTAATAAACAAGAAAATGCGCCCATTAAAATATGTCGCATATTACCACCGGCCACAAAAAATACCGTCATGGCTGTAAAAGCAATAATAAACAAAGTGCCTAAATCTGGTTGAGCTAACATTAAAACGCTAATAACTCCTAAAATCAAAAGGAAAGGAAAAACTCCGCCAGTAAAACTATTTAGAAAACCTTTTTTAGCTTCTAGCCAGGTCGATAGATATATTAAAAATGATATTTTAACCAACTCTGATGGTTGAAAGGAAAAGCCAAAAACACTAATCCAACTACTGGCCGTACCGTGTTCGGCGCGAATACCAGGAATAAAAACCAAAGTTAATAAAATAATTGAAAAAACAAGCATTAATCCCGCTACTTTCCGCCACCAAGCATAATTTATTTTAGAAGCAATGAAAAATAAAACCAAGCCAACCGAAAGTCCGACTAGCTGACGTAAAACAAAATGATAAGTATTTCCAAAACGATTAAAAGAAACTACCGAAGAGGCACTAAAAAGCATTACTAGCCCCAAAATAATTAAAATAAATAAAGCAGTAACCAAGCTCTTGTCTGGTTTATGAGATTCCTTATCAGTTTTGTCTATTTTTTTTAGCCAGTTTTTAAAAGCCATAGTAAATTATTAAAAACTATCTAAAAGTTTCTATCTAGTAAAAATATAATCAACCCTATTACAGCCCCAATCGCTGAAATAACCCAAAAGCGCATTACAACTTTAGTTTCCGGCCAACCAATAGCTTGAAAATGGTGGTGTATGGGGGCGGACAAAAAAACCTTTTTGCCACGAATTTTTTTGGAAAGAATTTGAATTATAACTGACAGAGATTCAATAACAAAAATTAAACCAATAAATAAAAGCAATAAAGAGTTATTAGTTAAAAGAGCGATAATGCCCAAGGTTACCCCTAAACTCATTGAACCAGTGTCACCCATATAAAATCTAGCCGGAGGAATATTAAACCACAAAAAAGCTAATAAAGCACCAATAATTACTGCACAAAAAGTAGCCATTTCATAACGGCCTAAAGTAAAAGAAATTATTGCAAAAGCTGCAAAAGCGAACAATAAAGTCCCTCCAGCTAAACCATCCAAGCCATCTGTCTCGTTAACAGAAAAGGAAGTTGCTACAATCACAAAAATAAAAACAGGAATATACCAAGCACCAATTTCAAAATTTCCTAAAAATGGGATATGAAAAATAGTCCAGTCAAGTTTAAAGTAAAACCACAAAGCTCCAATAATCGCAATTAAAGTATAAATAAGTAGTCGATGTCTTAACTTAAGACCTCCGCCACCTAAAACACCCTTAGATCTAACATCCAACCAATCATCAAATAAGCCAATTAAGGCACTAGCAATTAATGCTCCTAGTGGTAAAAGGGTTTCCGAGCGTGATAAAAAATTAAAATGCTCAAAAACTGTTCCCGGTAAAAGATTGGCTAAGCCATAAAAAATCATTATTAAAACAAATAATGTTCCCCAAATTAAAACTCCGCCCATGGTCGGAGTGCCGGCTTTATGAGCGTGTAGCTTACTAAAAATAGGCGTTTTACCACCGTCTCTAATCTTTTTACCTAATTTATATTTATATAAAAAATGAGTTAGAGCGGGAGCTAAAAAAATAGCAATTAAAAATGATAAAGTTCCAAAAAAAAGGATTTTAATGATGTAAAATTCCAACATAGAAAGTATTAACGAAAATTAATTAAAAAAACAGAATATAAATAAATTATAACAAACAAAGAAAAAACTGTAGTTGCTCCAAATAAAAGGTGAAAAAGGAATCTAGCCTTAGGACGACGATAAACCAGCATGGCAACTATAAAATTCACGATCAAAACAATTAAAGAGCTTATGGGATAATTAAAAATTTTAACTGGCAAGCCAATTAAACTAGCTCCAAAATTTATCTGATAACGAAAAACTAAAAAATCTCCACTTAAATTGCTAAATATATAATAAGCCTGCCAAAAAGAAATAATACTTAAAACAAAAAAAATGGCTATATATATCCTATTAGGATAATAACGCCAAACAGCTCGCCAAGCCAATCTCAAACTCCTTAGAAAATCGTAAAAAACGGCATAAAAATTAGAATAAGCCATAAATAAAGTTTAATTAATCTACCTTAATATTTTATCATATTTTTAGATAAGTCAAAACATGTTATAATAATATAGTTAGAATCCTTAAATAATTAAGCTTATGAGTCGAAAAATAATTCAAAACTTGTTTTCCCTTGGCTACCAAGAGGCAGCAGATTATTTAATTATCAGCTCAAATGAAAAAAGACTGAAATTTGATTATTTTCTAGACAACGGAAAAAGAAAAAATTTATCTTTACCAAAACGCTACGAAAAGAATTTTTTTAAACAATTATTAAACATTCTTGATTTAGAAAAAAATGAACTTATTTTAAAAAAACAAGGCTTCTTTAAAATAGGAAAAAATAATCTTGAATTTGAAACCAATGTAATTCCCAGTGAAGACAAGGAAAAGATTATTATTAAATTTAAAAAAAGAAAACCATTAGATATTAGACTTAGTCAAATTGGACTAGAAAGGCGAGATAAAAAAATCGTTTCAGACTATTTAAAGAAAAAATCTGGCTTAATAATTTGGAGTGGTGAAGAAGCTTCGGGAAAAAGCACCAGTTTATTGTCTTGTCTTAGAGAAATAGATAATGAAAAAAGAAGCATTGTTTTTATTGGTCGTTCTTTGAATAGTTCCTTTAAAGATATAATTTTTTTAGAAAAAACGCCGCGTTTACTTAGCTATTTAAATCGCTATGATGCTGATATAATTATTATTGATGAAATAAAATCTGATTTAGAATTAGGAGAAGCTTTTAAATTAGCCTCGAGAGGAAAACTGGTCATCATTTCCCTGCCGGCGGAAAATAAAAAAGATTTAGCTGATAAAATAAATAGGGCTCCTTGGCCAGAGAAAGAAAAAATAAAATCTTTAAATTTAATTATTAATCAAAAGCTAGAAAAAATTCCTGAGCTTACAAAGATAAAAAATAATCGAAACTTAATTGCTCGCTTTGAAATAATTTTTAAGAAATAATATGTCAAAAGTTGCTTGCGTAATCGCCGCCTACAATGAAGCAAAAAATATTACTAAAGTTGTAAATAACGTTAGACCTTTTGTTGATTATATTATAGTTGTAGACGACTTCTCAAAAGACGAAACCTTTAAACTAGCGGGGGCAGCCGGTGCTATTGTTTTAAAACACCCTATAAACCGCGGTCAGGGAGCGGCCCTGCAAACCGGCAACGAATATGCCTTAAATTTAGGTGCGGATATAATAGTCCATTTTGACGGGGATGACCAATTTTTAGCTGAAGAAATAAAGGATATGATAGAGCCAATTTTAAAAAATCAAGCTGATATAGTTTTTGGCTCTCGCTTCTTAGGTAAAGAAGCAAACTTACCGTATTTTAAAAAAAAGGTAATTTATCCTTTAGCTCAACTTTTTACTCGTTTTATTTTAGGCATAAAATTAAGTGATCCTCAAAACGGTTTTAGAGCCATGACAAGAGAAACGGCTTTAAAAATAAAAATTGAAAATAGAGAAATGGCTCATAATAGTGAAATTCAAAGCAAGGCCTTTAAGGCAAAACTGAAAATAGCCGAGGTTCCAATAACCGTAATTTATCATCATTTTGGTCAAAAACTTTCTGGTGGTTTAAAAATAATTAAAGATTTATTAATTTATAAATTAAGCAAATAAATATGTTACCACAACAAATAATCGCTCTTATAATTATAGTTTTATTTATTCTAAAACTATTTAGTCAAAAAAGAAAAAATAAAATAAATGCTAATGAATTTATTCTTTGGACAAGTATTTGGCTCGTTGCCGTTTTAGCTATAATTTTTATAAAACAAATAGATGTTCTTTTATCTCAACTTGGCCTAGTAGCTAGTGGTATAAATTTTCTAATCTATCTTTCTGTTTTAGCTCTCTTTTATTTTGTTTTTAAAATGCGTTTAAATATTGCTAAGATGGATCGTGATTTAACAGAACTCAGTCGTCAAGTTGCCTTTAAAAATAAAGAGGAAAAATAATTGTTGCTTATGAAAATAGCTAATTTAGTTTGCGCTTGGCCGCCTTATGCTGGAGGAATGGGAAATAGTGCAAAAATAATTTCTGACATTATCGGAGAAAAAAATGAAGTCATTAATTTTTATCCTGACAACTTAAAACCTTTTTTGCGACGTGGTCACGCCGCTTTTTCTCCTAGTCTATTTTTTAAATTGAGAAAATTTGACTACATTTATCTTCACTACCCTTTTTTTGGCACAGCTGAAGTGGTTTGGTTTTTTAAATTATTTTTTAAAAAACCAAAACTAATCATCCATTACCATATGGATGTTAAAAATAATAAGTCTTTAGAAAAAATATTAAGTCTTCCCAGTCGCTTAACTCGCAATTCCCTTTTAAATCAAGCCGAACTAATTATTAGTGCCAGTCTTGATTATGTAAAAAATAGTCAAATAAAAGATTATTACACCAAACATCCTGAAAAATTTCAGGAAATTCCTTTTGGCGTTGATTTGGAAAAATTTTGTCCCAAAGAAGTAAAACGACCAGCTAAAAATAAAATTATCGCCAAGACTCAGGAATTAATAAATTTTGTTAATGACAAATTTATTAAAAGAGACAAAACGGAATTATTATTTGTCGGCGGCTTAGACAAAGCTCATTATTTTAAGGGTATAGATTTATTACTTGAAGCACTTAGTTTTTTAAGAGAAAAAGACTGGGCATTAACAATAATTGGTGATGGCGACTTACGATCTTCTTACGAGAGAAAGGCTTATGAACTAGCTCTTGATAAAAAAGTTTCTTTTAAAGGAAAATTATCAGACCCTGATTTAATTAGAGCTTATCAAGACAGCGATCTTTTAATTTTACCTTCTATAAATAACAATGAAGCTTTCGGAATTGTTTTAATTGAAGCCTTAGCTTGCGGAACGCCTGTTTTAAGCTCTGACTTGCCAGGAGTAAGAAAAGTTTTTCGAGATTCTTATGAGGGTTTATTGTTTAAAACCGGTGACAAGGAAGATTTAAAATTAAAATTAGAATATTTTTTAAGTAATCGAGACACAAGACGACAACTAAGCGCTGGAGCGAGAATGTTAGCTGAAAAAAAATACGACTTAAAAGAGATGTCTAAAAAAATAAACCAAATTTTTATATGAAAATAGGCTTAGCTCATAATTTATACGAGCCCTATGCAAAGGGCGGAGCTGAAAAATTAGTCGAAAGATTGATAAAAGAATTTACAAATTCTGGTCATGAAGTTTTTTTAATTACCACTGAGCCAAAAAATAAAAAACTCCGCTTAAATTATGATAAAGATATTTGCAAAGTTTATCGTCTAAAATCTTTCTACTCTTATTTATCAAGCTTCCCAAAATGCTTAAGATTATTCTGGCATTTGAGTAATTTTTGTAACCCGAAAAGAAGAATTATTTTGAAAAAAATAATTAAAGAAGAAAAGCCCGATCTTTTTATTACCCATAATTTAGTTGGTCTTGGTTTTTTTCTAGCTAAAATAATAAGACGACAAAAAATAAAACACGAACATTTTTTACACGACATTCAACTGCTTCATCCTTCAGGCTTAATGATTTCAGGACAAGAAAAAATGTTAAAAAATTATTTTGCCAGTCTTTATCGTTTTTTTGTAAAATATAATTTAAAAGGTCTTGATAAAGTTATTTCTCCCTCTTCTTGGTTGATTGAAGAACATTTAAAATTTAATTTTTTCAAATGTACTAATATAGAAATAAGGCCACTTAGAAGAGTTGGGGAGAAAAAAGAAAATGGTACAGAAAAAATTCCTGGTCGCTTTCTTTTCGTCGGTCAAGTTGAAAAACATAAAGGTATTTTATTTTTAATAAAGACTTGGAAAAAAATAAAAAATGAAAATATTTCTCTGGAAATAATAGGGTCTGGACAAGACGAAGAAATAGCTAAAAAATTAGCAAAGGAGGATGAGCGTATATTTTTTTCTGGTCAAAAAAATTCAGAAGAGGTAAAGAGTGCCATGCTTAGAAGCTCAGTTCTTATTGTTCCATCTTTATGTTATGAAAATTCGCCAACCGTAATTTATGAAGCACGCGAATCTGGACTAGTTGTTCTTGCTTCTAATTTAGGTGGTATTCCTGAGATAAGTCCTAATCCTGAATATCTTTTTACAGCCGGCAATGAAAATGAGTTAACTGAAAAAATAGAAAAGTTTTTGAAAAAATAATTTAGATTAACTATAAATTTAAAATATCTTTAAAAAAAGTCATCTTTTTCAGATGACTTTTTTATAAAAATTTTCTAATTCATCGGTTTAAGCTTCTTATGAGCTTTAATGTCAAAGACTGTTTTTTTCACACCATTTTCTAAAGTAACAACCGGCATCCAGCTTAGCTGATTTCTGGCCATATGAATATCTGGTAAAATAAGTTCACTATAAAATAATTTTCCATCCTCAAAAAGAACCTTAGAACTCGACTCTGTTTCTTTTATGATTAAATTTACAAAGTCAATCATTTTAACATCAACATCAGAACCAATATTTATCGGTCCGCTTAAATTAGAACGCATAAACTTTCCAATCGCATCAACCGCGTCATCAACATAACAAAAAGATGAAGAAAAGTTTTCATCGCCAGCAATAACTAAATCTTTGCCCTCTAAAGCATTATCGATAAAGTCGGGAATCATCTGATCATCGTTTGCTTCCATGCGAGGCCCGTAAATACGGAATAAACGAGCAATACGAGCATCGACATTATACATAGAACGATAATTTGTCACCATAGTTTCAGCAAATCTTTTTCCCTCATCATAAGCACCACGATCTGATAAATGGTCAACAATGCCTAAGTCGCTTTCTTTTACCTTATAAGATGGGTCGTCTTTATGTCTTGGGCCATAAACAACCGAGGATGAAAGATGTAAAAATTTAGAATCATATTTAACAGCCATGTCTAATAAATTTTTTATAACATAGGAGTTTGCCATTAAAGTCGCTAAACGATTTTCTAAAAAATTTCTTACCGACATCGGACAAGCTAAGTTATAAATCTCTTGTACGCCCTGAAATTCAACTTTAAAAGTTTTAAGTTCTTCGCGAGCCTCTAGGTCAATTGGTTTTGATAGATCGTGGTTGATAAAAATAAAATTTGGACTAGATAGTAGGTGGTCAATATTTCTCTCACTACCAGAAACAAAGTCATCTATACAAATAACCTTGCAGGTTTTAACTAATTCATCGCAAAGATGGGAGCCTAAAAATCCCGCCCCACCAGCTACAACAACATTTTTTTTATCAAAAATAACTTGCTTTTTCATATATTTAATATTTATATTTTTATTTTAATAGCCGTTAAATTTACACCGCCAGAAAATTTTTCCGGCCAAGCATAAAAAGATTCGAGCAATAATCCTTTATAATTAAAAATTCGAACATGTGGTGCTGCTCCGGATTTAGCGCCTAAAACAATTTCCGCCATTCCATCATTATTTAAATCTCCAGCCGACAAATTAACTCCACCCAACCAATTTTTTCCATAAGCTAAGAAGCGACTTTTTTCCTTACCAAAATTATCAAATACTTTTACTAAAGCCTCTCGACCAGAACTAGGTACGGTTATTATTTCTGCTTTTGAACCATCCTTTCGCCCGTCTAAATTAGCAACTATTAATTTAATACCGCCTTGATAATTTTTTTCATAAGGATAAAAAGCTCCAATTAATTCTCCCTCTCCGGATAAAATTCTAATACTTGATTTTACACCTGAACCAAAACCAATAACTATTTCATCCGCTCCTTTACCATCAATATTCCCTACCCCCAAAACAACTTCTCCTTTAAAGTTTTTATCGTAAGCGGAAATTTCTTTTTTCAGTTTTCCGTTTTTATCAAATATTTTTATTTTTCCATTTCCATCTTTAACTGGAGCAACGACAATATCAAATTCCCCATCTCCATCAACATCGCCCATAGCAACATTTAATCCTCCTCGAAAATTTTTATCATAAGCTAAAAATTCTCTTTTTAAACGTCCGTCAAAAGAAAGAATTTTTATTTTTGGCTCATATCCGGTAGCTGCTCCTAATATCAAATCTTCTAAGCCGTCTTTATCAAAATCATAACTTAATAAAGAAGAAAATCCCTGAAAAATATCCGCTGGCAAATCTTTAATCGGTGAACCAGCGGCTGATCTTATTTCTGGCTTCGGTAAAAACTCTTTATCAGAATTTTCCAAGCTAGCAGAAAAATTTAAATCTTCTTTTTCGGGAATTATAAACACTGTGCCCAAGCGACTATATAATTTATTCTTAGCCATCTCCACGGCTCTATTTAAATTTAATCGTCCGTTGCCTAATTTATTTTCATAACTCGGATTTAAAGCGCTGATATCATCAGTTGAAGCTAAGAGAATACTTACTATTTCATTTTTTGATAATTCTGGATTAGCTTGAGCTATAAGAGCTAAAGCACCTGATACTAAAGGAGCGGCCATAGATGTCCCTGACCAATATCCATCGTATAATAAATTTGGCTCCTTAACATTACTTCTAGTAGTTATAGTGCTAAAAAAACTTATTCCTGGTGCAGAAATATCAATACAATTATCACCATAACTAGAAAAATTAGCTTTCTGATCAAGAGCGTCTGTAGCCGCTACGCCAATAACCATATTTTCTCCCACTAAATTTCCATCATAACAGGCGGGGTAAATTGGCTTTTCTTTCGTGTCGTAACCTAGTCCATTCTGCTCGTTTCCAGCTGCAGCTACAATTATAACCCCTGCTTCATGAGCCCTTGAAATAGCGGATTGCAAAGAGGCATTGTAAGAAAAATTCATAAAGCTCAGATTTATAATATGAGCCCCGTTATTTGTGGCGTAATCAATGGCTCGAATTATATCACTGATTTTTCCCTCGCCCTTATCATTTAAAGCTTTAAGTGGCATTATCTGTGCCCGCCAAGTTATACCAGCAATTCCCTGATTATTATTACCTTCGGCCGCAATTATTCCTGCCACAATAGTGCCATGAGAAACTCCTGACTCGGTCCAACCTTCAGAAAATTTAGGACTTGGGTCAGGTACATTATTTACAAAATCCCAACCGTATTTATCATCGATAAAACCATTATTATCATTATCTATGCCGTTACCAGAAATTTCTTTTTTATTCTCCCAAATATTATTTTTAATATCAGGATGATTTATATCAATCCCTGAATCTATAACTGCAATAACTATATCTGGACTAACAGAATTTTTTTCCCAAGCTGAACCAGCCTCTATTCTTGATAAATACCATTGATTGCCATAGAAAGAATCGTTCGGCTTAATAGCGGCCGAAGTAGAGGCTCCCAAAAGAAAGGAGAATACAAAAAAAGATGTTATTTTTTTAATCATATAACACCTCTATCTTAACACAAATATTTCATTTTTAAAAGCAAATTTTAACCCTTTTAATTATGATTCTAAAACAGCTAAAGTTTCTTGAGCACATTTTTTAAAATCAAAATATTTAACTCTTTCTAGTCCAAAACCTACCAATTCTTTTTTAAGCTCCTCATCTAAAACCAGAAGACGCATAGCTTCTGCCATTGCCAAAGGATTATCTCTGTCAAAGTAAATTGCCGCTTTATCAGCCACTTCTCTTAAAACAGGGATATCGGAAACAGCGATTGGTAAACCACAAGCCATGGCTTGAAGAACTGGGATTCCAAAACCTTCATAACGAGTCGGAAAAATAAAAGCTGAAGCGCCGGCAAAAATATAAGGCATATCATCCTCATCAACCCAACCCGGCATAATAACTTCTTTTTCTAAATTAAATTCTTCAATTACATATTTTACTTCGTCATAACCAAAACTAGCATTACCAATGAGAACTAATTTTTCTTTTATTTCCGGAACATTTTCTTTTAAGATAGCTAGGGCTTCAATTAAATTAGGAGTGTTTTTTTTCTTTTCCAAACGACCAACATAAAGAAAGAACGGCTTCTCAAGTCCATATTTTTCTAAAATAAAAGATATTGCCTCTTCATCATTTATTTTTCGATAAAGATCAGAATTATAACCATTATAAATAACTTTTATTTTATCGGGCTTAGCTTTGGGATAAAAATTTATTATTTCACTCTTACTAAAACCGGAAACCGTAATTATATCTGAAGCTTTTTTTAAAGCAAAGCCAGTTGACCAGTAAAGATAATCAAGGGAGCTGGCTTTGTATTTACCTAAAGTTATAATTTTTACCAATAAACTTATAAGACGGCGTCCTGAATTAGAAGAAGTTTTAACTTTTTCAGCGCGATAAAGATTTGATTCTCTAAGAAATGCTAAATCATGAACAGTGTTAACAGTTTTTTTAGGACTAAAAAAAGGAATGCCGTGGGCTGGTACAAATAAAACATCTGGACGATGAAATATCATCTCTAAACTCAAACGACCTAAAGTCCAAAAAGAGTAAAAAGGCCAGTTTAAAACCTTAAAAGAAAAATTAGAGTTAGAAGAAATAGCCTCTCTTAAATCACGACTAGGCTCGCTATTTAAATAAAGAGTATATTTATTCTTTTTATCAATTAGGGCTAAATTTTTTATAAGATAAAAAGAGTACCATTCGGTACCGGTTCGATGTTTCAAATTGGCTCTTGAAGCGTCGATGCCGATTTTCATAGAAATAAAAATTTAAAAAACCGCTTTAATGGTTCTTATTATTTGGTCGCTAAAATACTTCGTTTATAAGAATCAAGATTATCTAAGGCCACTCCTGTTCCCTTAGCGACACATAAAAGAGCGTCATCAGCTACATAAACTGGAACACCAGTTGTCCGAGAAATTAATTGATCCATGTTTCTAAGCAAGCTACTGCCACCGGTTAAAACTATTCCCTTGTCAATAATATCAGCTGATAATTCTGGTGGTGTGTTTTGTAAAACTTTTTTAGCAGCAGAAATAATTCCTTCTAGCTCATTTTGAATAGCTTCAGTTACGTCATCGCTATTTACAGTAATTCCGCGAGGAAGCCCGGTGACAATATCACGACCACGTATTTCCATTTGTAATTTTTCTTCCATATACAAAGCGGAGCCGATGTTTATTTTTATTTCTTCTGCCGTTCGTTCGCCAATCGCTAAATTATATTTTTTTCTAACATATTCTAAAATAGAGGCGTCAAATTTATTACCACCAATTCTAACTGAACTAGAGGCTACAATTCCGCCTAAAGAAATAACGGCCATTTCTGCTGTTCCGCCACCAATATCAATTACCATGTGACCAGTTGCTGAACCAATCGGAATATCAGCGCCAATAGCCGCTGCGACTGGTTCTTTAATTATATAAGCTGCTTTAGCTCCAGCAGCGATAGTTGCTTCAATAACAGCTCGGCGTTCTGTTGAAGAAATTCCCGCCGGAACAGCAACCATAACCTCAGGACGAAACAATCTCATACCGCCAATGGTTTTATTAATAAAATATCTAATCATCGCCTCAGTCGCTCGATAATCTGCAATTACCCCATCCTTTAAAGGTTTTACTGCCTTTATAGTGTCCGGAGTACGACCAATCATATCTTTTGCTTCATTGCCAACAGCCATGATTTTATTATCATCTAAAGACACCGCTACAACGCTTGGTTCATTAACAACAATCCCGCGTTTTGGCAGGTAAATTAAGGTATAAGTTGTGCCGAGATCAATCCCGATTCTTTTTATAAACATAAAAAAACAATACTGATGTATCTTAGTATCTTTATGGGTATTAGTCAATTCTCTTTAATTTTAAGCAAAGACTATACCCGAATCATCTCCGTCTTCGTAATTATCTTCTCCATCCGCATTTGAATCATTTTTCTCCCGATTTAAAATTATTTTTTTTACTTTTTCAGCAAATTCAAAAGTATCAAACTCCTCCTTAAAGAAAATGTAATCTGCTCCAATATCTAGCGAGCGAACTCGGCTATCTTCTTCACTTAAATCAGTGAACACGAAAATTTGTTCTTGATTAATTGTCTCGTCGGATTTTATTTTTTTAACAATCTCAAAACCATCCATCTTTGGCAAAATTAAATCAACAATAATATAATCCGGATTAAAAGAGCGAAGATTATTTAAAAGCTCTTCCGGCTCTTCGTCGCCGTAACTAGTTTCTACCTCAAAACCCTCGGCTGCAAACTCAGCTTCTAAGCCATAAAGCAAATCAGCATCATCCTCGATAATATAAATTTTTTTTGTGCTCATATTCTTATAGTTGATTTTTTAACTTATTTAAAATTTCTAAAGCTTCTCCGTCAGCATACTCTTTCTGCGTGAAATGTCTATGACCATCTCCTTCTTGGCGAGGAATAATGTGAAAATGAAGATGAGGAATTAACTGCCCGGCCAAAGGGTCATTATTTTCCATAACATTATAAGCGGCATAATTTAATTTCTCTTTAACATCTTTGCCAATTTTTTTTACAACTTTCATTAAATTACATAAAACATTCTCTGGAGCTTCTTCGATATTTTGATAATGAGTTTTTGGAATAACTAAGACATGTCCCGGATTAACTGGTTTTATGTCTAAAAAAGCTAAAACACTATCATCTTCATAAACTATATGAGCAGGAATTTCTTTAGCAATAATTTTACAAAAAATACACATGAGAAATTAAGATTTATTAAATTTTATTAAACCGTTTTGAGCTCCTAAATGACCAACTTTAGAAGCGGCGTTTCGAAGGGCTATGTCTAAGGCTTTATCAATATTACCCTTGTAATAAGCGTATCCAGCTGCAAAAGAAGAATTAAAAATATCACCAATACCGGTTGTATCAACTCTCTTCTTTTCCTTAATTATTTTATGACGATAAATTTTTTGCCCATCAAAAACAATCACACCCTTAGAACCTAAAGTAATTAAGGCAATTTTTGGCCCAAGATTATAAATTTCTTTGACTAAATTTTCTGGCTTTTTAAAAAATTTCTCTCCTTTTTTCTTAAAAACATCACTGCGATGAATTAATTCTAAAGCTTCGTCTTTATTAATAGCAAAAACAGTTACTTTTTTTATAAATCTGCCAATTTTTTTAGGACCGCCTAAAAGCTGAGTCATGCCTGGATTCCAAAAAACTTTCTGACCATTATCCTCAGCAACAGTAAAGATTTTACCCAAATTACCATACCAGTCTCCAGATAAAGAGGCGATATAGACATTTTTAGCCTTATCAAGTTCGCGTAAATCTTTTTTATCTATCAACAAGCGATGATTAGATCCGCGTTGAGAAAAAATAATTCTCTCGCCTGATGGGGCAACTAAAATAAAAGAGGCACCACTTTCCTCATCTTTTATTCTTTTTACCAAATGATGATTAACTTTTCTTTCTTTTAAATTTTTAATAATCATGCGACCGTTTTCATCATCTCCAGTAGTTGATAAACAGGCAACATTAAAACCGAAATTAGATAAACAAACTGCCGTATTGGCTGCTCCGCCACCATATGAGTAATGGAAATGATTAACTTTTATTTTAGCTCCGTATTCAAAAGCTAAAAGTTCTTGGTGCAGGACATCTTTAGGGTTACGAACAAAAATACCTTCTCTGGTAAAAAAAGAAATATCTCTTGTTGTTCCACCGATAGTAATAAAATCGTATTTCATAAAAATTCTCTAAATATCTAAAATCTATAAAAATAATAACACAAAAACCACCTCTTTCCAAATAAACCTAATCTTTGGAGAAAAATTTTCCTCCTAAAAAATCAGGTTTTAATTTATTATTAAAAGACAACATTAAATTAAAAGAAATTACGGAAATTAAAATTGCCCAAATCATTTGATACAAAACTCCCAGCCAAAAATCCCCTCTGAAAAATATAAAGGCAGAAAAACTAAAATCAGAGAGATAAAAAAATAATCCGCCCAAGGCCTTATAAACAAAAATGGCTAAAATATTAATAAGTAAAAAAGAGTACAACGATCTATTAGTTAACCAGGAAATAGAAACCTTGGCAGATAAAGCAAGGGCTAAAAATAAAGATAAAATATTTAGACCAAAAAAATGGAAAGAAAAAATATCTAAAATAAAACCAAAAATAAGACAAGCTAAAAAAGCAGTTTTTAAATTATAAAAAAATAAAAGAAAAATTAAAACTAAAACAATCAAATTAAGTTCTCCAAAAAACCCTGGCAAATGAGAAAAAACAGAAATCTGAAAAATAGATAATAAAAAAAGAGTTAAAACAAAAACAATAATTTCTAAAACTCTTTTGGACATAAACTTAAGGAATAACAACAGACACAACTGTTAAATTATTAAAATTAAGAGGGGCTTCAATAACCGCTTCCTGCCAAATATCATTACTTTCACTTTTTACTTCATTAATTTTACCAATTACTAAACCACGAGGAATACCACCGCCAAGTCCAGAGGTAATGACAATATCGCCAACGGAAATTTTCTCAAGTTGAGGAATATAGCTCATTTTAACGGTTAGCCCAAGATTACCACTAACTAAGCCTTGAGTTTTATCATGATTTAAAATAGCAGCCGCAAATTCACAACCAGACCCTATTGATAAACAAATTCTAGAAATTTTATCTTTTACTTCAACAACTTTGCCAACTAAAACTCCCTGTTCATCAACAATCGCTAATCCCTGACGCAAACCATCTTTAGATCCACGATTAATCGTTAAATCGCGACTACCAGGATTAATAATTTCACCAGCTATAACTGAAGCTGTTAATAAATTAAAACCGCCTTCTTCAGAAAATTTTAAGGTTTCTTTAAATTTTCTATTTTCTTCCAAGGTTTCAAGATAGAGAGCCTCGGAAACGCTGAGTCTGGCAATTTCCTTTTCTAGCTCAGAGATTTTAGCAAATGGGTCAATGTCTGACTGACTATTTACGAAAGAATTATTAATATCAGAGCTAATTCCAAAGAAACGAGAAGTTAAAGGTTTGCTAATAAAAATAAAAAAATTTTCTAAAGGTCTAATTATTCCGCTATAATGCAAAATTAAAATTAGGACTAAAAAGACCGAAAAAATAAAAAAAGGATTTTTTTTTCTAATTATCATTAGATTTTCTATTAATCAGTGTTATTTGGTAAAACAACTTTTTCAAGTAAATTTTTATCAGACAATAAAATACCAGTACCACGGGCAACGCAAGTTAGAGGGTCATCAACAATACGAACCGGAATTTTAGCAGCCGCAGAAATAGCCTTATCTAAACCGCGCAAAAGAGCACCACCGCCAGAAAGATATAGGCCACGTTCATAAATATCAGAAACTAATTCCGGGGGAGTTGTTTCTAAAATAGTTTTAATGTTTTCTACTATTTTATTAATTGTTCGACTAATTGCTTCTCTGACCTGTTTATCATTTATCATTAAGGCTTTCGGTAAGCCGCTAATTAAATCGCGACCACGAACTTCTATTTCCTGCGGGCTATCAAAAGGAATAGCTGAGCCAACGGCAATTTTTATTTTTTCTGCTAATTGTTCGCCAATTAAAATATTAAATTCTTCACGCACATAATCGATAATATTGGTATCGAATTCATTACCAGCTGCTTTTAAAGATTTCCAAGTTACTACCCCGCCTAAAGAAATAACAGCGATTTCCGTCGTTCCGCCGCCAATATCAACAATCATAGTCGCCGTTGCTTCGGTAACTGGCAGACGAGCGCCGATAGCTGCTGCCATCGCTTCTTCAATTAAAAATACTTTTCTAGCTCCCGCTGAGCGAGCGGCGTCTTCGACTGCTTTTTTTTCTACCTCAGTTAAGTCAAGCGGAATGCCAATTACTACCCGCGGTCTTGGGATTAAAGAAAAATTTTCAGCATGAACTTTATTAATAAAATATTTCAACATCTTTTCAGTTATTTCAAAATCTGAAATTACACCATCGACTAAAGGTTTAACGGCTTCAATATGACCCGGGGTTTTTCCGACCATTTTTTTGGCCGCTTCACCAACCTCTAAAATTTCGTTTGTTCTTTTATTAATCGCCACCACGCTCGGTTCGTTAATAATCACACCTTTATCAGCTAAACAAACAAGAGTATTTCTAGTTCCTAAATCAATGCCTAAATCATGGCTAAGTTTTCCGATTAATTTTTTAAACATATATAAAAACTTATTTTTTAAATCTATCAAGTAGGTCTACTAATTTTATCATCTCAACATCTCCCTTAGCTCGATTTTTAAGTTCAGCGCTATCTTCTTTTAAAGTTTTAGCGCTAATAATTAAACGCCAAGGGCAACCAATTAAATCGCTATCAGCAAATTTTTCACCGGCTGAGACATCTCTATCGTCAAATAAAACTTCTAAGCCAGCTGCAATTAATTTTTCATAAATTTTATTTGCTTCTTCATTGGCGTTTAACGATAAAAGATGAATTTTAAAAGGAGCAATATTTTCTGGCCAAATAATTCCCTTCTCATCATGACTTACTTCAACAATTGTACCCATTAAACGACTAATTCCTATTCCGTAACAACCCATAATGACCATTTGGTCATTTCCTTCTTTATCTTTAAACATTAAGGAAAAAGGTTCAGAATATTTTGTACCTAATTTAAAAATATTTCCCACCTCAACCGCTTTTTTCTCAACTAATTCTTTATTACCACATTTAGGGCAAGTATTTTGCTCTTCGATAATTTCTTTATTAATAGCTACGCGACATTTATCACAAAAATAAATTAAATCTTCGCCAGCTTCGCTAAGTGTTTGAAATTCATGAGAGTATTTAGAAAAACTACCGCCAGAAGCATAGGTTAAAAAAGTTTTATCATCTAATCCAAGTCGAATAAATATTTCCTCATAAGCTTTAATCGCTTTATCATAAAAAATATCTAAGTCTTCTTGACTAGCATGAAAAGAATATAAATCTTTCATTAAAAATTCTCTGCCTCGCATTAAACCAGCTTTAGCTCTTTTTTCGTTTCTAAATTTAGTCTGAATTTGAAAAGCTGAGAAAGGTAAATCCTTATAGGACAAAATAAATTTTTTCGCTAAAGGAGAAACAACTTCTTCATGGGTTGGATTTAAAACATATTCTTTTTCATCAGCCGCACCAAGTTTAAAAAGAATATCTAAGCTATCAAAACGACCAGTTGCAGCCCAATTCTCTTTCGGCGTTAAAGCTGGCAAGCTTATCTCCTGTCCACCTAATTTTTCCATTTCTTCGCTAACGATATTTCTAATTTTTGTCAAAACTCGCCAACCAAGCGGTAAAAAAGAATAGATTCCCGAGGAAACTTTATCAATAAAACCAGCCCTAATTAAGGCCTGGGCGTTAAAACTGCTTTCATCCTTAGGTAATTCCTTAACAGTTCTGGTAAAAAGTTGTGTTTGTTTCATAAAAATGGCTTTAAATTCACTTTCATTTTACTTAAAAAAAACGCTCTTGTAAAGCTAATTTTTGAGAATTTTTTACAAAGTCAGCGATTTAAGGCTTTATCTTTAAACTAATTTGACTTGCCAAAAAACAAATATCAAACTACAATATATTTTTAAACTAAAATAATATGGGAAAAATAATTTGCCTTTACGGCCTGCCTGCCTGCGGTAAAACAACTCAAGCCGACAAAATGAAAAAAGATTTTAATTTCATTCAGTTTGGCATGGGTGATCGTTTGCGTGAAGAAATTGCTTCCGGATCTTCTTTGGGGCAAAAAATAAAAAGCTATGTTGATTCTGGAATACTTATTTCTGACGAATTAATGGAAGAAGTAATTAAAAATGTTGGAGAGCAGATTAAGGAAAATGGTATTATTTTTGATGGTTTTCCGAGAATGATTTCTCAAGCGAAAATGTTAGAAAAAATTGCCGCAGAATTAGGCGAAGAAATTAGTAAATTTTTCTATTTAAAAGTTAGCCCAGAAACAGCTTTAAAAAGAATTGCTGCTCGAGCTGAGTTAACTGGTCGAGCTGATGATAAGGATGAAGACGCCGTTAAAAATCGCTTAGGCGTTTTTGAACGCGAATCAAAAATACTTCTTGATTATTATGGTCAAAATGGCAAACTGGTAGAAATTGATGGAGAAATGGAGATTGAAGATGTTTACGAAGAAATAAAGAAAAATTTAATTTAAATTTTAAATAAAAGAATTCTTAGTTAAATAAGCACCCAATTTAGTAGACATTTTTTAGTGTCTACTTTTTTGTATTTTAGTTTAAAAGAAATAGTTTATAATAGAAAATTTTTAATAATATAGTTTCATACAGAACAATTACTCATGAAAACTCTCTTATATAGTTATCGACTTATTTAAACTTTTTTATAATTTGAAAACTTTTTTTAAATTCTTCTAGATTATCTTTTTTTCGAAAGGCAGCGGCTGGATGAAAAACTGGCAAGACTTTAAATTTTTTATAGTCTAAAATTTTTCCTTGCACTATGCTTATTTTTAAATCGGGGAAAAAATAATTTAAAGAAAAGCGACCTAAAGTAACCACTAATTTAGGTTTTATAATTTCTAATTGCTTCTCTAGATAAGGTCGATAACTTTCTATCTCTTCAGGTTTCGGATCACGATTTAAAGGTGGTCGCCTTTTAACAATATTTGTAATATAAACATCTTCTCTTTTTAAGCCGATAATTTCTAAATGCTTATCAAGAAATTTTCCAGAGCGCCCCACAAAAGGTCGGCCCAGTTTATCCTCTTCCGCTCCCGGTGCTTCGCCGATAAAAACAATTTTAACCTTAGCTTTACCCTCACCAAAAACTAAATTACTTTTTAGGGGTAATTTTTTATCTCTTATCATTTTAGAGTTTAAATTTTTTAATTCTTCTTCTGTCTGGCTCATAAATTTAGATTAAAAAATTAATATAAATCTTTAATAAACATTTCTAAGAATAAAAATAAGGATTTAATAAAAAACTATCCCTTAGTCCAGTATAAGATTAGTTATACAGTCATGGCTCTATGTAGAAAAGTGTACATGAGTCCGAATAGTTGCAAAGGGTACAACGCTTGACTTTTTATATCTTTTGTATTATAATTATAGTATAAGTTCTTTCAAAATAATAGGAGAAAAACTGGCGACGAGTAATTGTCGGGGGTAAATGAAAAAAATAATTTTCACCCCTAACCAACAAACTTATGCTAAGAAGCGTTCTTGCTTTCATTTGCATAATGATAGCCATAAAATTTTTTCTCCCCACTGAAACAGCGAATTTAGCTAACGAAATTTTAATGATGATACTAAATCTCATCAAAAATCTCTTAACTAACATTCCGCAGTTTCAGTAAATCTAATTAGGCTTTCCCCTTGGAAAGCCTTTTTTTTAATTTAAAAGGTATTAAGGTGGTAATAAATTTTACATGGAAGTTTAGCAAAGATTCGGACAATTATTTTTTAGAAGATATTTCGTGTAAAAAAGTGTTTATATCTCCAAGGAAAAGTTTTTTGGCTTGACATATTTCTAAAAGTATGCTATAATATGGGCATAGTTAAAATTTGAATTTCGAACCTTAAAAACAAAAAAAAATGAGAAGAACTGTAGTTTTTTCTGTGTTTGTATTTTTCGCTATTTTTTGCCTTTATCTGAGCGTAAAAGCTCAGGAAAGGATGTATCCCGAGGGCTTGCCTATACCAAACTTTCAGGCTTTAAAGAGCCAAGCTGTTGAGCCTAGTTCTATGGCCAGCAATTTTTGGAAAACCTACCAAAGAGCTCTCGAGCTAAACAATGACCGCTTCGAAGATTTGAACTTGATTCAAATCGGGGATACGGTTTTATTTCCTGGTAAAAATGGCCACGGGGTTGAGGCTTGGATAGCCGATAAACCGGTTAATGGTCAGCACGACTGTATTTGGATTTTAACCGAAAAGTATTTAGCTAATGAGCTAAAAACTGTTCCGGCTTACAATCCACAACTTGCTCCGGATAATGAAATTAAATGGTTTATACAAGGGGACGACTTTACAAGTCTAGATGATTCAAGTGCTAAAAACACTTGGTGGATTATTTTATTAAGCCTAATTGCTCTTGGTATTTCATTTTTATTGTTTATGGCTATAAAAGCCATACGCGAAAACATGATGAATGCAGACAACTATCCTGCCTGTGGACCGAATTTAAATTTGGTTAGCAACCAGGAAACGGAAAATTATTTTCGCAGCTTCTTGAAGCCTGGCGAAAAATTAGTTTTCATTGAAAAAGGATTTGTTCGTCCCATTGCTAATGAGAAAACTAAACGAATTTCGGTAAAAATGAATTTCGGGGACGGAAAAAATCGTCGAGTTTGGCTCTTAAACGGTGAAGCAGTTGTACGCGTAATAATTCAGGATCGCTTTGGTAATAATCGCTCCGAATTGTATCGTAGCGCTTGTGCTAACGGATTTACTTCTGACGGAATTATGAGTCTACCGGCTACTTGGGAATTTGTTCCCTATGTCAGAAGATCAGAGTCAACCAAGCAAGCAAGAACTGAAAATTCCGATGTATCGGAGAACGACGTTCTAAAAGCTTTGGAGAGTTTGGGGAAATTTTTAGATGAAGTAACGCAAGAAGCTTTATCAAATACACCTCCTGCACCAATTGCTTCAAAAGCGACTAACCCAGAAGATCTGGAAGCTATCGGCAACTTAGTTACCCGGCTATCAAAGCTGAAAAAAACAAAGGTGAAGATGGAAATAGAAGCCAGCGACACAGAAGGCTGGTACTTGAAAGTCAACACTAAGCCCCGAAAAAAATAAAAGGGCAAAAAGAAAAAGAATTTTAGCACTTGCTTATTTGGCAAGTGCTTTTTTTAATGTTAAAATTAAATAAAGAATAATTTAAAAATATGAATCTTTTCAAAAAAAACATAAATAATTCTAACAAAGACTATTCCTTCTCAACCAGTAAAGAAGAACGGGATGATTTTTGCGCTAATATAATCAACTCATCTTCACCTCAGCCAGGTTTTTATTTTTTATTAGCCGTAGCAGCTTTTATTGTCGCGGTAGGAATTATTCGCGATAGCTTAGTTTTACTTATTGGTGGTATGTTAGTTGCCCCACTTCTCTCCCCTTTACTAGCCATTTCCTTGTCTTTAAGTATTTTAAACGTAAGGGTTTTTATTCGTTCAATTTTAATTTTTATAATCTCAGCTCTTGTCTCTTTAATCGTTGCTATTTTTATTGGTGCTATTAGTGATTTCGACCTTTATAACTTAGAAATTTTAGATAAAATAAATGTTTTCGGACCAGCAACCCTACTTGTTCCTTTAGCGGCTGGAGCGGCGGCTAGTTTTGCTTGGTCAAAGAAAAATTTAAGCGGTGCCCTGCCGGGTGCGGCTGTAACAGTCACTCTTTTGCCACCGCTTGTTATAATGGGACTGGCTTTAGCGGTTGAGGATATGAGTATTTTTACAGACTCTCTTTATGTTTATTTGCTAAACGTTGGAGGGATAATTATTGGTGGTTTAATTATTTTTGCTTTTATGGGTTTTCATAGATCTCGTAAAGTTGTTTTAAAGCAAGTCGAATTAGAAGCAAAGGAAAATAATGAATAAAAAATAATCTTTGAAATTAAAAACGCTTATCAAAAAGATAAGCGTTTTTTTTAAAACTTTAGTTAAGAAAAAAATTTGATGTTTGTTTTGTGGATAGAGTAATGTTTAGAAAAAAATAGCTATTTCTAAAAAATCATCATACTCAGCTAAGCCCGAAGGATTATCTTTTCTAAAAATTAACTTGCCTGAAGAATTTTCTTCTTGACCTAGAAATTCTAAGTTAAGAGAAAAAGGGACAAAATCTTCGGTCATCCATTCTTCCTCTGCGGTTGCAATTCCTTGAGAAATAATTTCTCCACTTGAGTTTATAAGTTCAACTGGGAAACTAGCTTCAAAATACCAGTAGCCACGAGCCTCGCCTTTTATTTCTAAAGGACTAGAAATTTTAGTGCCATCTAAAATATTTTCAACACGAATTAAATTTTCTTTATTCAATACTGTATTTAATTCCTCAGTAAAAAATTGACCATTGGAGGTTGAGCATTGCCTTGGATAACTTTCACGCACAGGATTTCCGGCTGCTTCACAGTCTAAGAAATTATTGATGACCATTGTTTTTACTTCGTTATTTATATTATCTCGTTCTTTAAAATTATTATAATAATAAACAACTAAAATTATTAACAAAAGAGCGAGTAAAATGTAGATTAGTTTTTTCATATTTTTTAAAACTATTTCTTTTTTAATCTTTTAACAGCTGTCTTTTTATTAACCATCTCTTTAAAGCTTTCATTACTAACAACTCTTTTCCCTGTTTTCTGTTCTAATTCAAGCCTGGCATTTTTTGCTATAGATCCGCCCTTATGAGCTGGTATTTTATTTTCCTCTAAACCTTTTGCCTCCATCGTTTCAGCAATTTGTCGAGTAGAAAGTTCGGCTAAGGCTGTAAAAACTAGCTCAGCATCAGTCATATGGTCGCGCAAATTTTCAGTTTTTAAACCCTTATAATTCTTATGCCCCTTAACTGTTAACCCGCTCCACTCATTATGAATTATATTAGTTAAAATAGCGTATTCTTCTTTTTCTTTGACCTCATTATTTTTCCGATAATCAGTTAATTTATTTCTAACTTCCTGCCCCATCATTCTTTGTTGAATCCATTTCTGATTTCTCCCCATTTTTTGCCAATAACTCCTAGAGCGATTTAGAGCTTTTTCAGGATCGGCTATCTCCTGAACTCTTTCATAACCAACCTTTGCTAACCAAAGCTTAAATGGCTCAACTTTTGGCGAAGGAATGGATTGAATAAGGCGAAAAAGGGTTTCTGTGTCGGCAACGTCGGTTTTATAAAATTTTCCATCAATCGATTATAACTTCAGTTTGTCACATTTTGTGACAATCTCACTTCCTTCATTCTTTAAACGATTTTTCAAGGTTGTCCAATAACTTTGAGCTTTTTTAAAATCATTTTGACTAGTTAATGTGGCAACAACATCAATAACACTAAAAAACCATTTTTCAGATTTTTCATCCCAAATACGACGAATCTTATTGCCATTAAAAATAGAAATAGATTTTTTATTGTTTTTATCAGCCATATTATTTTCTTATATTATATAAGTGGTTTACATCGATATTATAGCAAATACAGCCTTAAATTTCTATCAACTTTTTTTAAAATCTTTATTAAATTTATATAAAATTTTTTCCGCTCCTTCTAAAATAATTTACCCTTCTATCCCTGAAAAAACTAATTACAAACCTAAAAACATTTCATATTCATCATAAATATTTCCATCTCCTAAAACCTGATCTGGCACAGTTTTTGATATTTTAAACCCAAATTTTTTATACAAAGAAACTGCTGGCTCTTGTTTAGTATTAACCCTAAGAAAAACTTTTTTGATTTTTCTGTTTTTTAATTCTTCCAATATTTTATTAAAAAGTAAGGACCCAGCGCAAAGCCCTCTAAACTCCTTCTTAGTATATATAGCAATAATATTCCATTCATTATTTTCATCCTGATAGGCGCCGCCAATAGATATAAAATTATTATCATCTAAAACAGCATAAAAAAAACTTTTTCCCTTATCTTCGCTTGATGAAGCTAGTCTTTCCATCCAGTATAAACTGTCTTTATCCCTCTTCAATCAAAATAAAAACACCCTCTGGGTGTTTTTATTTTGATTGCGGAGAGAATGGGACGTAGTTGGAACGATTATTATTTAATTTTTTATTTATAAAAAATATGATAATATATAATATATGGGAAAAATTTATAAATACACAACTTACTCTTCTCATGGCCATTATGGAACAAATTGCTTATTTTCTGCAATTTTAAACTATATAGCCATGATTCCTGTCGGCATTCTTATGGGGATTTTTTATATTATTGGAAAAATTTTAGAACCAATTTTTGGTTCAGATTTTGTCAAGAAAACAGAAAAAAAATCCACGTCAGACGAAACCCCTAAGGATAATTTAGAATTAAAAACAGACATTAAAACAGAAGATGAGATAGAAAAAATCTCCTCTATCCCAAAAACGATTTTTAAAAAAAGTGTGCGTTGCCCTTTATGTGCAAATGCCATGATTTTAAGGAAAGGTCCTTATGGAAAATTTTATGGATGTTCTATGTACCCAAAATGTAAAGGAATACTAAAAGTTCGGTCAAAAAAATAAAAATTAATACAATAACTTCCTCCTCGCACTCAAAAAGCCACCGTTTCAGGGATGGCTTTTTTCATACGTGGCTTCCTGACTTATTAAAAATAACTCTAATATTAGAGTTATTTTTAATCTGCGGAGAGTGGGAGATTATAGGTCGGCTAAGCCGCCCTATCCTACCTGCGTCGCTCGGAAATGCTAACTAGCTAGCACTTCTCTCGCTATCCTCGGTAGTGCGAACTCAAGAGCTCTCATCTTTACCATTCTTCAATCAAAATAAAAACACCATCTGGGTGTTTTTGTTTTGATTGCGGAGAGGCAGGGACTATATCCGAACTGGAATGAAACAAAATGCCAATAAATTTTGAGTTTATTATTATTTATGCTCAGATATTTTATTTATCAAATTTAAAGCTAGATAAAATTTTGCTATAGATAATTTCACCACCAGTTGAGATAACAAATAATTGCTTGCCCTTAAAAAAGGCTAATAATCGTTGATCTTTAAAATCCTCCCCGGGATGCCCTTCAAATGTATCGCCAGCTAAATACGCTGAAATTGCTGAATATTTATCAACGTCCGGATAAGCGTCAATTTGGTAATGACTGGAAACCAATCTTTTATTTTCTGCTTTTAACCATTCGTCCAGAGAAGAAAACTGACTATTTTCATATACCGCAATAGCGGCTCCACCACCACCGTTTTCATCTACAGAAAAAAATACTCCTCCGTTAATAGTTCGGTATTCTGTATTAGATATTTGTTCTTTATGATTATAGACACTAGTAACATATAAATTAGCTGGATAATCTACTGTAAAACCATAACGTTCATCGTGGTAAGTAGACCAGACCTCCCCCGCCTCTTTATTATCTACGATTATTTTATCAGATAATGTGGTTGCTATGTGCTGGTAATATAGCATCAGCTTATTATATTTTTGTGCAATAAATATACAATAAACAAGAGAAAAAGATAATAAAATAAAAGTTAAAATTATAATTATTTTTTTGTATTTTTTCTTCATATATTGATTAGATTTATTTATCTTATAGAGACTATAACATATAAATCAACAAATTGACATGGCTGACATTCTTTAACATTCCGGGAATACATTTTTAATTGAAAAGGCGGATATTTTATACCCGCCTTCATTTTTAATTTACATTTTAACATGCAAAAAGATCACTTAACATAATAGATAGAGAAATTAGATACCTGACTATGAAATTGAGAAAAAGTAATTGTTCGTAGATTAACTGTATTGCAGGTCGCTGGAAGACACCAATTTGATTCTATGAACGTAACATGGGTATATGTCCTGGCGTAAATAATAGCCGTATGCGGACCACCGGAAGAAAGAGCCATTTGGACTATGTTTCCAGGACTCGCCACTTCTATCACAGACGGAATAACGCCTATGTTTGCGTCACTCGCCCAAGTATAGTCATTGGCGTTTGTCGGCGGAAGCCACACAACATTAGTTGATGCATCCCAAACGACACTCCTGGCCCAGTTTTTACAATTTAATCCTACGTATTGCCCGTTGTTTTGCATAGCGCGACTTAAAATCGCTTGGTCACGTTGCGCTTGTGATAGGGTGTGCCATGTAGAAGCGCTCTTTAATCGGAGTGGTTGTACCTGAGGCTCCGATGCATTTTCATTAAGAATAACAGCATCATTTTTATCACAACCAATAAGAGAAACTAAAACAATAAAAAACAAAATTGAAATTTTTTTCATCTCTAAATTTTTTAAGTTAAACAATTATTTTAAAAGAACAAAGTTGTTTATTTTTTTCGCCTTTTTATCCTCCTTTCTTTGAAACTAAATTTTACAAAATAATCAACTCGCTAATCATAACATGAATAACAAAAAAAAATAAACCTTGATTTATATTAGTTACATACAAAATAATTCCAGATTCGAACCAAGCAATATTTAACTAAAATTAATCATAAAATGGCGAATTTTCTCAAAAAATCCCCCATCTCCTCCTCAAGACTAGAACCACTTTGGAACTCAATATTTAAGCTTATATAAAACAAAAATAGAGCATAAACTCTATTTTTTACCTAACTGCGGAGAGTGGGAGATTATAGGTCGGCTAAGCCGCCCTATCCTACCTGCGTCGCTCGGAAATGCTAACTAGCTAGCACTTCTCTCGCTATCCTCGGTAGTGCGAACTCAAGAGCTCTCATCTTTACCATTCTTCAATCAAAATAAAAACACCCTCTGGGTGTTTTTATTTTGATTGCGG
>CAZDYJ010000007.1:0-43840 GCA_964509735.1 uncultured Gammaproteobacteria bacterium
CTTAAGTATTGACCACGTTCATCGTAGATTTCCGGGTTATACTTTTGTGCCATGATAGCCAAGCTCGATAATAACAAGCTCAAAGCTAAAAAAAATCTTAACTTTTTCATTATTTCTGCTTTTTTTATATTTTATTTTATTTTTAATGTTCTTTAAGATATACTTTATAAATATCGTTTAAGATTATAATAATTTCATAAAACTGTCAATAATATTAATATATGTCAGAAAAACTAATTATCCGTGGTGCACGGATGCACAACTTGAAAAATATCAATTTAGAAATACCACATAATAAGCTAACAGTTATTTCCGGTGTTTCAGGCAGCGGTAAATCATCGCTGGCTTTTGATACTATTTTTGCTGAAGGGCAAAGACAGTATGTCGAATCTCTTTCGCCTTATATGCGTCAGTTTTTAGGGCAGAAAAAAGCAGCTGATGTTGATGAGATAATTGGACTTGCTCCTTCTATTTCTATAGACCAAAAAGCTCTATCACATAACCCTCGTTCGACGGTTGGGACTTTAACTGACGTTTATGATTATTTAAGAGTTTTATATGCTCGAGTTGGGGAGGTTTTTTGTCCACTTTGTAATACAAAAATTCAAAAGCTAACTTCTCAGGAAATGTTAGATATTATTATAAATCAAGCTAAAGACCTGGGAGAGGATTATGTTGATATTTTAAGTCCAGTTGTACGTAGTCGTTCAGGGGAGCATTATCAGTTACTTTATAATTATTTTAATCTTGGTTATTCCGAGGCTAAAATAGATGGGGAAATTTTATCTCTGCGTGAGAGAATAAAACTCGCACCTAAGAAAAAACATGATATTGAGATAGTGATTGATAAAATTTTAATAAGTGACACACAAAGATTAAGCGAGGCCATTGAAAGTGCTTTAGATTATAGCAAGGGTTTAATAAATGTTCTTTTTCCAAAAAACAAATCAGAACTACTTTTATCAGCTAATTGGACTTGTCCCAATGATAATTTTTCTTTTCCAGAAATTGAACCTCGCTTATTCTCTTTTAATTCTCCCCATGGTGCCTGTCCGGAATGCTCTGGTTTAGGGAGGGCTAGTTTTTTTAAGGAAGATAAGTGTTTAAGTTGTAAGGGGGCCCGTTTAAAGCCAGAAGCTTTAGCGATAAAAATTAAAAATAAAAACATTGCCGAAGTAGCAACTTTATCTATTGCCAAATCTTTAGATTTCTTTAATTCATATTTTGAACAAATGAATAAAAGAGAGAGGACTATTGCTGAGGCAGTTTTAGTTCAAATTATTAGTCGCTTAGAATTTTTATTAAAAGTTGGACTTGATTATTTATCATTAGATCGCGAAGCTCATACTTTATCAGGCGGGGAAGCTCAACGCATTCGTTTATCTTCTCAGATTGGCTCGCATTTATCGCGCACTCTTTATGTTTTAGATGAGCCAACTATTGGCTTACATGAAAGAGATACAGAGAAATTAATGGAAACCCTCAAAAAATTACGTGATAAAAATAATACTGTTATTATAGTTGAGCATGATGAAAGAAGTATTTTAGATTCAGATTATTTAGTTGACCTCGGTCCTTTAGCCGGTGTTCATGGCGGGGAGATTGTTGCTTGTGGTGAAACAAAAAAACTTTTAAGCATAAAAAATGAATCTGGCGATTCTTTAACTTTAAAATATTTGAAAAAGGAACTTAAAATAGATTTACCCGAAAAAAGACGAGAACAAAGCCATGGCTCTTTAAAAGTTATTGGTGCTAGAGCTAATAATTTAAAAAATATTAATGTTGAAATTCCTTTAGGTAGACTGGTGGGAATTTCCGGAGTTTCTGGTAGTGGAAAATCTTCTTTTTTATATGATGTTTTATATAAAAATATTAACCATATTAAAAGTCGTCCGGGTGGTAGAGCTAGATTGGAAAATATTAAAGATATAAAAGGCACTGATTATATAAATAAAATTATAGTTATTAATCAATCGCCAATTGGTCGCACGCCACGCTCTAACCCAGCTACTTATACTGGAATTTTTACACCGATTAGAGATTTCTTTGCTAATTTACCAGAGGCGAGAGAAAGAGCTTATTCTATTGGTCGATTTTCTTTTAATCGCCCTGGAGGACGTTGCGAGGCTTGCCAAGGAGCTGGCTCTAATTTAATTGAAATGCATTTTTTACCACCAGTTTTAGTTGAGTGTGATGTTTGTCGTGGTAGACGCTTTAATAGAGAAACTCTACAAGTAAAATACAAAGAAAAAAATATTGCCGATGTTTTAGATTTAACTATTGATGAAGCTGTAGAATATTTCGGTGATAATTATTATATAGTTGATAAGTTAAAGGTTTTGCAATCAGTTGGTTTAGGTTATATAAAAATTGGTCAAAGCGCTACAACTTTATCAGGCGGGGAAGCTCAACGCGTAAAAATAGCTAAAGAATTAACTCATACCATTGGTAAAAGGACTTTGTACTTACTCGACGAACCAACTACTGGATTACATTACCATGACATAGACATGCTTTTGTCAGTTTTAAATAAATTAGTTGAAAAAGGTAATTCCGTTTTAGTAATTGAGCATAATATGCACATGCTTAAATCAATGGATTATATTATTGATTTAGGTCCGGGCGGCGGAGAGGACGGTGGTCGCTTAGTAGCTGCTGGATCGCCAGAGGACATTGTTCGAGAAGATGGCGTAACAGGAAAATATTTAAAAGAGTATCTTAAAAAATAAAAAACCGTTAAAGAAGTTATCATGTTCATGTAAAATACATGGTTTTGATAAATCTCTAACGGTTAAAAGGAGTCGAACTCCTAAAAGTCGCTTTTTGTGCTAGCAAGGTATCCGATACGGTAATTAAAGTTTTTGTGTCCATCATCCCCTTAAAATCTCCATAGACCTTAATTATCTCTGTTTTTTACCGGAAATAGCGTCCTGCCTTTTGTTAGGCGACTTAACATGCGGTTTTATCCGCTCTCTGCTCAATGGAAAGAACATGAATATATTATAACATAATTTAAATATTTGTCAATACCCCCGCAATTTTCAATAACCTGGAAGTACTTAACCTTTAAAGTGTTACTAAAAACCTTGAAAATCGTTTGTATTTATAAGAATAGAATTTTTATAAGAAAAAACCGGAGCTTGGGGGCTCCGGTTATAACTGTTCTTTATCGTCCCCTAAATTAAGGCTAAATATAAATATGCAATGAAAAAACTGCGCGTGGATGTTAAGATATTTATAAAAAAAACGGACGATTTTAAAAAGAACAATTTGAGGCAAAATTCAAAAAAATATAAGGAAAACAAATTTTGATTAAGCATATAAATTATACAACTTTTTAATAAAATGTCAATAGCAGAAAACAATCTTAATAAAATAAAAGATAAAGTAAAAAAAGCACCAAAATCTCCTGGGGTTTATTTTTGGTTGGGAAAAGATAAAGAAATTCTTTATATCGGCAGAGCAACAAGCTTAAAAAATCGTTTAAGTCAATATTTACAAAAAAATATTGAAAGCAGAATCTCAGAAATGATTAATTTGTCTATAGATGTTCGTTATGAAGAAGTAGATAGCTTGTTGGAGGCTATAATTTTAGAAGCTTTTTATATAAAAAAATACTGGCCTAAATATAATATTAAAGACAGGGATGATCGCTCTTTTATTTATTTACTTATTCCCAAAACAACTTTTTCTAAACCAGTAATTATTCGTGGTCGGGATTTGGTTAAGTTTCCAAATAAAAATGTTGATATTTTTGGACCTTTTCAATCATATCAACTTTTGCAAAATGCTTTGAAAATAGTTCGTCGAATTTTTCCCTATAGTACTTGTAGAGCAGGGCAGGGCAAGGCTTGTTTTGATTATCAAATAGGTCTTTGTCCTGGCACTTGTCTCAATTTAATTTCCGCTACGGAATATAAAAAGAATATTGATAATATTCGTTTACTTTTTAAGGGAGAGAAAAAAAATCTTTTAAAAAAATTAATGAAAGATAATCCTGAAAAAATAAAAGCCCTCAAACATTTACAAGACGTCTCCTTATTAAATATTGAGTCTAATTTATCTCAAGAAAAATTAAACAGAATCGAGGCTTATGATATTTCTCATCATAGCGGCAAAGAATCTTATGGTTCTATGGTTGTTTTTGAAAACGGTGAACCTAATAAGACTCAGTATCGTTTATTTAAGATAAAAAGCGCTAAAGAGGCTGATGACGAAGGAGCTTTAAAGGAAGTTTTAGAGCGTCGCTTTAAGCATGGAGAATGGCCAATGGCTAATTTAATTTTAATAGACGGCGGTTTACCTCAAATAAGTTATTTAAATAAATATTTTCAAGGGTCAAAATACCCACCTTTTATTGGTATTTCTAAATTGGCTGGTGATAAATTGGTTTTTTCTAAAAATACTAAAAAAGAATGGCGTAATTTAGCTGAAAATATTAAAGACGTCTTACTTAAATCCCGAGAAGAGGCACATCGCTTTGCCAATCGTGGTCGCAAGTCAGCTTTGAAAATTGTTTAGGAATTTATCATTTTTTATGCTATAATACATTTAATTAATTTAATTTATAAATTTATGAAAAAATCTCATGTATTTTTAATTGCCTTGGGAATTCTGGTGATTGCTGGGGTAGCTATAAGCTCTATTGTTATGACTAATAAGTCGAACAATGAGGATCGTTTTTCTGTTAATGGATCTGGCACCGTTTATGCCAAAGCCGATATTGCCAATATTAATATTGGCGTCAAAACAGGACCAAAGGTAACAGCCGCAGAAGCAACTCAAGAAAATACTAAAAAAATGAATGAAATTAGTGCTGTTTTACGTAGCATAGGTGTAGAGGATAAAGATATTAAAACTGATAATTATAATCTAAACCCAGTTTATAATTGGACAGAAAAAGATGGTCAAAAATTGATTGGCTATGAAGTTTATCAAAGTTTAAGTATTAAAATTAGAGATTTAGAAAAAATTGGCGAAATTATTTCTAAAACCACAGAAAAAGGAGCTAATCAGGTGGGAAATATAAATTTCACAATTGACGACGAATACGAACTTAAAAATCAGGCCAGAGAACTAGCAATAGAAAAAGCTAAGGAAAAGGCTCAGCTTATAGCTAGTCAGTCTGGAATGAAATTAGGTGAAATAAAGGGTTTTTATGAAAGTGCTGGTGAGCCTAGTTACGCTTATACTAATGTTAGAAAAGAAATGGCCTTTGATGAGGAGGCTCTTGGTAGTGCAATTTCTAGTCCAACAATTGAAGTCGGTCAAAATGAAATTAAAGTCGAGGTTACTTTAATATACGAAATAAAATAATTTAATAATTAAAAAAAATAAAATATGAAAAAAAATTTTTTATATCTTTTTGTGTTTTTTAGTGTCATTGCTTTAAGCGCTTGTTCTCTTTGGACAGATAATAAAACAGAGATGATAAATGAATCTCCGGAAGAGGAAAAAGAAACAGTTTTAATAGATGGTGAGTACGAACTAGACTTATCAAATAGTTTTTTAAACTGGGAAGCTTCTCGCCTCCTTTCTGGGCATAAAGGACAAGTTTCTTTGCTTGGGGCAACAATAAATATTGAAAATTCTTTAATTAATCCGACAGAATTCAGGGTTGATATGAATACTATTTCTGATGTTGATGGAAATGAAAACCTGGTCAAACACTTAAAAAGTGCAGATTTTTTTGATGTAGAAAATAACCCAGAATCAGTTATTACAATAAATTCGATTAATTCTTTAGACGATGAAGGTAATTATTTAATTGATGGTGACTTAACGATCAAAGGTATAACTAATCCTGTTAGTTTTCCTGCCAAAATTTACCTTGAAAACGGCGATTTAAAAGCTTTGGCTGAATTTTCTATAGATAGAACTCTTTGGGACATAAAATACCAATCAGCTTCTATATTTTCTGATTTAGGGGATAAAGCTATTAAAGATTTAATTAACTTCAAACTTGATTTATTAGCTAAGTCCATAGAATAATTTAGTCTAAATATTTTAAAATTTTATCAGCTATTTTTTCTATTTCTTTTTTGTTTTTTTCTAGATTATTGGCCGAGCAAAGCATAAAACCACGATTTTTTATGCCACAGAAAGAAAGTATATGCTTGCCTGCCAATTTTAAAGAAGGAGTTTGAATTAATAGTTTCTCGTAAATAGAAGGGCCGCCAGTTGTTGTAAATAAGGCGGCCTTTTTGTTTTTTAGCAAACCAAGAGGTAAAGAGTTTTCATATCTAAAAGCAAAACCCGAAGTAAAAACTCTATCAAAGAAACCTTTTAAAATAGCTGGCATATTTTGCCACCAAGTTGGATAGATAAACAATAAATGAGTGCTGTTTTTTATTTTTTCTTGAATAATTTTGTTTTCTTTTGAAATATTTCTTTTCCCGGCACTATAGAGCTCATCTGCCTTTAAAGAAGCTTCATATTTTTCAGCATATAAATCTATTATTTCAAAAGATAGACTTTCTTGCTTTAACTTTTTAGTAACGGTTTCTAAAAAATAGCCGTTATGTCCCTCATGATTTGGATGAGCATAGATTATAAGATATTTATTCATTTTTTTATTGTTAATTTTTATTTTTACATGATAGCATAATTTTTAGATTTATATTAAATAAAATTTCGTACTATAGGAGATTGACTAACATAACATATTGACAAAAGTTTAGAATTTGCTATAATTTACTTGTAAATAAAAAAATAATAACCGCAGACAGCAAGGGGATTTATTGTCCATAATTCTTGCCGAGGAAAATTTAGCTAATTTTAGCTTTTTATCGTCTGCGAAATGCAGATTTTTTGTTTATTTGAGAATATTTATAAATAATAAAAATATATGCCGAAGAACAAAATTCAAAAGCAGATTATTTCTCGCGATTTAAGTGAGAAAATTAAAAAATCAAAATCTGTGGTTTTTGTTGGCTTTAACGCTTTTGGAGTTAAAGATAACGAAAGATTACGTGATGAGCTAGGAAAAGAGAATGGAGAATATTATGTAGCTAAGAAAACTTTACTTAAAAGAGCTTTAGAGGAGAATAAAATTGAAATTAATACTGAATCTCTTGATGGTAAATTAGCAGCTGTATTTTCTTATGATGACGAAGTTGCCTCTGCTAAAATAGTAGGAAATTTTCGTAAAGATAAGGATATCGCTGAGAAGGTTTTCTTTTTAGGTGGTATTTTGGATGGAAAATTTTTAAGCAAAGAAGAGGTTGAAGCTTTAGCTAAATTACCAAGCAAACAAGAGTTATATGCTAAATTAGTTGGCTCTATGAATGCTCCTGTTTCTGGATTCGTTAATGTTTTAGCTGGTAATTTAAGAAACTTAGTTGGCGTTTTAAAAGCCATTTCTGAGAAAAAATAATTTATTAAAATAATAATATAATAGCGGTAATCGGCGCTTAAGTGCGGAGTAAACGCTAAATAAAACTATGGAAGACAAAAAAATTGAAATTCCGGCAAAATTTGAAAAATTAGTCGGAGAAATTGAACAAATGAGCGTTCTAGATTTAGCTGAATTAGTTAAAATTCTAGAAGAAAAATTTGGTGTAAGTGCTTCTGCTCCTGCTATGATGATGGCTCCAGCTGCTGGAGCTGCTGCTGCAGTTGAAGAAAAAGATAGCTTTGATGTTGAGATTACTGATGCTGGAGCTAACAAGATTAGCGTTATTAAAGCTGTTCGTGAAATCACTGAAATGGGCTTAAAAGAAGCTAAAGACTTAGTTGACACTGCGCCAAAAGTTTTAAAAGAAGGTGTAAAGAAAGAAGAAGCTGAAGCTTTAAAAAAGAAATTAGAAGAAGCTGGTGCTAAAGTAACTTTAAAATAATTTTTAAAAGATTTATTTTTATAAAAAACCGTTCTCTTGAGGACGGTTTTTTGTTTTAAAAATCTGCTATAATAATTATAAGAATCTGTGGGTAAATAAAAGCTTGTTTTTATGATTTTAAAAATAAAAAAAGTTAATTATAAAATAATATTTAAATTTGTAATTTATTTATTTTTATCTATATTTATTTTTAGTGGTATTATTTTTTTGTTTTTAAATTTTAAAGAAAAAATAATCAGATCCCATGACTTTGAAGTTTTTGGCTACGCATCCTTAAGGATTGATAACTACGGACCAGTAAGCGGTGGTTTAAATGGAAGAGAGGTGACTATAAGAAATTTAGACGACCTTTTATTTTGGGCGGAAAGTCGAAAAAATAATAAAAATCCAGAAATTGTTTATTTAGATGGATATTTTTATTCAGAAAATCTTATCATGTTAAGAATAGAAAATAGTGAAAATGTTTCAGTTTATGGGCTTTCTAAGGGGGCGGTTCTTGAAAATATTGGCTTTGATTTGCAAAATTCTAATAACTTTATTTTTCGTAATTTAAATATAAAAAATGTTAGACACCCAGGAGACGCTTTTAATATAAGTCGTTCTAAATTTGTCTGGATTGATCATTGTGAGTTATCAAGTCAACTCACAGAAGATAAGGATTATTACGACGGCTTAATTGATATAAATGATGGCTCAAGTTTTATTACTGTTTCTTGGAATTTTTTTCACGACCATAACAAGACATCGCTGATTGGCAATTCTGATTCTTCTGAATTTTTAGAAAAAGATATGCTAACTAAGGTAACTTACCATCATAATTGGTTTAAAAATGTATATAGCAGGAATCCTAGTTTAAGATTTGGTGTGGCTCATATATATAACAATTTTTACGAAGATGTTCGTAGTTACGCTATTGTGGCTAGAAATGGAGCTATAATTAGGGCGGAAAATAATTATTTTAAAGATGTAAAAAAGGTTTTGTCGACAGAGATGTTTACTAATGACGAGGAAAGTAATAATTGTATTTGCGGAAGTAACAATAGAATTATTAAAAACAATATTTTAGTTTCAAAAAAAATTTGCCCTGAAATAGAAATAAAAGATTCTGGTTGTAATTTTTGGTCTAACAAAAAGCAGGATATTTATAGAAAAGATTATTCCTATTCTTATTTTTTAGATAAGACAGAAAATGTGCCTTTGCTTGTGAAGTCAGGGGCGGGAACTGGAAAAATAAAAGAATTGTATCCTTAAGTTTTTATAACTAAATTTAACACGCAAAGGATTTTGTTGATTATATTTGTATATTTATAAAAAAAATAGTATCATAACTAAGAAAGCTAAATAATTAATTAAAAAATAAATTAATTTTTATTTTTTGTTAATTTTTTTTTGTTATAATATATAAGTTTAAGATAAAATAATTTACTAATTAATATTAATTAATTTGTATATGCTTAGAAATAATTTCTTTTTAACAATACCCATGGTTATTGGTGTAATTTTTTGTGCTTTTAGTTCACCAGCTAACGCCCACCCATTTAGTGAATTAAGTGGAGATGGAACTAGTTCAACAACTCCATTTTTAATATCAAGTTGTGAACAATTACAATTAATTGACTCAGAAGATGGAATTTATCTAAATAGTTATTTTAAATTGGCAAATGATATTGATTGTGCCACTACTACAACCTGGAATGAAGATGCTGAAAATATTGGTACTTATTTTGGTTTTAGGCCAATTGGATCAAGCACTGCTTTTTTTTCAGGTTCTTTAGATGGTGATAATCATTATATCAATAATTTATATATTAATAGGCCAACAGAATACAATGTCGCCTTATTTGCTTATGCTAGTAGTACTGATAATAATTTAGTAGAATTTAAAAATATTAATTTTGGTGATATAGATGAAGAGATTGGAAAGGCAGATATTGAGGGTAATGGCAATGTTAGTGTTTTAGGAGCTAATTTAATTGGTAATGTTTTAGTTGATAATGTAAAAATATATTCATCTCTTTTAACTAATGGAACTAGTTATTCTAATCGCTCTGGAAATATAGCTGCTTATTATTCTGGTTGTTATGGGATAATTAATTCTGAAGCAAGGGGGGACATTATTTCAAATGGTCAAAATACCGGAGGAATCGTTGGTAGAATGGAGACAAAATCAGCTTGTGGTGCTTTTTTTCAAGCTTATATTGATAATTCTCATTTTACAGGTATTATTAATACTGAAAACGAATATGTTGGTGGCTTAGTCGGTTCATTTTTTGCTACTTATATTACTAATTCTTCAGCATCATCAACAATTACATCTTTTGATGAATATATCCCTAGTTTCACGGGTGGTCATACTGGTGGTTTAGTTGGTCATTTTTCTGGTTATGGAAGTGGAAATAGTTTTATTGATAATTCTCATTTTGCAGGCAGTATTAATGCTGAATTTAGCTACGTTGGCGGTTTGGCTGGTGAATTTTATGGTAATTATATTACAAATTCTTCAGCATCATCAACAATTACATCTTCCAAGGAAGCTGTCGCTGGTTTAGTTGGTCGGTTTGCTGGTAAAAGTGGAAGTGGTTTTATTGATAACTCTCACTTTACAGGTAATGTTAATTCTGAAGGTAACTATATTGGTGGTTTGATTGGTTATTTTTCTGGTAATTATATTACAAATTCTTCTGTATCTTCGTCATCAATTAATAATCTAGGAGGCTCTTCTCAGACAGGAGGTTTAGTTGGTAATTTTTCTGGTGATTATATTAATAACTGCAATGTAAAAGCTAATGTTAGCTCAAAAGGTTCACAATTAGCTGGGTTAGTGGGTTATTTTACTGGAACAACAAATGAAAGTAATATTAACAATTCATCTTTTGAAGGTGTGGTGGAGGTAATTTTTACTCCTGGTTATTTTCCTGGTTATACCGCAGGTTTAGTTGGTTATTTTTATGGTAATAATATTAAAAATTCTTTTACCAAAGGAGATGTTTTTTCAAATGGTGCATATTCTGCTGGTTTAGTTGGTTATTTTTCCGAAAAAGGCAATAATTCAATTATAGATAATTGTAATTTTGAAGGTAATCTTTATTTTTCTGATTCTTATATAGCTGGTTTAGTTGGTTATTTTTACGGAGATTCTATAGTAGATTCATATGTTAAGGCGGATCTATATTCGTCTGATAATGTAAAAAGTTATATTTCTAATATAGGAGGAGTGATTGGTTATTTTTCTTCCGAAGAAATTCTAGAAAATTTATATTATGAAGGAGATATTTTTATTGAAGGGGAGTATATATATGGAATTGGTGGTTTAGTAGGTTGTTCCTCATCAGGAGATATAAACAATTCTCATGCAAGTAGCTCTATTACCATCAAAGGAACTTCTAATGGTTATAGTTACGGTGGTTTAGTTGGTTATTTTTCTGGAAATGGTGATATTGATAAGTCATATTTTATCGGGAGTTTGTTAACCGAAACCAATAATTCTAATTCACAAGCAGGGGGAATAGCTGGTGGTTTATTTGGTAATTTAAAAAATTCATATGCTGAAGCAAATATTTCTAGTAATTCAGGATATGTCGGTGGTTTAGTTGGTTTTGCAGGTGGATCAATAATTGAAAATAATTATTTCAAAGGAAATGTAAAAGGAACTAATAATCTTGGCGGTTTAATAGGTTATGGTGGTTTTGATAATATCAAAAATAATTATGTGATTTCTGATATTGAAATCGATAATTCAAATATGGGAAGTGAATTATTTGCTTCTGGTTTGTTGGGTTATTTGAGTAGAAATATAAATTTAAATAATAATTATTTTTCTGGTGAGTTTATAAATATTCAGAATAACGAAGATGTAATTTTTAAGCCATTTGTTGCTGGTGTTTCTAAACACTGGATAACGGGTTTACCAGAATACACAGGAACAACAACTGCTTCTAATTTTTGGAATAGTGATTTAGTTATTAACGAGACAGGTGTTTTAGATAATTGGTTAGGAGAAGGTGTAAATACAGGTCTAAGTACGAATGAGCTAAAAATTTTTTCTACTTTTTCATCTAATTGGGATATTGCTAATATTAATAATCATGATAATGAAATATGGTATATTAATGAGGGATATGATTACCCAAGACTATTATGGGAAAATAAAGAATATTATGTTAAATATAGTGCCGGAGAAAACGGTTCAATTATTGGAAGTAGTACTCAAATAGTTATAAAAGGAGAATCAGCAACCGAAATAAATGCGGTTCCAAATAAAGGATATTATTTTATTTCATGGAGTGATGGAAATGAATCGGGGACAAGAATTGATAGAAATATAAATTCAAATATTATTTTAACTGCAAGATTTGCCCCAAGTCCAATTCCGATACAAAGCGTTTGTCAAATAGTCGAATATGGAGATTGGCAGACTGTTAATCCGGAATTTAATGTTCAATACAGAGAAGTTGCCTCATCCTCACCGTCTGGTTGTTATTTAACACGAGAACAAAGAGAAGGGATGGAAAGGATAATTAATAACGAAGGAGGAGAAAATGGTGATAGTAGTAGCTCTGATGATTTTATTTCTGTGATGAACAGAGAAAGAAGTATGCTTAGAAATATAGATAGAGAATTAAGCAATAGAATGGCTGGAAGAATTTTACTTCAAGTAGAGGAAAATGGAGAGGCTTGGTATGTAGACCCAAAAAGTACTAATAAATATTTTATGGGAAGACCAGCTGACGCCTTTCAATTAATGAGAAGTTTTGGTCTAGGGATATCAGAAAATAACTACTACAAATTTAGAGACGGAGAAGTATTATCAAGATTTGCTGGCCAAATATTACTTAGAGTGGAAAATAAAGGTGAAGTATATTATGTTAATCCGGTTGATATGAAAATGCATTACCTTGGCCGCCCAGCTGATGCTTTTAGAATAATGAGAGAATTAGCACTTGGTATTTCAAATGATAATTTTAGGAAAATACAAGTGGGGCAATAATTGTATTGATAATATAATCTAATTAACTTTTATTATGAAAAAATCCGTTCCTTCTTAGGAGCGGATTTTTAAGTGCGGGCAGAATGTTTATTTTTTTTATAACTACATCTTTACCCTATCTCGTAGAACGTGATATATATTAAACTAATATATTTTATTTTAAATAATCCTAAAATATGGTATAATTATTTTATAAAATTATTAACAATTATAAATCTTTATTTATGAAAAAAATAAACCTAGCTATTAATGGTTTTGGCCGTATTGGTCGAGCCACTTTAAAAATCATTAAAAGTGATTTTCCTAATTTAAATGTCGTCGGAATTAATGATTTAAGCGATCCTAAAGTATTAGCTCATCTTTATAAATATGATTCTTGTTATGGGAATGCCTTAGAGGACGTTAAGTCTGGCAAGGATTTTATTGTAATAGATGGTCATAAAATTCCAGTTTTTTCCGAAAAAGAGCCAAATCTTTTACCTTGGAAAGATTTGAAAGTTGATGTTGTTTTAGAATGTACTGGACGTTTTACGAACAAAGAGGGATTATCTCTTCATTTAGAAGCAGGGGCGAAAAAAGTTATTTTATCGGCTCCAGCCAAGGGCGGCGGAGTTAAAACCATAGTTCCAGGAGTTAATATGGAAAAAGTTTTAAAAAATGATCATGTTTTATCTTGCGCTTCTTGCACAACTAATTGCTTAGCCCCGACAACCAAGGTTATAAAAGATGCTTTTGGAATTAAGAAAGCCTTAATGACCACAATTCACGCTTATACTGCTGACCAAAATTTAGTTGACGGGCCGCATCGCGATTTACGTCGAGCTAGAGCCGCCGCTATTAACATGGTCCCAACCACAACTGGAGCAGCTATTTCCACAACCGAAACCTTCCCAACTTTAAAGGGTAAATTTGATGGTTTATCAGTTCGAGTTCCAGTTCCAGTTGTTTCTTTATGTGATACCGTTTATCTTTTAGGAAAAAAGACTAAGGAGGAAAATGTTAAAGAGGCTTTTAAGAAAGCAGCTAGAGGAAAAATGAAAGGAATTATTCATGCCTCCGAAGAGCCACTTGTTTCAAGTGATATAGTTGGAGATTCTCATAGTGCTATAGTTGATTTACCGATGATTAAATTAGTTGACGGAGACTTGCTTAAAGTTATTGCTTGGTATGATAACGAATGGGCTTATTCCTGTCGTTTAGTGGAATTAGCTGATCATTTACGAAAATTTATTTAATTTGAAGAAATGTTAAATAAATTATTGACAAAAATTGAAAGCGCCGGTTTAGTCGGTCGAGGAGGGGCGGCTTTTCCTGTTGCCTGGAAATGGCAAGGGGTAAAAGAGGCACTTAAAAAAAGCTCTGGAGCTTATATTATAGTTAATGGCGCCGAAGGGGAGCCAGGGGTTAAAAAGGACGGTTTTATTTTAAATAAATATCCAGAAGAATTTTTAGAAGGTTTATTTTTAGCTTATAATTTTTTAGGCAAAAATAAGGTTAAGAAAATTTATATTTTTCTAAATAAAGATTATTTAAAAAAATATAAACCAGGTTTAGACAAAATTTTAACTCTTAAAAAATATCAGGCTTTTCAAAAAAAGATAGAATTTTTTCTTAAACCAGTTAGTCCTAGTTATATCGGGGGAGAAGAAACAGCAATTTTAAATATTATCGAAGGCAAAAAAATTGAACCTCGATTAAAACCGCCTTTTCCTAGTATTAAAGGTTTGTTTGGTAAACCGACTTTAATGAATAACATTGAGACCTTTCTTGATGTGGCTCGGGTAAGCCGTGATGTTTATAAAGGCGAGAGATTTTATTCTATTAATGGTTTTGTAAAAAATCCTGGCGTTTATGAGTTTGCAGCCGATCTTGCTATAGAAGATATTTTAAAAAGAACTAATAATTATCCCAGTAAAGAATTTTTTGTACAAATTGGCGGACAGGCTAGTGGTGAGATTTTAAATTCGGAACAAATATTTATTCCCGCTGATAGCGCGGCCTCGATAATGGTTTATGATAAAAAATTAACTGATGAAAAAAAGTTAATTCATTATTGGTTGAAATTTTATAAGCAAGAAAGTTGTGGAAATTGTAGTGTTTGTCGAGAGGGAACTTATAGATTACTGGAGATGTTTGAGGGTGGTGATTGGGACAACGATCTTTTTTGGGAAATAGTTAATTCTTTAGCAGAAAGTAGTTTTTGCGCCCTTGGCTCATCTCTTCCTATTCCTTTATACAGTTATTATAAAAATATAAAAAAGCTCAAGAAGAGCTAAATAAAAAATAAACATATGTCCGAAGAAAAAAAAGAAGAAAATATGGTAGAAATAGTGAAGGAAAAAATAAAAATGGAAAATCCTTCTGATAATCTAAAAACATCTTTAAAAAAATGGTGGCAAAATATAAACTCTTTCATCGGTATTTATGCCTGGGGAATTGCCTATGCTGTTTTGGTAATGATTATTGCCTCTTTGCTTTCTTGGCTTTTATCGTTTTTAGGATCAGGAATTTTTGTTAGATTGTTGCAAATTATTTTAGTTTTTTCTGCTATTTTAATGATGATTTATTTTTTCCTAAGAACAACAATTGGCCTTGTTTTATTTATTAAAAATGATTATCAGGGAAAGTCTAAAGAGATTTTTATAGAATCTAAAACATACTTTTGGGCTTATTTAGGAGTGTCTCTTTTGACAGCTATTTTAGTTCTTCTTTGGGCGCTATTATTAATTATTCCTGGTATTATTTTTTCTATTTTTTATGCTTTTGCTGCTTATGTTTTCTTTTTTGAAGGAAAAAAGGGGATGGACGCTTTAAGAAGGAGTAAAGATTTGGTAAAAGGATATTTTTGGCCAGTTCTTGGTCGTATTGCTTTTATTAGTGTTTTGTTGTGGTTATTTATGTTTTTTATTTCAATTCCTTTGGAAATATTTGAAGAAGGAGGTTTAACCTTTTCTCTTTGGAATCTTTTAGTTAGTATTATTTCATTTTTAATCGGGCCAATCGCCATGATTTATATGATAAATATGTATAAAGATTTAGTTAAGATTAAAAAATAATTTAAGATTTTTTTGATGAAAAATAAAAAAATAAAAATAAAGATAAACGGAAAAGTCTTTTACGGTGAAGCGGGGCAAACTATTTTAGATGTAACTAAAAAGAATGGTTTTGATATTCCTGCTCTTTGTCATCATCCCGACTTAGATGTTAAAGCTAATTGCCGAGTTTGCGTGGTTGAAGTTTTGGGTTGTGATAAATTAAAAACTTCTTGCTCGACTAAAATAGAGGAGGGAATGGAAATTAAAACTGATTCCGAAAGAGTTATAAAAGCTCGTGGTCTTAATTTAGAACTCATTTATGCTTCTCATGTTGAACGATGCGGAACCTGTTCTTATCGTTTTGACTGTGATTTACTTAAGTATGCCAGAGAATATCGTCTTAAAATAAATAGATTTAAAGACAGGAAAAAAAATAGAAAAACCTATAAGTTTGCTAACGCGGTTGAGCTTGATGGTACGCAATGTATAGATTGTAATAATTGTGTTGAAGCTTGCCAGAATCAAGGGATTTCTTATTTAGAAAAGAGTGCTTACGGAGTTAATCAGGAGATAAAACCAGTTTCTGACAAGAAAAAAGCTTGTGTTTATTGTGGTCAATGTACTCTTCATTGTCCGGTGGCTGCTGCTCAAGAGCAAGACGCCTCAAATATAGTTGAAAAAGCAATGAAAGATAAAAGTAAAATAGTCATTGCTCAGTTTGCTCCAGCTGTTAGAGTTTCTATTGGTGAAAGTTTCGGTCTGCCTTATGGAAAAAACTGCGAAGGTTTAATTTATAGTGCCTTAAAAGAATTAGGCTTTGATTATAGTTTTGATATAAATTTTGGAGCTGATATAACAACCATGACAGAGGCTGAGGAATTTATGGAGCGCTTAGCTGATAAAAAAGCAGTTTGGCCAATGACTACTTCTTGTTGTCCGGCTTGGGTAGCTTACGCCGAATTTTATCATCCAGAATTATTACCACATTTAACGACCGCTCGTTCGCCTCATATTCATAGTGCGGGAGCAATAAAAACTTATTGGGCTAAAGAAAAGAAAATTGATGCCAAGAAAATAAAAGTTGTCTCTATCGTCCCTTGCACGGCTAAAAAATATGAAGCGGCTAGAAAAGAATTAAGTTTAAATGGAAAACCTTTAGTCGATTATGTTTTAACAACTAGAGAATTGGTTTATCTAATTAAAAAAAATAATATCGACTTTAAAAATCTGAAAGAAACCGATGGCGATCCTTTATTTAATCGTGGTTCTGGAGCGGCAGCTATTTATGGTGCTAGCGGTGGTGTTATGGAGTCAGCCCTTCGCTCGGTGGCGGCTTTTACCTGCAAAAAGACAAAAAACCCTCTTTGTAACTCTCGTTTAGAGTTTAAAGAAGTAAGAGGACTTAAAGGTTTAAAGGAGGCAAGTGTTAATTTAGCTGGAAAAAAATATAATTTAGCTGTTATAAGTGGTTTGGCAAATGTTGAGAAGATCTTGCCAAAACTTAAAAAATATCATTATATAGAAGTGATGGCTTGTCCTGGTGGTTGCTTAGGTGGTGGCGGTCAACCTATTCCCACAACCAAGGAAATTAGACAAAAACGACTTGATGGTCTTTATGCTATAGATTCTAAAAGAAGTATTCGTCGTGCTCATGAAAACGAGGCGATGATGAAATATTATGAATTTGTAAAAAAGAATAAATTAAGTGATAAGTTATTACACACAAAATTTAAAAAAAGCTCTGGCTGTATTTTAACGACCACTAAAGATAATCGTCCAGCCATTTTTGAATCATTATTTTAAAAAAGATGAATTTGCCAGGTTATATAAAAAAAATAGCAGAAGATTTAAAGGCCTCAGGATATGAGGCCTATCTTGTCGGTGGCTCAGTGCGTGATATTTTAATGGCTCAGGAGCCTAAGGATTTTGATATAACAACTAACGCTAAACCAGAGGAAATTTTAAAAGTTTTTCCTGGGGGAAAATATGAAAATGATTTTGGAACAGTTATTTTACCAATCAGGGAAAAAGATGATTTAATTGCTGTTGTGGAAATTACAACCTATAGAAGTGAGGAAGGTTATACTGATAGACGTCATCCTGACTCAGTTTTATTTGAAACTGATGTTGAAAAAGATTTAGAGCGACGTGATTTTACCGTTAATGCTTTAGCCATGGATATTTTAAACGGGGAAATTAAAGATTTATTTGGTGGCCGCAAAGATATAAAAGCAAAAATCATTAGAGCTGTCGGTGAACCAAGTTTTCGTTTTAAAGAAGACGCTCTGCGTATGATGCGGGCGATTCGTTTTAGTTCTCAGCTTGGCTTTGAAATTGAAGCTAAGACCCAAAGAGCGATAACTAAATTAGCAGGTAGTATAAAATTTGTTTCCAAGGAAAGAGTACGTGATGAATTAGTTAAAATTTTATCTTCCGATAAACCCATGGAGGGAATATTACTACTTCATGAAACTAAGTTATTGCAATATATTTTACCAGAACTTGAACAAGGTGTTGGCGTAAAGCAGGACAGACATCATATCCATACAGTTTTTAAACATAATTTATTATCTTTAAAACATTGTCCTAGTAAGGAATGGCAAGTACGTTTAGCCGCTCTTTTTCATGATATTGGTAAGCCAAAAACTAGAAAAATAATAAACGGCATTGCTACTTTTTATAACCACGAATATCTCAGTGCTAAATTGGCTGATAAAATTGCCTTTCGTTTAAAATTTTCCACTGAAGATAGGGAGAGAATAGTAAATCTTGTCAGAAATCACATGTTTTATTATAATGTTGGAGAAGTAAGCGCAGCTTCAGTGAGAAGACTTATTGTAAAAGTTGGTCGAGAGAATCTTAAAGATTTAATTGATTTACGTATTGCTGATCGTCTTGGCTCAGGTACTCCGAAGGCTATGCCCTATAAACTACGTCACTTGCAATACATGTTGGAGAAAGTGCAAAATGACCCGGTTTCCGTTAAAATGTTAAAAATAAACGGTCACGATTTAATGGAGAAGCTTGGTCTTCCTGCTGGCCCAATACTCGGAGCGATTTTAGATGTTTTACTGAGCGAAGTTTTGGAAAATCCGGATAATAATAATGCCGATTTTTTACTTGAAAAAGCTAAAGAATTATCGGCCTTGGATTTAGAAAATTTAAGACTCAAGGCCAGAGAGGCGATTGAGGAAAAAAGAGATGTTGATGATAAAAATATTAAAAAACAATATAAAGTTTAATTTGTAAAAAATATGATAAATAAAAAAATATTTACTTTAAGTATTTTATTAGCATTTTTAGTTTTGAGTGTCTCGGCCTGTTCTCTTGGTGGTAATAAAACTGAGGATGTAAGCGAAAACGATTTATATAACTTAGAAGAAAATGTTATAAGTGATGAAGTTTTAGAAAATCAAGAAGAAATTCAAAACGATCAAGAAAGTGTTTTAGATAATCAAAATAATTTAGAAGAAATAATTAATTTAAACTCTGATCAAAACGAGCTTCAGGGAAAAATTTCTCAAGAAGATAATTCAAAGGAAATAATTTCTATTAGCCGTCCGATCATAGAAAATAATATGATAAATCCAGAAAATTTCGAAAACTTAGTGGCTACTTATTCAGGAGCAGTTATTAAAACAAGCTTAGGTGATATAAAAGTTAAATTTTATAATGCCGAATCGCCATTTACCGTTAATAATTTTTTAAACTTAGCTAAAATGGGATTTTATAATGAAACCAAATTTCATAGAGTTATTAAAGATTTTATGATTCAAGGTGGTGATCCTTTGTCAAAAGGTGATGATACTATGTATTACGGAACTGGTGGTCCTGGTTATAAATTTAAAGATGAAATAAATAATAAAAAATTAGTGGCTGGATCTTTAGCGATGGCTAATTCCGGGCCAAATACTAATGGTTCCCAGTTTTTTATCGTTACCCTCGAGGAAACTCCTTGGTTAGACGGAAAACATACTAATTTCGGGGAAGTTGTTTCTGGTATGGATGTTGTGAAAAAAATTGAAGCAGCGGAAAGAAATTCTCGTGACTTACCTTTAAAAGATATTATTGTTAAGTCTATAGAGCTAGTTAAATAAAGTAAAAATTTATTTTGTAAGTAAAAAACACGGCAAAAATCCGTGTTTTTTATTTAAACTTGAATTTTAACTTAAAAAAAATTATAATGTTTATTACAATACTTTATTAGTTAATAATATTTTTAAATATGCAAGTTTATCTTGATAATGCCGCCACAACCCGCCTTGATCCGCGGGTTTTAGCGAAAATGAAGCCCTATTTGAGCGATAAATACGCTAATGCTTCATCTATTCACTTAGATGGTCAAAAGGCTTATTTGGACCTTGTAGGGGCTAAGGAGAGGGTTGCTAAGCTTATAGGGGCTGATAGTCGTGGTTTGGTCTTTACCGCTAGCGCGACTGAGGCAAATAACATGATTATAAAAGGCGTTGCCTTAGCTAATCGTAGTGCCTTAAAGAATAAAATAATTATTTCTGAAATAGAACACCCCTGTGTTCGTGAAGCAGCAGCTCAGTTAAAAGATGAGGGCTTTGAAGTTGTTTATTTAAAACCAAATAACAAAGGAATAATTTTAAAAGAAGAACTTTTATCTAAAATAGATGAGCGAACTATTTTAGTTTCAGTTATGGCAGTGAATAATGAGATTGGCACAATAAACGATATAAAATCTTTAGCAAAAATTTCTCATGAACATGGGGCTTATTTTCACACTGACTTTGTTCAAGCCGTGCCTTATTTGAAAGTTGATATAAAAAAAGATAAAATAGATTTTTTAAGTTTATCAGCTCATAAGTTTTATGGACCAAAAGGGGTTGGCTTAGCTTACTTAAATCCGAAAGTTAAATTTAAACCTTTAATAGTTGGCGGTGGACAAGAGGAGGGAAAAAGAGCTGGGACTTATAACTTGCCCGGAATTATTGGTTTTACTTATGCTCTAGAATTAGCTTATCAAGAAAGAAATATTTATTTAAAAAAAGTAAAAAATTTACGTGATTATTTTTGGAAAAATTTACAAAAGGAAATAAAAGATTTACGTTTAAATGGAGATTTAAAAAATCGCATCCCGGCCAATCTAAATATAATGTTTTATTCTATTGAAGGTGAGGCTATTTTAATTGATTTATCTCGGCAGGGAATTTCTGTTTCAACTGGCTCAGCTTGCTCAGCTACTGATTTAAAAGGTTCTTATGTTTTAAAAGCAATCGGACTCGATAAGAATTTTTTAAATAGTAATATTCGTTTTTCTCTTGGTCGTTATACAACAAAAAAAGAAATTGATTATACAATAAATTGTCTTAAAAAAACGGTTAAAAGACTAAGGTCTTTTAGTCCAATACAATAAAAATATGGCTTTAAATTATACTAAAAAAACTATGAACAACTTCTTAAAACCTAAGAATGTTGGACGAATTTCTAAACCCGATGGTTATGCTCAAATTGGTAATATGGTTTGCGGTGATCAATTAGATTTTTTCTTGAAAGTTGAAAAAGGGAAAATAAAAGACGTTAAGTTTTTGTCTTTTGGTTGTGCTTCAAATATTGCCACCGCCTCTGTTATGACTCAAAAAGTAAAAGGGATGACTATTTTAGAGGCGAAAAAATATCCTTGGCAGAAAATCGTTGATGACTTAGGCGGACTGCCGAGTCAAAAGGTTCATTGTTCTGTTATGGCGGTTCAGGGTTTGCAAAAAGCTATAAAAGATTATGAAGAAAGGGAACTTAAAAATAAAAAAACTAAGAACCTAAAGATTGTAAAAATAAGCTGTCACGGGAAAGAGGGTGGTAAGAAAAATTCAGAGTCCAAGGCAGCAACAAAGTCTTCTGTGAAGAAAAAAGCTAAAAGTCCAGTTAAAGAAGCGAGCAAAACTTTATCTAAGAGCCCGACTAAAAAAGTAGTAAAAGTTGTATCTAAGAATCCGGTTAAAAAAACAGTTAAAAAAGTGCTTAAGAAAAAATAAAATTTTTTAAATTATGTCTACTTTTTCCAATATAATTTCACTTTTAAATGATTTAAAGGAGGCAAAAATATTCTCTGAAAGAGAAATTAATTATCTATTAGAGCCAAAAAAAGTTTCTTATGCTGAATTAAAAGTTGCTGAAAATATTTATCCGGCTTGGCGAATAATTTCTAATAATACCTTAGGTCCAGGAAAAGGCGGAATTCGTTTCCATCCTTTAGCCGACGAAGACGAAGTAAAGTCTTTGGCTTTTTGGATGAGCTTAAAAAACTCTTTAGCAGATTTGCCTTATGGTGGAGCTAAGGGGGCAATTCGTTTTAATCCTAAAGAAAAAACCAGCCAGGAAATTGAAGAGATAAGTCGTGAATATATTAGAAATTTTTATCATGTTTTAGGAGAAAATATTGATATTCCCGCACCCGATATTTACACAAATAGCCAGATAATGGCTTATATGCTTGATGAGTTTGAGAAAATAAAAGGCTATCATGAGCCGGCTATGATAACTGGCAAGCCACTTGAGTTAGGTGGTACGCTTTTAAGACAAGACGCTACTGCTCACGGAGGTTTTATTATTATAGAGGAACTTAAAAATAAATTTTTCTCTGGTGAGAGAGGATTAAAAGTAGCTATTCAGGGCTTTGGTAATGCGGGCTCTTTTTGTGCTCAAATGATGCAAAAAGCTGGCTACAAGATCGTAGCTATTTCTGATAGCCGAGGTGGTATTTTTAATGAAGATGCTTTGGATATAAATAAGGCTTTAGAAATTAAGAAAAAAACAGATTCATTAAGTGCTTATGAGAGTGCGGAGATAATAAGCAACGAAGAATTATTAGAATTAGATGTCGATATTTTAGTTTTAGCTGCTCTTGAAAATCAAATCACAGAAGAAAATGTTTCTAAGGTAAAAGCTAAAAGTATTGTTGAATTAGCTAATGGACCGATTAATTACGAGGCTGATAAAATTTTATTTGAGAAAGGGGTGATTGTTGTGCCAGATATTTTGGCTAACTCTGGTGGTGTTATTGCTAGCTACTTTGAGTGGTCACAAAACAAAACCGGAAATGTTTTAGACGAAGATTATTTGGCTTATTTGCTTTTTAAAAAAATGAAAACTTCTTGGTTAAAAATTTTAGATAAATACGAAGATTTTGAGCCTAAAATTAGTCTAAGAAAAGCTGCTTATATAATTGCTCTTGATAAAATTATTAAAACTGAAAAATTAAGAGGGAGGGACTTATAATAATTATTTATCAGGCACTCTAACTATTTTTTCTGTAAAAATCGAGCTTAAAATTTAGCTACTAGTTTAGTTAAGTATTTCAGGGCTTGACTTTTTTTATTTTTTATGCTTTAATTACAAAAATTGTAGAACCTTAAAAACAGACTAAAATGGATAAATTAAAAAAATGTATAATTTTAAAAGTAGAAAAGAACTTACCATATAATCTTTTAAAAAATAAAAAAAAGATTTTTCGAATTTTATTGGGTCGTAAAAATGGAGAGCAAGTTGTTTCTCGTATTGAAATTATTTTTTGGAGACCACGCATCTATACATTGGTAGCTTATAGACATGGCTTTAAAAGTATTTCACCAGAGAAAAAAGATGATTTTGATATTCCGTTTACTGTTTCGGAAAATCATAGAACCGAATGGAAAAATCTTCGCTTTTTAGACTTAAACTACAAAGAAGATTGTGAGATTTTAGAAAGTGAGTTAATTGAAGCCAAAAGAATTGGTGCCGATGAAAAAGGTTTTTATTATTCGCGACATGATTAATCTAAATCTTAAGCTATCATTCTAACACTACTCATTTATTATTAAGCTCTCTGTAGAATCTGTTAATTATTTAAAGCTATCTTATTAATTTAGGTAGCTTTTATTTTTTAAGAATTATAAAGAGACTGTCTCAGAAGACAGCCTTCTTTATTTATAGAAAGAAGATTTTTTATTTTTAACAATTATAAAAGGCTGTTTTTTAAAACAGCCTTTTTGATTATATAGATGAGTCTTTTTTTAACGCATTAAAACTTCAGGAATAGGCATTATATCATAGCGTGGTTGTTCTTCTATCATATCTTGAGCTAGGGGAATGATAATATTTTTTCTCCAAAAATAAGTCTTATTGTCTGAAATATTTAAAACAGGGAAGGATAAGGCCGGCACAAAGAATTCATCAGAGTTGCTGGTTTTTTCATTATAGCGATATTGTCTTAGAAGTATTTTTTCTGGATTGCCAATTTCTATTTTAACAGTTTTAACTGCTTCTGGATTATCATAAGAGGGATAAACCCCGCCTTGCTTTATGAGTTTCATTAAAGTATTTTCTGTTATAGCTTTATAAGCTGAAACCTCGTAGTTCTGATTATTTAAATTACTTAAAGCAGATACTCTTTGGTGACGAATATTAACAGAAACAAATAAACCACTTTTATTGCCACCATCGTCGCTTACTTCCTGGCCGTTAATTAATAAGGGGTAAACAACGCTAATCTCATCAGGGATATAAACATTAGATTTATCACTTGCTTTTTCGTATTCTTGACGAAAATAATCCTGAATTATAGCTGGTCCGTAATTATCTAAAGAAATACCATTTTCTTTTAAAAATTTATTACTAATATTAATAATTTTCTCATCGTTTGGAATATCGCTATAACTTAATCTGTTTTTTGAAAAACAAGCTTCGTCCTGGCACTTTGAATAAGGTTGAGGCCACTTACTCCAATTAGAATACAGGGAAAGACTATTGTCCTGGGTATTTATGTTTATAATAAAGCCAAAATCTTTGTCCTGATTAATAGAAATACTAGAAACATTAGCTCCGTCTTTAAAATTTCTTAAGTTTAAAAGTTTAAAGTCGAGTCCTAAAACTTGGTCGGCTATTTTTTTACCATTAAAATCACTCTTTAAACGCTTGAAAACATCAACTTTCTCTTCTTCAAATCTTATTTCCTCGCCAGCATAAACATATTCATAGTTTATAATTTCATAGGGATAAGGAAGAATTTTCGGACTATCAAGCGGCATATCTGAGTTCATTACAGTCGCATCACCACCTAGGCCAAAAACAGGAGAGGAAAAACCGTTACTAATACTCGCTACCTCAGCGCCAGGAGAGCTTGTCATAGCCTCCTTTGCGGGGGAGACATTAGACATAAGCCCTTCTTCAGAAAGAGGTATTTTTCCAAAAGCAGCATCGCTAAGTCTTACAAAGGCTTGGTCGTTATAGGTAATGTTAAAGTTTTTATTATCTTTGTTTTTAAAATAAGAGATACCCGGTATAATTATAATTAAAGCAATTAACAAGGCGCCCACAGAAAAGGACATTTTTTTAGCAAATATAGGCCAAGAAAACTTTCTTTCATTTTCAACTTTTTGCTCATTTTTAATTTTTTCAACTTCTTTCATAATTTTGTCTTTTAATTCGTTTTTAAAATCTTCTCTCAAGAAAGCTTCTGGTTTATTTTTTGAAAAATTAATTATTATTTCTTTTATTTCTTTTTCAAATTTTTTCATATCTGGTTCAAGTTCAAGAATTTCTTTTATAATATTTTTTATTTTATCTTCGTTCATATTTTTAAATTTTAAATAAAAATAAATAAATTAAAAGGGAAATAGGCATTTCCGTTTTTAATTTTTTTAGAGTTCTGGAGAAACTCATCTTACAAGCCTCTTCGCTTTTTCCCATTATTTCAGAAATTTCTTTATAAGACATTTCTTGAAAAATTTTTAAAATTATAATCTCTCTTTGTTCGTTATTTAATTTTTTAAGATATTTTTCTAAGCTCGCAGATTTTTCTTTAAATTCAATATCTCTTAGAATATCGGTATCGTCTGTTAAATCCCAAATATCAAAAATTTCTAATAGATCTTTTTTGCTGCGGTAAAAATCTGTTACTAGATTTCTGGCAATGCGATAGAGCCAGGCAGAGAAAAAATCACCACTTTGAACTCTAAAATCAGATAGATTTTTAAAAGCTTTTAAAAAAGTTTGGGAACTTAAGTCCTCGGCGGTTTCTCGGTGAGAAGTTTTATAATAAATAAATTTATATATTTTATCTATATATTTATCATAAAGCTTAATAAAAGCCTCTTTTTCACCTAATTTAAAGGCAAGAACTAAATCTAAGTCGGTTTTTTCCATATTTTTTAGCTATATAATAAATTTCAATATTATTATAGCACTTAATCTCGAGATTAGCAGTTTTAGAGCTCTTTAAAGCTGCATAAATTAAAACGCTTGAAAAATAAAAAGGTAACGGTTCTTGGAAATGATTTTTTAGAAATTGAATATTATTTGGAACGCAGGCTTCTTTTGTCAGAAATAAAATTATCTATTTATAGCTTATGTAATTTATTTGTAAAATAATCTCTTTTTATTTAAATTAAACAACTTTTTAAAATAAAAAAGCCTTTCTTTAAAAATTAGCTCCTTTTTATTTTTTTTGTTATAATTAAAATAAATTTACATAGACTAAAAAATAAATATGAAGAAAGCTAATTTTTTAAAATTGATTATTGCTTTAATTATTCCACAAATTTTTGCGATTATCGGTTCCTTATTTACTCAATCATCGATGAGTGATTGGTATCTTTTGTTAGAAAAACCAGTTTTTAATCCGCCAAACTGGCTTTTTGGCCCAGTTTGGACATTCCTTTATTTATTAATGGGTATAGCTGCTTTTTTAATTTGGCGACGTGGTTTAGACAAAAAAGAGGTAAGATTTTCTTTAATTGTTTTTTTATTCCAGTTATCACTTAATCTTTTTTGGTCTTTTATTTTCTTTAGCTTAAAAAATCCGGGCATTGCTTTTACAGAAATCATTTCTCTTTGGTTTGCTATTTTAGCTACTATAATAGCCTTTTATCAAATTCATAAAAAAGCTGCTTACTTACTTATTCCTTATTTACTTTGGGTTAGTTTTGTTGCCTTTTTAAATTTTAGCATTTGGCAATTAAATGGAGCTGGTATGAATTCTTTAGATAATGAGTATCTTATAAAACAAGCGGGAGAGAGGTATCTATTTCAACCAGAAATTAACAATGATTTTATATTAAATCAAGAAAGCTTACCAGATGCTTTAGTTGAATAATTTATTGACACAAAAAAAACACCAGTCTTTCGACTGGTGTTTTTTTGTCTTATCTTTAAAAAGTGATGTATTAAAATCTCTTTTCCAAAGGACGAGCTTCATTAACGATAACTTTTCTACCGTCTAATTCTTGACCGTTAAACATAGCAATAGCTTTTTCTGCCTCATCATCGTTAGCCATTTCTACAAAGCCAAAACCCTTGGACCGGTTAGTCATTCTGTCCATGATAATCACAGCAGAAAGAACTTCTCCAGCCTTAGCGAATTCGGAAGCTAAGACTTCTTCAGTAGTTTTAAAATTTAAACCACCGATAAATAACTTTTTCATCTTCGTTTTTTTTCCTAATTTTTATAAAATGTAAGCCGACCTTTTCTTAAAAAAAAGCGGTTTTGGCCGCTAATACTTAAGACTGCTTACCTATATATTATTATACATTATTTTTTTAAATAAGTCAAGTAGTCTATAATTGATGTAATTATAGACACATTTCGCTTGATTTCAAGGTCAATAAGTTGACCTATTATAATTTTTTATGTTAGGATAATCTATTGAATTTAAGTACTTTAAAAAAGAATATTAACCAAAAAATTATAAAAAAAGGAGGAAGAATGAGAATTGCAGTAGATCTTGACGAGGTTATTGCCGATTTAATTAGTAGTGTTATCATGTTTCATAATGAGAAATATGGAACGAAATTAGAAAGAAGTCATTTTTTTTCATATCATTATGAAAAAGTTTGGGGTGGTAGTAAAGATGAGGCCGTGGAGAAAGTGAGAGAGTTTTTTAAGTCAGATCATTTTTTAAACATTTTACCAATACACGGCGCCTATGAAACTCTTTTATTTCTAAAAAATCAAGGACACGAACTTTTCATTGTCACCGGCAGAGAAGATTACACAAAAGATTTTACTAAGGCCTGGGTGGATAAATATTTTCCAGATATTTTTTCTGGTATTTATCATACAAACGCTTATGTCGAGGGAAATAGCAGAATAAAAAAATCTTTAGTGTGCACTCAAATAGAGGCCGAGCTTATAATAGACGACGACATGATGCATATAATGGATTGTTTGGAGTCTGGTATTAAGGTTATAGTTTTTGATAATCCTTGGAATCAGGGAGAGTTCTTAGGTGAGATAAATCGTGTTTTTGGATGGGGAGAAATAGTTAAGATAATTGAATCTTTAAAAAACAAGAAGTAATGAAGAAATTATTGTATTGTGTTACCGGGGTATCTTTAAAAAATATAGATGATTCCAGGAGGGAAAAGCGGGTTATTGAGTTTGTAAATCGGAATGGAACTCCAAAGTCTAAAGTTAGCGGTTTTGTTCTTGATTATTGCGAAACAGAAAGGAAAAATTATGTGACAATTACATTTCACATGATTCAAGCCGATGAAGCTTGGATTAAAGTAAATCGGGATTACCCGATAAAGTACAACATCGAAACACTAAAAGGTGAAATAGAATTAAGCTCAAGATCTTAATTTAAAAAACTAGAGTGTTAGTTAAAAAAGCTTTTAAAAGCCTTGAATTAAATCAAGGCTTTTTATTTAACAAAAAAGAACCTCGAGAAGAGGCTCTTTTTTTATCTTTTAAGATTCTTATTAAAGACTTACTTTAACACCAGGACTCATTGAAGAGGCGATGCTAACGTTTTTAATAAAAGTTCCTTTTGAGGTAGATGGTTTCGCTTTTCTAATAGTTTCAAGTAAGCTTTCAAAATTTTCTTTTAATTTATCATCGCTAAAGCTTAATTTTCCGATAATAGCGTGAACGTTTCCAGTATCATCATTTTTAAAACTAATTTTTCCTTTCTTTAACTCCTCAATAGCTTTCACCGGGTTTGGAGTTACAGTTTCGTTTTTAGGAGATGGCATTAAACCACGAGTACCTAAAATTTTAGCTATTTTAGCTAAGTGTTTCATCATAGAAACCTCAGCGATAGCAACTTGGAAATCAGTTTTTTCAGTCTTCTTAATTTCTTCAATTAATTCTTCACCGCCAACTAAATCAGCTCCAGCAGCTTTAGCCGCCTTTTCATTTTCCGGAGAAACAAAGGCCGCTATTTTTAAAGTTTTTCCTGTTCCGTGAGGAAGGGAGGCTGCACCTCTGACCTGTTGATCGCTCTTTTTATTATTAATACCAAGGCGGTAGTGAACTTCTAAAGAAGCGTCAAATTTTGTTTTACTAACTTGTCTGATAATTCCTAAAGCTTCGTTAAAAGGATAAGCTTTTAATTTGTCGTAAACTTTAGAATAATCTTTCTTTTTTGTCTTTTTTTCTGACATATTTTTGTGGTTAGGCGTCTATCAGCTCTTAAGCGATTAAACTCCCACAATTATTAATAATTATTTAATTTCAACTCCCATTTGTCTAGCTGTTCCAGCAATAATCTTCTTTGCTGCCTCAATATCCTTAGCACTTAAATCAGACATTTTCTTTTCAGCAATTTCTGTTAACTGAGCATTAGTAATTGAACCAATTTTTTCAGTTAAAGGTTTTCCTGATCCTTTTTTAATGCCAGCTGCTTTTTTAATTAATTCTGAAGCTGGAGATGTTTTTATGATAAAATCATAACTTCTGTCTTCGTAAACAGTAATTTCTACAGGAACAACATCACCCATTTGATCTTTAGTTTTATCGTTAAATTCTTTACAGAAGCCAGCGATATTTAAACCATGTTGACCTAAAGCTGGACCGACTGGAGGAGCTGGGTTAGCTTGTCCGCCAGTAATTTGTAATTTTATTTTTGTTTTTATTTTTTTTGCCATATTTTTAATTGAAACAAGGGCAGAGAAGCGCAACCCATGATATCTTTATTAAGCTTTCTTAATTTGTAAAAAGTCTAATTCAACTGGAGTTTCTCGTCCAAACATAGAAACAGAAACCTTTACCTTTCCTTTAGCCTCGTCAATTGCGGTTACCTTTCCTTCCATGTTTTTAAATGGCCCCTCGTTTATAGTTACTGGGCTACCTATAGCTACGTCGATTTGGAATTTAGGATCTTCAACACCCATTCTTTTTTGAAGAGCTTTAACTTCTTCTTCGCCAATTGGAGTTGGGATTGTTCCAGTACCGATAAAACCAGTAACGTTAGGTGTATTTCTAACTATATACCAAGAATCATCAGTTACTTCCATCTCAACTAAGATATAACCAGGAAATATTTTTTCTTCACTAACTTTTCTTTTTCCATTTTTGATTTTAATTTTTTTCTCAGTTGGGATAAGAATATTGAAAATTTTATCCTCCATGTCCAAAGATTCAACTCTTTGTTTTAAGTTTTCGGCGACATTTTCTTCATAACCGGAATAAGTATGAATAACATACCAACGTCGGCCTTGATTTAAGATTTGTTTAGCCATAAATTTATAAAAAAGAAAAATTAATAATTAATTTTAAGGTTTATTGCATTAAAGCTATTCTGAAACCTAGAGAAAATATTTCGTCTAAGACACCTAAAAAAGCAGCAGTAGCCAAACTTATACCGATAACTAAAACGGTATAACGATATGTTTCTTTTTTTGTCGGCCAAGTAACTTTTTTCATCTCGGCGTAAGACTCTTTCAAATAATTGATGATTTTACTCATATTTTTTGTTATTTTAGCAAATTTTCTTGTCGTTATTTTTCGCTAGACAAGATTTAAAAAAAGCCCTCTGGGCTGTTTTTATCTAATACAATATTACATAACTTAGAAATACTTGTCAAGCATTTCTTCAATTTTTAAATATTGCTTTTTGAAAATAAAAAAGCTACAATAAAGTCAAGCTTTTGTTAAAGCCTTTTAATTTTATGGTTAGTCCGAATTTGATAAAAAACATCGAAAAAAAAGAAAGCCTGGAGGTAAACGATAATATCAAAAAATTATTCCAGGTTGTCTATACGGAAAAAAATAAAAAAGACAAAAAAGACGATAGCCCTAAAATAAGGGTGTCTTCTTTGGTTTCTCGCTTGGCTTTTGTTTATGAAAAGGCAAGAAACGCTGTTGATTATGAAGAAGAACATTTACTTAGAAAAACAGCTATCTCTAGAATTTTAAAAAGACAAGTTATTATTGAAGGCGTTGTTAGACAAGCTGAGGCTAAAAATATAGCTGAACACCTACTTACCGAACTTATTCGTGGCGGTTATTTGCCAAATGATTCTATTCCTGAATCTAAAATTCAAGAAACAGCTCTTATTTTAGAAAAATACATTAGATTAAAAAACAAAATATCAGCCGAAGCTAATTATTCTTTAAACTTAAAAACAGACATTAACGCTGTTAAAGATTCAATTAAAGAAAAAAATTCCTTAGTTTCTTGGTTTTTAACTTTAGCTGCCTGCGAAATTGAAGAAGGCCTGGCTCCAAATAATGTAAAAAAATCTATTGTTGGTAATATGTTTGAGCTTTTGTCTAAAAACATTAAGCTGCCAATAGATTTGAAAATGTATGAAAAGGATTTGCCGATTCAGATATATTTAAGCATTTCTAGGAGATTTAGTCGTTTTGATGATGATCTTTTAAGTTTTGTTTTGTTTAAATATTATAATAGTTTTTGGGCTGATATAAACAAGGATGATGTTTTAAGTCCTGATGAAGAAAATAAAATTGATGATTTGGCTTCTAAAATTGAAGACATAAAAAAAACAATTGAAAAAGATTTAAAACATCCTCTAAAAAAACAATTAGATAAAGTTAGTCGTTTATACTCACTATATTATACAGTTTTAACTGAAACCATAGACACTGATCCGGCTAAAATTTACGGAGAACTGCAAAACAATCAAAAAGGTTTTTTTGCGGCCATAGTTAAAACTTGTAACCAAAAATACACGAAAGCAAAATCGAAACTTTGGCGATCGGCGGTTAGAAGTATTTTATATATATTTTTAACTAAATCTGTTTTTGTGTTTGCCATCGAAGTTCCTGCTATACGTTGGTTTAATGAGCCTTTAAATATCATGTCTTTGGTAATAAATATTGCCTTTCCGGCCGTACTTTTGTTTTTTATTGTTTTAACAACTAAAAAACCAGAAGACAGTAATACTCAGAAGATAGTCGAAGGTGTTAAAGAAATAATTAGCCCAGACAAATCTTCTTTAGCAAAATCTATTATTTTAAGAAAGCCCCAAAAAAGAAAATTCCTACCTTCACTTATTTTTAATATTATTTATACCGCTTCATTTTTTGTCTCTATTTACGCAATAACTAGGGTTTTATCTCTTGTAAACTTTACCTGGGTTAGTATCGTTATATTTTTATTCTTTTTAGCTTTTGTTAGTTTCTTTAGTATTATTACCACTAAAGGAGTTAAAGAACTTCTAATTATTGAAAAAAGAGAAAGTCTTTTAAGCTTTTTATTAGACCTATTTTACCTACCAATAATTTTAGTCGGTCGCTGGTTGTCTAATAACATGTCAAAAGTTAATATTTTCGTTTTCATTTTTGACTTTATCATTGAAGCTCCTTTTAAAATATTAATTGAAATTGCTGAGGATTGGACAAAATATGTTAAAGAAAAAGGAGAAAACATTGAATAATTTATGAGTGTTTTAAGAATCGTTGGTACGCCAATCGGAAATTTAGAAGATATAAGTTTACGAGCTTTAAGAGTTTTAAAAGAAGCTGACTTTATTCTTTGTGAAGATACTAGAACTAGTTCTGTTTTTTTAAAACATTATAATATTGAAACCCCAACTATATCCTTTCATCAACATTCTGGCGAGATAAAAGTTGAAAAAATAATTAATCTCTTAAAAGAAGGGAAGGATTTAGCTTTAATAACTGACGCTGGAACTCCGGGGATTTCTGACCCAGGAGGGAAGTTAGTCCAGTTAGTAAGAGAAGAAATAGGAGAGCAAGTCTTAATTGAAAGCGTGCCTGGCGTTTCTGCTTTAACAAGTGCTATTTCTATTGCTGGCGCAGGTTTTGATAGATTTTTATTTTTAGGCTTTCTGCCTCATAAAAAAGGGCGTCAGACCATGTTAGGGGAAATTTTTTCTTCAAAATATCCGAGTGTTTTATATGAATCAAAACATAGAATTTTAAAGTTTTTAGAAGAGATAGATCTTATGAGCTTAGAAAAAGAAATGCCAGTAAAAATTTCTTTAGCTAGGGAATTAACAAAGATGCATGAAAGTTTTTACGAAGGAAGTCCTAAGGACTTAAAAGAAGTCCTTTTAAGTAACGCTAATAATCAAAAAGGCGAATTTGTGGTTTTAGTTAAGAAAACATTAAAAAAATAGAAAGGATGCTTTTAACATCCTTTCTTTTCATTCTCATTTAGTTTATAATTTGAATTGAAGAGGCGATTGCATTCCTTATTATTCCGGTTTTTTTGGAAAAACAAGAAATGCGAACACTGTGCTCACTTTCGATAATTGAAAGCCTTAAACTTTCAATCTCATCGTTTAATACTTCGTCGATTTTTTTCTCCCAAATACCATTTTTATCGAGGAAAAAACTCTTAACAATTGTCGCTTCATATTTGTCGTTATCATCATCTTTTAGGACTGATTCAACTGACACTTCTAACTTGAAAAGAACCAGTACCCACATATTATTTATTTTTGGTTAACTCGAAATAATACATAAAAAATAAAAAAATGTCAAATAAGAATTTTTACATCACAACCACTTTACCCTATATAAATTCCGACCCCCATATTGGTTTTGCGGCCGAAATTATTAGAGCGGATATTATTGCTCGTTATTTTAAACAAAGAGATTATAATGTTTTTTTTAACACCGGCACAGATGAGCATGGTTTAAAAATTTTTCAAAAAGCTAATGAATTAAATATTCCAGTTCAAGAATTTTGTGATATTTATTCAGAGAAGTTTAAACCTTTAAAGGAAAAATTAAATCTATCTTATAATAACTTTATCAGAACAACTGACGATCTTCATAAAAAAGCCGCTCAGGAATTTTGGCTTCGTTGCGAAATAAATGGTGATATTTATAAAAAAAAATACCAGGTTAAATACTGTGTTGGTTGTGAAATGGAAAAAACTGATTCTGAGCTTGATAAAGATGGATTTTGTCCTTTGCATCCAGGCAGAGAGCTAGAAGTAATTGAAGAAGAAAATTATTTTTTTCGTTTCTCTAAATATCAAGAAAAGCTATTAGAACTTTACCGGTCTAATCCAAACTTCGTAATTCCGGCCAGTCGTCAAAAAGAAATTCAAACTTTTGTTGAGGGCGGTTTACAGGATTTTAGTATTTCTCGTTTAAAAGAAAAAATGCCTCACGGCGTAGCCGTGCCAGGAGATGATACTCAAGTTATGTATGTTTGGTTTGATGCTTTGGTAAACTATATTTCCACTCTGGGCTGGCCAAGTAATGAGGAAAATTTTAATAATTTTTGGCCAGGTTTACAAGTTTGTGGTAAAGATAATTTGCGACCACAGACGGCTATGTGGCAAGCTATGCTTATGTCAGCTAAATTGGCTAATTCTACACAAGTTTTAGTCTTTGGTTTTATGACAATTAATGGTCAAAAAATTAGTAAAAGTTTGGGAAACACAATTAATCCTTACGACTTAGTAGATAAATATGGTAGCGATGCTTTAAGATATTTTCTCTTAGCGGAAATTCCAGCTTTTGAAGATGGAGATTATTCAGAAGATAAATTTATTGAAAGATATAATGCTGACTTAGCAAATGGTTTGGGTAATTTAGCAGCCAGAGTTTCTAATCTTTTAGAAAAAAACGACATTGAGACTGATTTAAAAATTGATTTTAAAGAAGAAAAGAGAGGGGCTCTTAAAAACGCTTTTGAGTCGTCTTTTTCTCTTTACCGTTTTAATGAATGTTTGCAAATTATTTGGGATAAAATACGGGATTGTGATGAAATTTTAAGTGCTAAGGCTCCTTGGAAATTAAGTGATAAGGAAGAGATAAAAAATATTTTACAACCAATTGCTCAGGATATTTTAAATATCTCTTATTTACTTGAACCATTTATTCCAAGTAGCTCTAAAATAATTCAAGAAAGTTTTTCAGAAAAACAAATAAAAAAAATAAACATTCTTTTTCCGCGCCTAATAAAGGAGGAAAATAAATCTTAAAATTATGACAATATTTGACTTAGCTCTTTTAATTATCATTCTCGGTTTTGTTATTAATGGTCTTTTTAAGGGATTTATAAAAATGGTCGGAGCAATTTTAGGATTTTTTATTGGCGTTTATGTGGCTGGACAATATTACGTCGATTTTTTTAACTGGTTTAGTGGTTTTATTTCAGGAAACGAAGGGGTTTTAAGAATTACTTCTTTTATTATTTTATTTTTTATAAGTGCACAAATAGTCGCCTTAATTTTCATTTTAATAGAAAAACTTTTCAAATTGGCTGCTTTTTTACCCGGTAGTCGCTTGATTAATAATTTATTAGGAGCAGTCTTTGGTTTTGTACAAGGAGCCATGCTCATGTCTTTAATAGTTTATGTGTTTTCTAAATATTTAGATTTTGGCGGAAAAATGTCGGAACTTTTACTAAGCTCCTCTGTGGCGCCACTTCTTTTAGAAATTAGCGGTATTTTCACGCCTCTTTTACCAGAGGCTTTAAAGTCTCTTTCCTCATTTTTATAAATTAAATAAGTGTTAGAAATAAAAATAAAAAATAATAATTTAAAGAATAATGATTTTTTAAAAATCATTAATTTTTTAAATTTAGGAAAAATTCTTGTTTTACCAACTGATACTATTTATGGTTTTAGCGCTCGTGCAGATATCGACAAAGGAATTAAAAAAATAAAAAGAATAAAAAAAAGGGGCAAGGATAAACCTTTCATTCTTTTGGTCTCTGATGTAAAAATGCTAAAAAAATATGTATTTTTAAGTAAAAATCAAGAAGCTATTTTAAAAAATATTTGGTTTAAAAACAAACGACCAAGTACGGTTATTTTAAATAGTCGAAACAATTTAAGTCCAGAGCTTAAAACTAAAGATTCAAGCCTGGCTTTACGTTTGCCTAAAAGTGATTTTTTAATTAAAATTATAAAAGAACTTGATGTTCCAATAGTTTCCACTAGTTTAAATTTTAGCGGTCAAGAACCAATTTTAAATCTTGAGTTAATAAAAAATAATTATTTTGAAGATAAGTTAAAACCAGATCTTTTAGTTAATAAAGGAATTTCCAGGACAAAAAGAAGTTCTCGCTTAATTGATCTAAGAGGTGATAAAATTATAATAATAAGAAAATAGCTTTATATATATGTTAAATAATAAAATTATAAAAAAAATTGAGGCCAAATATGTATTTTTGGTTATTTTTTTAAGTCTATTCATTTTTTCAGGGGGATTTTTGCTTGGTCAAAATAAAACCAAGGATTATTTTAGACCGATTGCTTATTATCAAAACGAGGAAACAGGGGATAAAAAAGACACTGAAAATTTAAATTTCAATCTCTACTGGGAAGTTTGGGATAATGTAAAATCAAACTATGTAAATAAAATAAAAATAAGCGATAAGGAGCTTTTTTATGGTTCTTTAAAGGGTTTGGCAGAAGCTACTGGTGATCCTTATACTATGTTTATGGATCCAGAAGAAGCTAAAGAGTTTGCTGATGATTTAGCGGGAACATTCGAAGGTGTTGGTATGGAGGTTGGTTTAAGAAATGATATTGCGACTGTCATTGCCCCTTTGGATGAGACACCCGCTCAAAAAGCTGGACTTTTACCAGGAGATAAAATTTACGCCGTAGATGATGTACCAACAATCGGTTTAAGTATTTCTGAGGTTGTTAGAAAGATACGTGGGCCAAAAGACACAACAGTTAAATTAACCATTATAAGAGGTGATCAAAAGGCTTTTGATGTAGAAATTGTTAGAGGAGTTATTGTTGTAAAAAGTTTAAAAACAGAGTTACGCCCGGATAATATATATGTAATTAGAATAAGTAATTTTAATAATGATACCGAATATTTATTTAATCAGGCCGTTGATGAGATATTAATTAAAAAGCCAAGAGGAATTATTCTTGACTTAAGAAGTAATCCAGGTGGTTATTTAGAAACTTCTATTAGAATTGCTAGCGAATGGATAGAAGAGGGGATGATTGTGGCTGAGCAATTAAATGATAATAAAAGAAATGAATATCCGGCTCGTGGACTAGCTCGTTTAAAAGATTTTAAAACCGTAGTTTTAATTGATGGCGGTAGTGCTTCGGCTTCTGAAATTTTAGCTGGCGCTTTAAGAGATTATAAAAAGGCTACTTTGGTTGGAGAAACTACCTTCGGCAAAGGATCAGTTCAAACTCTAAAAGATTTAAGTGATGGCTCAACTTTAAAAATAACGATTGCTAAATGGTTAACTCCGGCTGGTGATTTTATTGATGAAAAAGGGATAGAGCCAGACGTAAAAATTGAATTAGATATGGACGATATAAATAATAATCTTGACCCTCAATTTGATAAAGCTTTAAATATTTTAAAAGAAAATAAATAAAAACTATGCCAAACAAAAAAGCTAACAAAGAACAAGCACCTAACACAAAATATATATTTGTTGTTGGTGGAGTTATGTCTGGAGTTGGCAAGGGGATAACCACTTCCTCAATTGGTCAAATTTTACAAGCCAGGGGTTATAAAGTTAGTGCTATTAAAATGGATCCTTATATTAACGTTGATGCTGGAACCATGAATCCGGTTGAGCATGGCGAAGTTTTTGTGACTGAAGACGGGGATGAAACGGACCAAGATATTGGTAACTACGAAAGATTTTTAAATACTAATATTTACAAGGAAAATTACATGACAACTGGCCGTATTTATCAGTCAGTTATCGAAAAAGAAAGAAATTTAGAGTATAAAGGAAAATGTGTTCAAGTTGTACCTCATATTCCCCAGGAAATAAGAAGAAGAATTGAAGCGGCAGTAGAGAAAACTGGTGCGGAAATTATGATTATTGAAATTGGCGGCACGGTTGGTGAATATGAAAACCTTCTTTTTTTAGAGGCAGCTCGTGTTATGAAGCTTTATAATCCCAAAGATGTTCTCTTTGTGATGGTTTCATATTTACCCATGCCAAATATGATCGGGGAAATGAAAACTAAACCCACTCAGCACGCTGTTAGAAATTTGCAAAGTGCTGGTATTCAGCCAGATTTTTTAATTGCGAGAAGTGAAAAACCAATTGACGCATCTCGTCGTGAAAAATTATCAATTAATTGTAATGTTGCACCGGAAGCTGTTATTTCCGCTCCAGACGATTCTTCAATTTATAATATTCCTTTAAATTTTGAAAAAGATAATTTAGGCACGACTATTTTAGAAAAATTTAATCTACCTCTTAGAGAGAAAAAAGCTCTTAATGAAAGTTGGAAAAAAATGGTAGCCGCTACTAAGGTTCTTGGTCCGGTTGTGAAAATTGGTATCGTGGGAAAATATTTTATGAGCGGTGATTTTTCTTTTGGTGACTCTTATATTTCCGTTATTGAAGCGATAAAACACGCGGCGGCTGAAAATAAAGTAAAGGCAGAAATTATTTGGTTAAGTTCTGAGGAGATTGAAAAAAATGGCTTAGGAGAATTGAAAAAGTTAGATGGAATAATTGTTCCGCAGGGCTGGGGTAATCGTGATTCAGAAGGGAAGATAAAGACTATAAAATATTGTCGCGAAAATAAAGTTCCTTATTTCGGACTTTGTTACGGTATGCAGATGGCGGTTATTGAGTTTGCAAGAAATGTGGCTGGTTTAAAAGAGGCAAATTCAGCTGAGGTTAACTCAAAAACACCAGACCCAGTTATTCATATCATGCCAGGGCAATTAGATCTTATAAAAGAAAAAGGTTACGGAGGAACGATTCGTCTTGGTGCTTGGCCTTGTAAATTAGCTAAAGATAGTCGCTTAGAAAAAGCTTATGCTAAATATTCTGGAAAAAATATTGTTAGTGAGCGTCATCGTCACCGCTACGAATTTAACAATGATTATAGAAAAAAGTTTGAAGACTTAGGTTTAATAATTTCTGGAACTTCGCCTGATAATAAAGTTGTTGAGGCAATAGAAATAAAAGATCATCCATTTTTTATTGGCGTCCAATTCCATCCCGAATATATTTCAAGACCATTAAGACCTCATCCTCTTTTTGTAGAGTTTGTTAAAGTTTGTCGGAAAGGGAAGGTTTAAAAAGTAAACTATTTTTTAAAACTAAAAACAGACCTTAAAAGGTCTGTTTTTTCTATTTAAGAGACGGAAATTATTTTTTAACAGCTTTTCTAGCAGCTCTTTTTTCTAGTTTTTCTTTTCTAGCTACATTATATCGCAGCTTAGTTTTCTTAACTGTAGTTTTAGCAGTTTTTCCTTTTTTAAGAGGAGTCTTCTTTAAAGAAGCTTCGCTTGGAGCAGTTTGTCCGTTTAACTCTTTTACAATACTAACCATTTTAGAGTACTCTAAAGCGCCAGTAAATTTCTTTAATTTTTTAGTAGTAAATTTAACAAAACCATTTGTCATTGCAAATAGAGTATCATCTTTACCTTTTTTTACATTCAAACCAGGGCGGTATTTTGTGCCTCTTTGTCTGATAATAATCATGCCAGTTTTTACCCACTGACCGTCACTGAGTTTTACGCCTAGTCTTTTACCCGCTGAATCACGTCCCAGGGAGGTTGAACCGGCGGCTTTCTTTGTTGCCATATTAGTTTTTCACTAAAATATTAGCTAAAAAGCTAATATCAAAGGTTTAAATTACATTTTTATTAACTTAAATATAACAAAAGCCTTCTTTATTGTCAACTACTTTTAAAAGATATAAAAACATGTTATAATAAGTTCATAAAAATATAATAAATTAAGTCGAAATAAGAGAAGTTTTGTACTTGTTTTTTGTTTCGGTTTTTTTAAAATTTATGCTAAAAGTTGATCAAGAAAAATGTATTGGTTGCGGTCTTTGTGCCGGAACTTCGCCTGAAAATTTTATAATTAACTCTGATGGTAAGGCTGAGGAAACTCGTCAGGAAGCTGATGCGTCCGCTAAGCAAGCCGCTAAGGACTGTCCAGTTGGAGCTATAATAGCCAAATAAATTTCTATGGAAGAAAGTAAAATTGAACAAATACCATCCTCTCAGGAAGTAATAAAACAGGAAAGTGAACCTGTTTCTATTGAAGTTGATAAAGAATCAATCCCTTCGCCGGAAAATTCTTTAGACAAACCAGTTGATAAAAAAGAAGAGAAGAAAATTATTGCTGAGATAGAAAAAGAAGGTGGTCTAGCGGCTCAAAGCTCGACCGCTAGTGTTTTAAAAAGAAGGGAAGAGGAAATTGATAAAATATTATCTGAAGGTTTAAATGATATATTTTTGAAAATGAGCCCGCAGAAGCAAAAAGAATTTCAAGAAAAAGGTGAAGAAACAGTTAAAAAAATAAGTATTCTTTTAGGAGAAACAAAAGTTAAGGTTAGTAAAATAATAGATTTAATAAAGAAATGGTTAAAATTAATTCCTGGAGTTAATAAATTTTTTCTTGAACAGGAAACTAAATTAAAGGTAGATAAAATAATGAAAATTAAAAAAAATCTATGAACGATTCTTTTTTTTCAAGCCCTCTTTTTCAATTTTTGATTATTATTTTAGCCATAATAATAATTTCAACTATTGTAATTTTTATAACTCTTAATATTTTAAGAGTTTATTTTGCAAAAAACCGTTATCAAAATCATAAAGTTTTTCTTATTCGTTTGCCAAAAGAAAAACCAGAAGATGGAAAAAGCGAGTCTTCAGTTCAACAGATAAAAGAAGAAATATCAAAAGGGGAGACTATTTTTTCTTCAATAGGTGGATTAAGAGCTCAAAAAGGTTTTAAACATTGGTTGTTTGGCAGGAATGATCAGTTTTCCTTTGAAATAGTGGCTATTTCTAATAAAATTGCTTTTTATGTGGTTGCTCCTGAGAAAGATTCTCGTTATATAGAGCAACAGATTCATGCTAATTACCCTGAAGCAGTAATTGATGAAATAGAAGATTATAATATTTTTAAACCAGATAGTCAGATAGCTGGTGCTTATTTAAAAACAAAAAGAGACTTCGTTTTTCCTATAAAAACTTATCAGAAAATGGAAGCTGATCCGATGAATTCCTTGATTAATGTTTTATCTAAATTAGATAAAGATGAAAGCATCGCTATTCAGTATGTCGTAAGAAGTGCTCGCGGTTCTTGGCATACTCGCGTTCGAAATGTAGTTTCTAATATTCAAAAAACTAATTCTGTTAGTAAGGGTTTAGAGGCGGCTAACTCAAGTAGTAATTTTTTTAATGCCCTTAATTCTTTTTTTGATTTTTTCGGTTCTAAGAAAAAAGATAGTGGGTCACAGGTTTCTGATAAACGATTAACAGCCGCCGAAGAGGAAATGTTAAAAACTATTGAAGATAAAAATAATAAAGCCGGCTTAGATGTTAATTTAAGAATTATTAGCTGCGCTAAGACAAAAGAAAAGTCTTTAATGTATTTAGAGAATGTTACCAGCGCTTTTAGTGAATATAATAATTTTACTTACGGAAATATTTTTGAAAAATATAGCGGCAAGAAAGAATCTTTAGATAGAATTGTTAGTTCTTTTATATTTCGCAATTTTGATGAAAAATCTAGTTTTTTATTAAACACGGAAGAATTAACTAGTATTTTTCATTTTCCTTTGAAGACAACGGAAACTCCGAATATAATGTGGTTAAATTCTAAAATTGCTCCTGCACCAGCCGAGGTTCCAGATGAAGGAATAATGCTTGGTACGAATTTTTATCGTGGCGTAGAAAAAGAAATTAGAATAAAACGCCAAGACAGAAGACGTCATACCTATTTAGTTGGTAAATCTGGTACTGGTAAATCTGTTACCTTAAATAACATGGCGATTCAGGATATTCAAAATGGCGAAGGGGTTTGTGTTATTGATCCTAATGGTGATTTAATTCAGGATATTTTAGATAGAATTCCACCAGAAAGAGCAGAGGATGTTTTAGTTTTTGCTCCAGCTGACATGGAAAGACCTTTAGGTTTAAATTTACTTGACTACGACCCCGCTTATCCAGAGCAAAAGGGTTTTGTTATTAACGAAATGATTGGTATTTTTGATAAGTTATACGACTTAAAAGCGACTGGTGGTCCGATGTTTGAACAATACATGAGAAATGCCATGCTTTTAGTTATGGATGATCCAGAAACAGGTTCGACTTTAATGGAGATTCCTAAAGTTTTAGCTGATGAAGATTTTAGAAAATTAAAACTAAGTAAATGTAAAAATCAAACTGTTATTGATTTTTGGACTAAAGAAGCGGAGAAAGCCGGCGGGGAAGCAGCTCTTGCTAATATGGTTCCTTATATTACCTCAAAGTTAACGCCTTTTATTTCTAACGACATGATGCGTCCGATTATCGGTCAACAAAAAAGTGCTTTTAACATGCGCGATTTAATGGATAGGCAAAAAATAATTTTAATCGATTTACCGAAAGGTTTGATTGGCGAAATGAATGCCTATCTTCTTGGTATGATCTTGGTAGGTAAAATACTTATGGCGGCATTATCTAGAACGGATATGAAGCCAGAGGATAGAAAAGATTTTTATCTTTATATCGATGAGTTTCAAAACTTTACCACCAACTCAATTTGTCAGATTTTATCAGAAGCTCGAAAATATGCTTTAAATTTAATTATTGCTCATCAGTACATCGGTCAGCTAACTAAAAACAATAACACAGAAATAAAAGACGCTATTTTTGGTAACGTTGGAACTATGATTAGTTTTAAGGTTGGTTCCGAGGATGCTTCGTTTTTAGTTAAAGATTTCTCACCAGTTTTTAATGAATACGATTTAGTAAATGTTGAAAAGGGTATGGCTTGCATTAAATTGTTGGTTGATAATTCAGCTCTTAGACCATTTTCTTTAAAAGGTATTTGGCCAGTTTTAGGAACAAATAGACCAGGTATGGCTGATAAAATTAAAGCTTTAAGTCGCTTAAAATATGGACAAAACTCTAAATTAGTAGAAGCAGAAATTAGACGCCGCATGGCTTAATAAAATTTTATGTCAACTTTATATCGCGATTATAGACCAAAAAAATTCTCCGAAGTCCTCGGTCAAAATCATGTTAAAATAACTTTACAAAACGAAATAATGGCTGGGCACCCAGCTCATTCTTATTTATTTTGCGGACCAAGGGCGGTTGGAAAAACTACTTTAGCAAGAATTTTAGCTAAAACTTTAAATTGTCAAAATCGTGCCGACTCTGATTTTGAACCATGTAATAAATGTTTAAGCTGTGAATCGATAAATAAGGGAAAGAATTTAGATGTTATTGAGATAGATGCGGCTTCTAATACTGGCGTTGATAATGTGCGGGAAAATATTATTTCTTTTTCCAGGCTGAGTCCTAATGGCAATAAATATAAGGTTTTTATTATCGATGAGGTGCACATGCTTTCTATTCAAGCTTTCAATGCTTTGCTTAAAATAATGGAAGAACCACCTACTTATGTAGTTTTTGTTCTTTGTACTACAGAAATTCATAAAGTTCCAAGCACAATTATTTCCCGCTGCGAACGTTTTGATTTTAAAAAAATAAGCGTCTCAGAGATCGTTCAAAAATTAAAAACTATTGCTTCAGAAGAAAAAGTTGATATTGAAGAAGGAATTTTACAAGTCATTGCCAGACAAAGCGGTGGTTATTTAAGAGACGCGGAAAGTCTTTTTGGGCAAGTTCTATCAATTGGCGGAAAAAATATAAAAAGTGAACAGGTAGAATTAATTATTCCTCGGAATTATAATGATGAAGCTTTAAAAATAATTTCTTTAATAAATAAAAAAGACGGCGGAAAAGCAATATCTCTTTTAAATGAATTAATTGAAAACGGAGTTGATATAAAAATATTTATAAACGAATTAATATCTTTATCAAGAAAAATACTACTTGATAA
>CAZDYJ010000008.1:0-18877 GCA_964509735.1 uncultured Gammaproteobacteria bacterium
TAACAACAAATTTAGAACCTAAAGCACTTGCTCCTGTTCCTACACCTACTTGTCCGGCGGTATTAAGATTATATATAGCTGTTCCAAATATTCCCCAAGTAGAAGAAGCTCCTCCAGGAAGAATACTTTCAACAGCTGTATCAAGATAGCCTTTATTAACTGCATCACTATCTTCAAATGGATCGGCTACGTTACCTATTCTCTGTAGACCAGCTAAGATAGAATATGTGCCAGCATTATCAATTGATAATTTAGCAGTTGGAGAAGTGGTGCCGATGCCGACGTTTGTTCCGTTATCAAAAATCTGTGAATTACCGAAAGAATTACTTCCAGTCCATTTAGCAAGGTAATTGGAGTTACCAGAGCCGGCAAAAGTCTCATACAATCTAATTTTGCCATCTCTAAATTCATAAATAGAATGTTCAATAGTTAAGGTAAAGGCGGTTGTTGTATTATGCATAAACCCTATATGTATATAAACAAAACCATCCTCACTTGTCGGAAGTGTTTGCGTTAACCATGATGTTGCTGTTGTATTATCTAATTTAAAAGATCCATCTGACTGTATTGTTCCCTTAAGATAAACAGGCATACCGGCAATAAAGCCGGAAGATTGATTAAAGGTATAATGGCACTGATTGTTAACATACCTCTGTGAATATAAACTATTTGCTGATAACTGGGCATCGGCTGCTATTGTGCCGGTATATGAATATTCAAGAATATGTCCACCTAATTTAAATGGTGCGGTTGATACCGTCTTAGTCCCGGCGGTGCTGTTCTCTAATGTCAAAGGGTAAAACTTACCATCAACACCTTCCATAATATATTTATATCTTGTAACCTGATCACCAGCAATTGCTATATTTATCCAACGCATATCATAACTTTGTGTAGAATCATAATCGGCCCAGACCCAATAAGGTGTTCCGGAAATTGTGGTATAGGTAAAAACAGCAACCGTTCCAACTGGTAGATGAGTTGTTAAGTTGCCAGTATTTCTTCTTGCGACAACGGCACCTAAACCGTTAATGTTTAATGTGGTTGGAGTGGCTCCTGCAATCCCTATTTTATAGGCAATAGATAAGCCGTCGTAATAAGCAGATACCCCATCAATACTTCCAGTCCAAGTACCCGCCGTGCCAGACGTATTTCCTTCAACATAATAAAGGCTGTTAATTTCTTTCGCTGCCCCAATATCAACTCGTGTTTCTGTTGCTGTTCTTTTCTGTATTACTCCTGACGTTGAAACGGTTAGCATATCCCCAATTGCATTAGCCATTGTACGTATTCTAGCTGTACCATTGACATCAAGTTTTTCAGTCGGCGTACTTGTCCCAATTCCAACATTTCCAAGATTTGTATTATAAATATTTGTGCCTAAAATTCCCCAAGTAGAAGAAGCTCCTCCAGGAGCAAGAGAACCTAAGCCGGTATCAACATAACCCTTTGTCGCTGCATCGGTGTTTTCAAATGGCTCAGCTAAATTACCAATTCTCTGCATTCCAGCTAAAATAGAATAATTAGTTGTTGAATTAGAAACTGATAATTTAGTATTAATAGTTGTTGTCCCAATTCCAATATTACCTAAAGTATCAATTCTTAAACGTTCCATGGAAGCATTTACATCTCCGCCAAAAATAGAAAAAATTCCTGATTGATTTTGCAATCTCCAAGAATGAGCCCCAGCGTCACCACGATATAACCATAAATTATGAGCCCCGGCTGTTCCGTCTCGCACATAAAGATTAGCTCCCGTTCTAACATCACCTAAAACATCGAGAGTATAACCCGGAGTAATTGCTCCAATTCCCACACGACCATTATTTGAAACTGTGAAAATTTCTGTTCCAGTATTATTAAATAAACCTAAAACATTTCCAGTACCATGAGACTTTACTCTTAAACTTGTTCCTCCGGCTCCCTCGCCCGGATTGATATTAATTCCTAACTGACCCTTCATGGCCGCTGGTAGTAAAGTGTTTACAAAAAATCCTGTTGGCTCGCCGATAATGTGAGGGGCGTCTGTTCCATTACTTCCAAGTAAACGATTCCATTCAGCTGCAGTTAAAACTCCACTCTGTATTTTATTAAAAGCGTTTGTAAAATCAGTCGTAGTTAGAGCTTGAGCTAAAACTAAATTAGTGTTTGTAAATAATAAAAAAGCCGAAGCCAAAAAGCCGGCAAAAATAAAAAAAATCTTTCGTTGTCGCTTACGTAAAAGCATTTAAAATAAAGACTAAAAATACCAAATAAAACCAAAAAAAATCCGCCTTTAACTACTTCATTTATTTACCTAAATTATAACATTTTTTAAAAATAGACTCAACAGCAAATTAAATTTTTTATATTTATTTAAATATCTATTTCAACAGCTCTTTTCGTATTACCAAAATCTCCGACAGAGCGATAAAGCAAGCGATTTAAAGCAATATGAAAAACCTCATAAGAACCACCTAAAACAAAATCGTCAGTTTCATTTTCATAAGCAACTTCAGAAAAATCTGGATCAGAATTCCAGGTAAAGTCTCCACCTTTTCTCATCTCAAAAAGCAAACGCTCCGCCCCTGACTCAGCTAAAAAATATGCTTTAGTTGACTGAGCTTGGATGCCACCGGCTTTAATACCTAAAACAACTATATAAGAGCTACTAGCTGCTACTATCATCATACCCGCCATAATAAACATGGTCATAAGCAAGGCGCTCCCACTTTTATTTTTTTTAATTTCTGTAAAAATATTTTTCATATCATTTTTTGTAATAACGTGAGCTAACGCTTGTTTGTAAACTCATAGCCGTTGTCATTTGCTTACTGTTTAAGGATTTAGCGGAAATGTTTACGCTTACTAATGGCTGTGTTCCCGCAGCAGAAGATAAAATAAAATTTAAACTTTCTATGCTAACTTGAGAGGGGGAAATAAAGCCAACATTACCCGCTCGATTAATTCTAAAACGACGCACTAAATTACTGTCTAAAACGCTAGTATAAACAACACATTCACCTTGATAATTTTTAAAATAAAGAGTATCACTACCCACTCCTTCAAATAAATAAAAAATTTGCCCCGCACTGGCTACGTTACAATCTCCCGCAAACTCAGCCGGCAGAGCCATGCGCATTTCTTTAGCAATTACTTCAAGAAAATATTTCATACTCTCTTGAACATTTTGCGAAGCAATTGCCCCTCTTTGACCATCAATTACTAAGCTAAAAATCTGGGTCGCGGAAAGAATCATAATCGAAAAAATGGAAACAGAAACAATAACTTCCATTAAAGAAAAGCCTAATTTCGAAAAATTTTTATTTTTTAGTTTATTAATATTTTTTAAAAACATAAAAAAATAATTAACGCCAATCATAAAGCAAAGCCTCAACTACATAAGAATTTTCCCTACCCCTATTAGTCCAAAAAACAGAAGAAATAACTCTTAAATGATTAGCGTCGACTAATTCAACTTCAATTAAGCGAGAAAACTCACTCGCTTCCCAAGTGTCTGGACCATGAGCATAAAAACCCTCATCATCCATTCTAAGAACGGCTGGCTCACTCGCTTCAATTGGTAAATTATCATCATAATCCATGATAAAACTTTTCGGCGTCGCAACAAGATCGGCTAAATTTGTATAAAAAGGCATAGAATTTCGCCAATTTGTATCTCTTACACGACGAATTAATTCAATTCCTTCCTGACTTAACTGATAAGCAATTAAATTTCCTCGATTATAATCTTGAGCCTGAATATTTTGCACAATTAAGGATAAAATACCAACCAAGCCCATCGAAATTATAAATAAAACAACGATGATTTCAATTAAAGTAAAAGCTGCTTTTTCTCTTATTTTTTTCATAAAACTAATCAATAATCTCCATTAAACCCAGGAAGTTAATTCTAACTGTTTTAAAAGAATCCGAAAATTTTTCCTTAATACGAATATCTAAAACGCTTGAAGTAGCACTTGTTAAGGGGTTAAAAATATTAGTCCGTGGATCAGGTGGTAGAAAACTAACATTTGCATAATTTAAAGAACTTGAAGCTGTGCCGTTATAAGAAATTATTTCAGAAATTTCTAACTCACTTGATAAATTTATTTTTCTAGCACCATATTCTATAGTCCCTTCGTTTTCTGAATTGTACTCCATGTAACCCGTGCTTTCTGGAGAATTTAAATCTGCAAACAGGATATAAGAAGATGTTGTCTTATCAAAACTTAAACCCCAGCCACCAGCTGGCACGCCATAAATTCCATATTTAACTAAACCAAGAGCTTTGTTTTGAGCTGAGTGAAGATCAGCTACTAAAGACTGGGCTGTCATAGTTAAATCAGTTCGACGATTAGCTTGGCGAAAATTGATAATAAAAATCAAAGAAATAATCATGATAAGTGATAAGGAGGTAATCATTTCCACTAAAGTAAAAGCTTTTTTGTTTTTATTTTTCATAATTATTCAACATTATTCCGCTTTAACCTCACGCCAAATCGGCAAACCGTAATTTATATTTTCAATAATCTGAGAACGAATACACATATAACCCAAGTCATCAGTTACCCCTAATCGCACTGTCGTGTTGCCCGTTTTCTTAAACCACATACTAGTTGTCGCAGCACTAGAATTTTCTATTTCTGCATAATCATCACCAATAACTGACCAATTATAACTACAGCCATAAATATCACAATCTATTGGTAGAATTGGATTATCACTCCGATAAGCTTGTGACATTGGATTTAAAGCTGTAAAAATAGTCGGATCCTCACCAATTAAAACTTCACTAGGGCTCCAAGAAAAATAGGGGGTCGGAAACTCATGTCGATAAGTTTGAAAAGTTTTTTTATTTCCATCCTGATGAAAACTATTATCAACATCATAAGTTTCGCCCTCGTGTCCATCATCTACCCCAAACTGATACCAATTCGTCCATTGCCAATTTTCTCCATCATTATATCTTAAACGCACGAACCAATAATAAGGAGTATTAAAAGCTAAGTCACTTGGACTTGTGCAAATATTATCATTAGCATTAGGAATAACATATTGCTCGGCCGCTGTATTTACCTGCCCGCTCCAGCAAACAGTATTCAGCGAAGAAGTAGAAACGGCGACATCAGCATTCATAACCACAACCTCAAAACTTGAATAAACACCACTTTTAAGCTCCCATTGTAAACGAGCACCGCGGGCCATATTTGGCTGACAGGCATTTTCAAATGGCCAGTTAGGTGCAGTCATGCGACCGATTTGTGGATTAGAAATATAAACTTCATAGTCCCTTAAGGAGCAGGTTCCGCCATTGTTTATACCATTCTCACTTAAACAATTAAAACTTAAAGGTGCTCTAAGTCCGGAAATAGTTGAAGAAGCATGCCCTATAAAATAACCCGGATCAACGTTATAAAAAGGTTTTGTTGTGCTTGATAAATTCCAAGATTTAATCTGCAAATTATTTTCTGGGCTTGGCGCTTGAGCCGAGTCGAGTCTAATAAGCTCCCCCGTGCTTTCAACCTGAGCGTAGCCGTAAACTCTTTGATGTTGCGAATTGTAACAAGCTGAGCAAAAATTTGCAGCATTACAAGTATTTAAACAATTAGAATTGAAGCTATAATCTGGCACAGTAACCGGTGTACTAGATCCTCCAAAATTAACCATCCCTTTATTGAAGTTGAAGGCGGCTCCGAAAAAATTTCCATCATCGTCTATATTAACGTGGTGCGGAATAACACAGCCGCCAATAAAAAAATGGAAGCCGGGTGGATCTGGTGGGTCATTAAAGTTTTCTGGAGCATCAAATCGACTGCCAGTCTCATATTCCGTGCAGTCAAAATATAAATACTCTAAATCATCTCCCCACCAAGCGGCGCCATAAACCCTCGAAACAGCTTGCACTATCTGTGGTATTAAAGAAAAGCCACTAATTAGCAAAATTAAAAACAAAAGCAAAAAACGGCTTTTTAAAAAGCTTAAATTTAAATATTTATCTTTAAATTCTTTAAAACTCGGCATAAAAAATCACGCCGCTAATATCGGTTTGTAAAAATCTTATTATAAATTAATTATAACACAAAAAAACTTCCCTGATAAGTTTTTTAAGCTTTTTTTAGGAAGGTGGAAAATAAAATATTTAAGATGTTTTCTAAAGAATTAAACAGAGGAAAGTTTAAAAAATTAAAGAACTATCCTAATTATTTGATTTTGGCTAAATCAAGAAGTTCTTTACCAATTTTTAACATTTCCAAGCGATCTTTATTTTTTTCATCCTTAAATCCCGCTAAATGAAGTAATCCGTGAGCTAATAAAAAATAAAATAAATAAGCTTGACGAGTTTTTGAATATGATAATTTTAAACCTAATTCTTGAAACATTTCGTCGTACTTTTTAAGATCAGAAATTTCTAAAGGATCAATAAAAATTTCCCCCCAGAATTTTTCTTTTTTCAAAAATTTTAAATCCTGTTTATTTTTAACAGGAAAACTTAAAACGTCAGTTGTTTTATTAATCCCTCGATAGTTATTATTTAATTCTTTCATTTTTGAAGAAGAAATAAGAGCTAAGGAAACTTCAGCCTCAGGAAGTTTGAATATATGTAAAAAAGCTACGAACAATCTTTTTGTTTTTCGGCGACAAAATTTATAGTTTACAATATTATTTATTTCTATCATATTATTTTATAATTTTTCTTAAAAATCTTCTGCTTTTTCGAAGTAAATTATATAAAAAATAAATAAAAGGATGATAAATAAAATCAAAAGTTCCCGCGTATTCATACTCAAAACCACCAAAACCCTTTTTAAACCTAGTCACACCTGGCCATTTGTTTTCATCAATACCAAAAAAGTCATAAACTAAATAATTTTCTTCTTTGGCTTTTTTAATAATCTGAAATTGCAGTAAATGAGGTGCCATTAAATTACGAAAACTATCATCACTGGCACCATGGAGATAAGTAACTCTTTTACCAAAGAAAAGGCAAATAGCCGCTGCTATTTTTTGCCCCTTATATTCCGCAAAAAATAATTTAATATTTTCCTTAAAGTCATCTTTAAGTAAATTCCGATAATGATTTTCCCCATGAATACCAAAAACATCTCTTTTGCCGGTTAATTTTATTAGTCGCCAAAACTCTAAAAAATCTTCTTCTCTATTTTCTGACTCAACTATTTTTACCCCCTTTTTTTCAGCCAAACGAAGGTTGTAACGAGTTTTCTGATGCATCTCCTGTAAAATATCAGCTTCACTTTTTAAAAGACTGAGCATTAAAGTTTTAGCTGGTTGCAGGTCTGTGGTTTTTTTTAAACAAACAGAAGTTTTTCTTGAAAAAGAAGTGGGGCAATTTCCTAATTCTTCTTGTGGCCAATTTTTTTCTGGCTCAAAGCGAAAAAACAAAGGCTTTATTTTGTTAAAACTCTCTTCCCTGCTGTTAAAAAATCCTCCCCGAGATATCTCTTTATTTAAAAACTGCCAAACCAATATTTTATCCTCTAAACTTAAATCACCTTTTATGATCGGACCCCTTGGGCTATAAAAATAAAAACCAAAAGGCTTTATCTTTTTTAAAATAATTAAAAATAAAGCTAAAATATTTTTATGCTCATCTAAGACCATAAAACGTTTAGCCTCTAAGTTCTCAGATTCTAAAACCTTTAACCACAAAGACGATTCTAAAAATTCTCCGCCTAATTTTTCACTTTCTGATAACAAAAAATCATCCGCTAATTTTATAAGCTCGGGTTCTAAAGAAAGATCTTTTAAGTTTAAGTTTTTATTATATTTTTCCATAATAAAAGTATATAAGATAAACTTTTAATTTACAAATGAATAAGTTTTTTTATTAAAATCAAAATTTATTTAATAAAAAAATTTTACTATGAAAATGTTTAAAATTTTAAAACCATTTATTATAAGAGCACTATTTTGCCTTAAAAATTAATCAAAAAATAACAATACTAATTTTAAATTAACTAAAAAACCCGCCTAAAAGACGGGTTTTTGCAGATTTTTTTTGATTTTTAGCTTTAGTAAATACCGGCTGGAGTCATAAATCTTACACCAGCAGTAACTTCATTAACAGAAGATCCTAAACAAAACTGAACAGTGTAAGAGCTCGTTTGCCCTGTTCCTTGTCTTAGATATACATAAGATGAATTGGTGCCAGTATCGCCAGATGTACAGTCTCCGTCAGCTGGTGATGGTGGTGTTGGATAAACCCTTAAATATGGAGCTCCAGCTGGACCAATGGAGGACCCAAGCGTTATTGATTCTGGGTAGTCATTGTTCTCATTATAATACATTTCTAAAGCCAGTTGAATTTGTCTAACGTCGGAAATTCTTTTAGCATCTCGGGCTCTAGCACGAGCGGAATTTAAAGCGATAATTGAAAGGGTTGATAGCAAGCCGATAATAGCAATAACTACCAACAACTCAATTAAAGTAAAACCTTTTTTTTCTGTTTTCATACTTTTTTGTTAAAGCGGGAAATATGCGACAAAATGCCGCTAAAAAATTCCCAAGATAATAATAAATTTATTTAATTTTATTTATGTATAAATTATAGCATTTTTACTTTTAGGGTGCAAGTAATTCTTAATACTAAAACTGTGAGGCTAAATTATACATCGGCAATAAAACAGCGGCGACCATAATACCAACGCCAACACCCATAATAACCATGATAATTGGCTCCATTAATTTACTAAGATTATCTAACATGTTCTGACTTTCTCGAGTGTAAAAAGAGTTTATCTTATCTAAAACAATATCAATTTTTCCCGTTCTCTCACCAACGCTAATCATCTGCGGTACCATTTTTGGCATATAATCACTTTTTTCAAAAACATCCGCAAAGGCATTACCATCATTAATAGATTCTAAAGTTTCTAAAACAAGTTCTTTATAAATTACATTACCAACAACCTCCGCCACAATTTCCAAACTTTTTGTAATTGTCACTCCACCCTTTAAAAGAGTTGATAATGATCTTGAAAAACGCATTAAATAAATATATTTAAAAAGAGGTCCAAAAATTGGCATTTTTAATTTTATAGTATCAAATAAAAGTCTACCTCTATAAGTTTTACTAAACATTCTTATACCAGCAAAAATCAAACCTAAGCCAATTACAACTCCAATAGTATATTTCTGTAAAAATTCTGAAGCGCCAATAACTATCCTGGTTGATAAAGGAAGTTCGCTGCCTGTTTCTTGAAGTATTTCAGTTAAACTAGGAATAACATAAATCATTAAAATGAAACCAACGGCCAATAAACCAACGATAACAAAAATAGGATAAATCATGGCACCTTTAATTTTAGCGCTAATATCATAAGCTTTTTCCATTTCGTCAGCTAAATAACTTAAAACTTCGTCTAATTTTCCCGAGGTTTCACCAGAACGAATAATGTTTACAAAAAAACTAGAAAACACCTTTGGCCGCCTAGCTAAAGCATCTGACAAAAAAGCACCACTATCGACTTCGAAAGCAATTTCCGAAATCATGTTTTTTAAAGAAATATTATTTGTCTGATCAACTAAAACTATTAAAGACTCAACCACGGGAACACTGGAAGAAATCATAACTGAAAATTGACGAGTAAAAACAACCAGGTCTTTAATTTTAATAGGAGCAATAACCCTTAAAAGCTTGCCTTCGAAAGTGTCAGTAATATCAACTAATCTTCTAACATCAAGATCTTTTTTTCGCAAGCGTAAAGTAGCATCATTTTCTGACACAGCAACCGTTGTCCCTATGCTTCCTCGCCCTTTAGAATTTGTGGCTGAATATCGAAAAATAGACATATATTTATTAACAAAAATATTTTAACTTTCTATAACCCTTAAAACCTCTTCTAAGGTTGTTTTGCCTTGAAGAACTTTAATAATTCCGTCTTGTTTAATTGATACAAAATCCTCGTTTTCTTTAACCGATTCAATATTTAACTTTTCATTATTATTAATAATATCTTTTAAACCATCATTAATTTCAATAACTTCTGATATTGCCAAACGACTGGAATACCCTGTATCTTCACAATGAGAGCAACCAACTGCCTCATATATTTTATATTTACTTAAAACCTCTTCAATGAAATTTGCGTCTGGAAGTTCTTCTTTTAAAACCTGTTCTGGTAAACTTTTTAATTCTTTTATCATGTCGTCTAAAGCATCTTTTGATAACTCAGTTGGCTTTTTACAATGTTCACAAAGTTTTCTGGCTAAACGCTGGGCAATAACAGTTCTTAAAGTTGATGAGAGAAGAAATCTTTCTATTTTCATATCTATCAAACGAAAAACCGCTCCAATAGCGTCGTTTGTGTGCAAAGTAGATAAAACTAAATGTCCGGTCAAAGAAGCGTGAATTGATAATTCCGCTGTTTCTTCATCTCGAACCTCTCCAACCATAATAATATTAGGATCTTGACGCAAAAGCGATCTCAGACCATTAGCGAAAGAAAATCCGACTTTTGGTCTCACCTGAGACTGATTAATACCTTTGATTTCATACTCAATAGGATCTTCTAAGGTAGATATGTTAACCCCTTCTTGATTTAAAATTGTTAACATTGAATATAAAGTAGTAGTTTTACCACTACCAGTTGGACCAGTAACTAGAAAAATACCACTAGTTTTTTTAAGCCCTTCATGAATTCTTCTTAAAGCTAATTTATTAAAACCGAGCTCCTCTAAACTCGGAGCACCTTTAGCGGTATCTAAAATACGCATAACTACTTTTTCGCTGTTTACAAGCGGCAAAGTAGAAATACGAAAATCGACTTCACGATTATTAACAACTAAGCGAATACGTCCATCTTGAGGAATTCTAGTTTCATCTAATTTTAATTTAGCTAAAACTTTAATACGAGAGATTATAGCGTTATGAACGCTTTTCGGTAAGGATAATGAAGTATGTAAAATACCATCAATTCGATAACGAACTCGACTTTCTTTAGCATAGGGTTCGATATGAATATCGGAAGCACGGGCCTCAACGGCATGACGAATAATAACTGATACAATTCGAGAAACCGGAGCACTGTTTATATCCTCTTTACTTAAATCAGTTTCATCTCTTTTTACCTCGATCAAATCTTCTCCCTCTTCTTTTGCTCTCACTTCTAAAGCGCTAGAAATTTCTTCCTCAATTTTTTGATACTGCTTAAAAGCCTTTTGCCAACTAGAATAAGATATTAAAAAATATTGAACCGCTAACTTCTCTCCGGAAATCAAAAAAGAAACAGCCTCCATGGCTTTTAAATTCGGCTCTACTAAACCAATTTTTAAAATATTTTCCTCTCTGTCAAAGCAAATTATCTTATAGGTTCTGGAAACCTCTTCTGGCAAAAATCTTAAAATTGCATCCGGTACTTCATCTCCGAGTAAGCTAACATAAGGAAGTTTATATATTTCTGACCTAATCTTTGTTAAGTCCTCTTCTTCAATTATTTTTTCATTTATCAAAAAAGAAGCTAACCCCACTTGAGAAGAGGTAGCTTTTTCTAAAATATCAGCCTGACGATTAGTATTAATAATTCCTTTTTGAACTAAAAAATCAAGCAATTCCCTGTCCTTATTATTCAACATTATTTTCTATTTTAATTTCCTGGGTTTGTATCAAAAGGACGAGCACTACCTAAAGAACAACCAGACGACCCTGCTCTTCGGCAAATTTCATTAAAATCAAAATTAACCACATTATTTTTTAAATTTTCTAAAACTGGAGATTTCATAACTGATAAATCAAGAGCGTCTTCGGCTTTAACTGTTTGCAAAAAAGGATTGCTCGATAAATCAGAAATTTCCGCCTCAACACTTAACATATTCAAAGCTTCTTCTCTATATAATAAAATAGCACCACCAATTAAAATTAGTAAAATGGTTATTATAATTAAAAGTATTTTATAATTATTTTTCATAGTAATATGTATGAAGGACTATTTCAGCAGAAGATTCACCTGAAAAATCAAGACTAACAACGTCAAAAAGTCTTAAATTATTTTCTAAAATATTAATAAGTCTTTTTATGCCTACATAATCCAAGTTACTAAGAGACAAAGAAACCTCTAATCGCCCAACAACGGGATTCATTGATCCTGAAGGAAAAGTTGATAAATCAGCCTCCATGCCTGGAATAACCTCGCCATCTTTTTCGTTTAAATCAATCCAAGAGACAGCATCAAGCGACCATCCTCCTTGACTTATTATTTCCTCAAATTCGCCAAATAAAGTTTCTGGTCGATATTCTGAAGGTAAAACTCCATTAAACTTTTGCAAATCAGAAGCGGGAATTTTACTATGAAGCTCGGAAATAACTCTTAAAGTATCTAATTTATTTTTCTGCTGAGCATAAAGCATCTTTTGGCTTTCTATGTTGGACTGGATTATTAATTTAGTGCTGTTGTATTTTGGTAGTATAAATAATAAAAAAGAAAAAGTAATAAAAAATAATAAAATAATCGATAAGATTAAATTAAAATACTTATTTAAAAATAAATTTCGTGAATTTAAATTTTTCTGAGCTTGATCGGCCATAAAACTATTATTTTTTAAATATTTCCGGCTTAACCGTAAATTCCAATACAAAAGAAACTATAGAGCTAATTACAGCATCCTCGCCCTCACCGCTTCTTTGTTGAATATTTTCTATGCTAGAAATTTCCACTTCTTGTATCATAGGATTTTCTGATAAAACCTTAACCTGCCAAGCAGCTTCCGCATAAGTCGGAGCTGTGGCCGATAAAGAATATTTTCCAGATAGATCACCGGAAAATCCTTTGAATTTAACTGTGCTTAAAGTATTTTTTTCCAACCAGCTAAAAAAATTGGTCCAATAAATATGATTTCCAAGTAACTCCCCGAAAGCCAAGGACTTATCTTTAAACAATAAAGCACTGGAGACTTTATTGTTAAGATCAACAACTTCTTTCTTTAAAATTTCTGTTTCATTTTGCAAGGCAGCAGCCTTAGCATTTTCCCTTGTTTCCCAACTATTTAAACCTAAACTTATTTCAAAAATAAAAAGCCCGGCTAAAATTAAAAGAAAAATAGCCGTTAAAATATGTTTTCGCCAATCAAAAAAGATAAGAATTTCATCTTTTACTAGATTAACTTCTAAAACCTCTGGATTTCGAGAATCAAAAAAATTTCGATTTTTTTTATCGATTTCTTTTTTATTACCTTCCTGTGGTTTTTTGGAAAACATTGCAAGGGGTTAATTACCTTATAAAATCATCAAATTGACTTTATAAGTTTAAAACATTTTTATATTTTTAACAAACAAAAAATTAAATTAATCCATTTCACGCATAGCCAAACCAATCGCAACTGCTAAACGCGGACCAACCTCTTCTAAAACTGGGCCCAGCTCCTCAGGATAACGAACTCTTGACCAAGGATTACCAATAATAACTTTTAAACTTAAATTTTCCTCTAAATAATCTGATAGACCCGCCAGCAAAGCGCCGCCGCCAGATAAAACTATTTTTTCAACTGGATCGTTATTTTGAGAAGAGAAAAATTCTAACATGTATTTTATCTCGGTTAGAATCGGTTCAATTGTTGTAGCGATAAGTGGTGGTAATTTTTCTTTCTTTTTATTTTCTGTTTCAAGATTATTTTGAGAATTTTCATTTTTATCTCTCTCAGCTGAAGCTAGGTCTATTTTAAACTGTTCTGCTTGAGAAAAATTTAAAGCCATTTTTTCTGATAAAACTTTAGTAATAGTCGAAGAGCAAACAGCTAAAGAACGATTTAAAACCGGAATGCTTTCTCGAACAATAGACAGGTCAGTACTATTAGCCCCTATTTCAACTATCATCATGGTTGATTTATCGGAACCAATTAAGGAACGAACTAAGGAAAAAGTTTCTGTTTCCAGGCTCAGAAGAGATAGTTTAGCGGCCTTAAAAATATCAACATAACGACGAACTAATTTTTTAGGCGAACCAGTTAAAAAAACTCTTAAGTTTCCCTTAGTAGGAATTTTTCCAGAAGCATCAGGTATAACTCGCCAATCAATCGTCATTTCTTCAAGAGGCAAAGGAATAACTTTTTTAGCTTCTTCGGCTACAGCTAAAGACAAATTCTTTTTTCCAAAGCTATTAATATTTATAATTGAAGAGAAAACAGAAAAAGTCGGCAAAGAAACAACAACTTTTTTGCTAATAATTCCAGCATCATTTCTAACTTTATTTATCGCTTTTGCTAAATATTCCACGTCTTCAATTTTAGTGAAATTAACTTCACTAACATTCTCGCTAAAAGCGTAATTAGAAAGATGAATTTGTTTTTTCTTTTTTCGAAGTTCAACCATCTTTAAAGATGAGTCGCCAATATCAATTCCCAAAAAAAGATCATTCTCGTTATTTGAAAAAAGTCCCATAGTTTTTTAAATAGGAAAGACCGGCATTTACAAAAACAAAGCCGGATTGAGTTTTCCTTTTCTTTAAGATATAATAATTATACAATATTTAAAAACTTTAAACAAGCAAGTTATGAATTCTTTCCAACGTTTTAAAAAAATAATTTTCATTGTTTTATTTTTTGCTCTTGTGGCTTTAATTGGTTATTTTATCTGGAGTTTATTTTTCACAAGTCAAGAAGAGCCTGTTATAATAGATGAAAATGGGCAGATAGTTTCTGGCTTACCTGATGCAGCTACTGGCACGCCGATAATAAGTACCCCTGGCTCCCAAGAGATTTTACCATTTGACCCTTTTCGACCAGATTTATCTGAACTTAACAGACCAAGTCCAATCGCTGGCGGAAGCATAACTGCCACAGAACTAATGGTAAATGATAAAACCTTATCACCAACCGTTTCTTCTGATGGTTCCATTCAATACTATAATGAAAACGATGGAAAGTTTTATAAAATAAATGCTAATGGAGATTTAGAGCTTTTAAGTGATAGAGTTTTTTATAATGTAGATGATGTTGTTTGGGCTCCTAGTAAAGATAAAGCTGTTTTGGAGTATCCTGATGGTCGAAAAATTCTTTATAATTTTGAAACTGGCAAGCAAGTTAGTCTTCAATCTCACTGGGAAGATTTTTCCTTCTCTCCTGATAGTAGTAAATTAGTTTCTAAAAGTCTTGCTCTTGATCCACAAAATCGCTGGTTGGTTGTTTCAAATGATGACGGCTCAAAGGCAACGGCTATTGAAAGAATTGGCACTAATGCTAACTTAGTTTACAATACCTGGTCACCAAATAACCAAGTAATCGCTCTTTACACAGAAGGAGTTGATTTTAATCGCCAAGAAGTTTTCTTTATTGGTCAAAATGGAGAAAATTTTAAATCAACGATTATAGAGGGTCGTGGTTTTGACCCGCTTTGGTCAACCGACGGCGATCGCTTACTTTATAGTGTTTATAATACAGCCGATGGAATGAACCCTCGTTTATGGGTGGTAGGTGGTAGTCCTGATAAAATTGGGCAAGCCAGAACTAGCTTAGATTTAATGACTTGGGCAAATAAATGCACTTTTGCCACCAATAATGATTTATACTGTGCTGTTCCCGAATCTTTACCAGAAGGAGCCGGGCTTTTTCCTGAACTAGCCGATAGTAGTAAAGATTTGCTTTATAAAATTGATTTAAAAAATAGCACCAAACAAATTATAGCAATTCCCGATGGAGCTTTTAATGTTTCCGATTTAATGGTTCCAGAAAACCAAGAAAATCTTTACTTTACCGATAAAACTAGCGGTTCTCTTTATAAAATAGATTTAAAGTAATAAGTGTTTAATAAAAATCTTGTCTTTAAATAATAAGAGTTTAAAAAAGATTTGCCTTAAATAAACTAAAATAAAGAGTCTTCCTTAAATAAATAATAAGAGCTTAAAAAAGCCCGCCCCAAAAGCGGGTTTTTTAAATTTATGAAAATAATAAAAAATATTAAAAAATTATTACTTGATGTATTATTTCCTATTTCTTGTTTGTCTTGTGGGAAAGAAAGTGATTGGCTTTGTTTTAAATGTTTTAAAAAATTAAAATTCCAAGAAAAAAATATTAAGGAGTTTAATTTGGTCATAAATAACTTAGACGATTTATTTATCGCCGGCGATTACGACGACTTATTATTAGCTAATTTAATAAAAAAATTTAAATATGAAAAATTAATAGGCCTCGCTAAAGTTTTAAGTGAGTTTCTAATTATTTATTTCAATGGTCAAAAACAATTATTATTTTTTAGCAATAAAAAATTGGCTAAAGATTTAGATGAAGCGAAAATAATCTACATTCCAATTAGCAAATCAAGAAAAAAAGAAAGAGGTTTTAATCAGACAGAATTATTAGCCGAGTTATTTAGTAAAAACTTTGATTTAAAAATTTACTCAGCTTTAAAATGCCAAAAAAATAGACATAGAAAACATCAAGCGAAGTTAAAAGAAAAAGAAAGATTGCTAAACATAAAAAACAATTTTAAAGTAATTAATTCTAAAAAAAATCTGGACTTAAAAAATGCTAATGTGATTTTAATAGATGATGTTATAACAACTGGTGCGACTTTAAATGAAGCGGCTAGAGTTTTAAAAGAGTATGGCGTTAAAAAGGTATATGGATTAACTTTGGCTAAAGGTTAGGATTAGTCCTTCTTATAATACATATCTTAAAAACCCGTAGAAATCCCTAGTCTTTACATTTTTTAAATAAAAGACTAAAATCTAAATATAGTTAAGATATTCGATTGTTCGGTCTACCAAACCGAATTGACCAAAAAAGGTCAAAAGGTTTAATTTTAAAACCTTCTAAGAATTTAAAAAAGTGTCTCTTTTTAAAAGAGGAAATTGGGTGGAACCGCGAGATGAAAATCCCGTCCCGATCAAAACAGTTTTTTGCTGTTTTTATCAGGAGGGGATTTTTTTAATAATTAAAGTAATTTTACTTTAGCTAAATTTAACAAACTAGTTCAAATCAATTTAATAAACTAATTCAACTTCATTTAATAATAAGTCTAGAAAATAAAATAAATTTAAAAATATGTATCAAGAAAATGAAAATTCAGAGTTGATGGCAAAACGCCATTCCCTCTCCCACTTACTCGCGACTTCCGTTCGCGAACTTTATCCAAAGGCCCAATTTGCGATTGGCCCGGCGATTGATAATGGTTTTTATTATGACATTGATTTCGGGGATGAAAAAATAACAGAAGCTGATTTGAAAAACATTGAAAAGAAAATGAGTTTTTTAGCGAAACAGAATTTAAAATTTGAACATCGCGAAGAGAGTATTGATTCTGCTTTAAAAAGTGCTGAAGAAGCAAAGGAGATTTATAAAGCTGAACTTATTTCTGACTTAAAAAAAGAGGGCGAGACTAAAGTTAGTTTTTATAAAGTCGGAAATTTTGAAGATTTATGCAAGGGCCCTCATGTGGAAAATACTAATAAAATAAAGCCTGGAAGTTTTAAACTTCATAAATTAGCCGGTGCTTATTGGCGCGGGGATGAAAAAAATAAAATGTTAACTCGTATTTACGGTTTGGCTTTTGAAGATAAGGAAGAGTTAACCGCTTATTTAAATATGATGGCGGAAGCAGAAAAAAGAGATCATCGGAAATTAGGCAAGGAATTAGATTTATTTTGTTTTTCTGATTTAGTTGGACCAGGCCTCCCTCTTTATACGCCAAAAGGAATGATGGTAATTGATGCTTTAAGAAATAATATTGAAAGTATTTGCCGCGGTTATGGTTTTGAAAAAGTTATGACACCACATTTAGCAAAAATTGATTTGTATGAAATCTCAGGACATGCTAAAAAATTCAGCGATGAATTATTTCGCGTATCATCTTTAAAGGGTCATGATTTTGTAATGAAACCGGTTCAATGTCCGCACCAAACTCAGATTTACGCTTCCCGTCCCCGCTCTTATCGTGATTTACCGATTCGTTATATGGAATCGGAAAAACAATATCGCGCTGAGAAGACTGGCGAAGTTGGCGGACTATCACGCGTTTATGCAATTACGGTTGAAGACGGTCATACTTTTTGTTCATTAGAGCAAGTTAAAGATGAGCTTAAAAACATGGTAAATATTATTAAAGATTTTTACAGCTCTTTAGGCCTTTGGGGTAAGCATTGGGTTTCTTTATCAGTTAGAGATTATTCTAATCCGGATAAATATATCGGCGAAAGTGCTGATTGGGATTTATGCGAAGCGATGCTTCAGGAAATTTCTGATGAGATGGGCTTAAATGCTAAACGCCAAGAAGGAGAAGCGGCTTTATACGGACCGAAACTTGATTTTATGTTCCGTGATTCACTTGGCAAGGAAATTCAAATTCCAACCGTTCAAGTTGACTTTGCAACACCAAAAAGATTTAACCTTAGTTTTACAGATAAAGACGGCCAAGAAAAAGCTCCGGTTATGGTCCACCGCGCTATCTTAGGTTCTTATGAAAGATTTTTAGCTTTAATGATTGAACATTTCGGCGGTGCTTTTCCGCTTTGGCTCGCTCCGATTCAAATGAAACTACTTGCAGTTTCCGAAAATCATATTGAAGCTTGTCAAAAAATAGGAGCTAAATTAAAAGCCGAGGGTTTTAGAGTTGAACTTGATATTAATAACGAAACACTGGGTAATAAGATTAGAAAAGCGACGGGCGAAAAAATTCCTTATTTATTAGTCGTTGGTGATAAAGAAGCAAATGGCGAAATTCTAAACGTTCGCGATCGTGGCACTCAAACTACAAGAGAAATTTACAGCCTTGATTTTATTAAAGAGGTTAAAGAAAAAATTGAGGGGAAAGTTATTTAGGAAAAAAATCGGATTTAAAAAAGCCCGGACTTTTTAGCTCGGGCTTTTTTTAATATCAAAAATCACAAAAGAAGACTCATTTATGAGTCTTCTTTTTTTTCTTTTCCAAAAAATATTTAAAACTTCTTTTGAC
>CAZDYJ010000008.1:18977-42961 GCA_964509735.1 uncultured Gammaproteobacteria bacterium
AAAATATTTAAAACTTCTTTTGACGCTTTCGACTTTTTAAGCCACCACTATCTCTTTAAATTTCGCCATTTAGTAATAGCCTTTAAACGAGCCATTTCTTTTTCCAGTTGAACGCTAATTTTGGCAAACTGAACTTCGTCTAAGTCAGCGGCTTCCTTCTTTCTTTCCTCGGCTCTTAACCTGGCCTCCTCAATTCTCGCCTCATCAAGCTCTTCCGCACGCTCAGCCGTATCAGCTAAAATAACAATTTTATCTTTTAAAACTTCAATAAAACCACCGGAAACAGAAATGATTTCTAAATCTTTTTCACCGCTAACTATTTCTAAAACACCGGGTTTTAAAACAGAAATAAGAGGAATATGATCTGGCAAAACAGTAATCTCACCACTAGTTGTAGGTACAGTTACTTGTCTAATATCTTTTTGAAAGACAACTCTTTCCGGAGTAGCAATTTCAAATTTTATTGTTTTCTCAGCCATAGTGATTAATTATTTTTTGATTGTTGAAATTTTCAGATTCCAAAACTTAAAGTCTTTCTTTTATTTCCCTTCTTTAGCTACTAAAACATCATCAATTGAGCCCATCATGTAAAAATCATTTTCGTTTAAGGCGTCATGCTTACCGTCTAAAATTTCTTTAAAGCCACGAATTGTATCAGCTACTTTAACATAAGCACCTGGTCGACCAGTAAAAGTTTCCGCCACAGAGAAAGGTTGAGATAAAAATTTCTGAATTTTACGAGCCCGAGCTACAATAACTTTGTCTTCATCAGATAATTCTTCCATACCTAAAATAGCGATAATATCTTGCAACTCTTTATAACGTTGTAAAATTTTCTGCACACCACGAGCCACTTCGTAATGCTCAGCGCCAACAATTTTCGGATCTAAAATTGTAGAAGATGATTCAAGTGGATCAACGGCTGGATAAATACCAAGCTCAGATAAAGGACGAGATAAAACAACGGTTGAATCAAGATGACCGAAAGTTGTCGCTGGAGCAGGATCAGTTAAGTCATCGGCTGGCACATAAACCGCTTGAATAGAAGTAATAGAACCATTTTTAGTTGAAGTAATACGTTCTTGAAGTTCTCCCATTTCAGTAGCTAAAGTCGGTTGATAACCAACAGCTGAGGGCATACGTCCTAAAAGAGTTGAAACCTCAGAACCGGCTTGGGTAAAACGGAAAATATTATCAACGAAGAATAAAACATCCTGATTTTTTTCATCACGGAAATATTCAGCAATAGAAAGTCCAGTTAAAGCAACGCGAGCACGAGCTCCTGGTGGTTCATTCATTTGACCAAAAACCATGGCTACTTTATCTAAAACGCCAGCGTCTTTCATTTCATGATATAAATCATTTCCCTCACGAGTTCTTTCTCCAACTCCGGCAAAAACAGAATAACCACCGTGAGCTTTAGCGATGTTGTTAATAAATTCTTGAATAACAACCGTTTTACCAACACCAGCACCACCAAATAATCCAACTTTACCACCTTTAGCAATCGGGCAAATTAAATCAATAACTTTAATACCTGTTTCTAAAATTTCAGTTTTAGTTGACTGGTCAGCAAAAGCTGGAGCTTCACGATGAATCTCGTATAATTTATCGCCTTTAATCTCACCAGCATTGTCCACTGGCTCACCTAAAACATTTAAAATTCTTCCTAATGTGCCGGTGCCAACTGGAACAGAAATTCCTTGACCAGTATTTAGAACCTCGTCACCACGCTTTAGCCCATCGGTTGTTCCCATGGCAATAGTACGGACAATATTAAAACCGATATGTTGTTGAACTTCAAGGACTAATTTAGAATCTTTTTTGGCTACTTCTAAAGCAGTATATATCTCTGGCAAAGATTCTTCAAAATGAACATCAACAACCGCTCCGATAATTTGTTTGATGCGTCCGGTTTTTTTAGCTTCTTTTTCCATATTTTTATAAAATCTTATTATCTTAGAATTATTTTAAATTTATTTTATTTAACATAGTGCTTAACTATTTCCTTGCAAAATTATCCGTTTAAAACCGCGGCTCCAGCGGAAATCTCAGCAATTTCAGCTGTAATAGCCGCTTGTCTAGCTTTATTATAAGACAAGGTCAGCTCATCTACTAAATCAGAGGCAGCACTACTAGCTTGATGCATGGCGGCCATACGAGCACTATGCTCAGAAGCATTTGACTCAAGTAATCCTTGAAATAATTGCACCTCAATTAAACGTGGTAAAATTAAATCTAAAACTTCCCTCTCATCTGGTTCATATTTAAACAAAGCATTGCCACTTAAATATTTTTCTTCTTTTTCTTTTATTAAATCTTTATTAGTAGCAATTTTTTCACTTTTTCCGACCACTCCTAAATATTCATCCTCAGCATTAATATCGACTGGTAAAATTTGTCTAATTCGCGGTACTTGTTTAATTGGGCTAACAAAATCAGTATAAGCTAATAAAACTTTATCATATTTCTTAGCTAAAAAATCATCAATAATTTGTTTAGCGACAGCGGAGACTTCGGATGAATTAGGGTTAGTGTCTGGTTTTATAAATTCTGAGATAACTTCAAAGCCAAAACGCTTGCGAACACTCTCACCTCTTTTACCAATGATAATAAAATCAGTTTTAGTAGCATGCATTCTCGCTGACTTAACCGCTTTATTTATAATTGCCGAATTAAAACCACCACAAAGACCACGATTAGAAGCGATTAAAACAATTAACTCTTTTTCAACCTTAGTTCTTTTTTCTAAAAGTGGATGCAAGGAAGTTTCGCCTTTTAAAGAAGACGAGATATTTAACAAAGTCGCCCAGCTTAAATTAGCATAGGTTCTTGTTCTTAAAACCGCATCAACGCTGCGACGCATTTTAGCCGCTGCGACCATTTCCATGGCTTTGGTAATTTTTTTAGTATTACCAATCGATTTTATTCTCTTTTTTATTTCTTTAGCATTAGTCATTTGATTTGACTTTTAATCTTTAATCTTCGTAAGAAAAAGCTTGCTTACAGTTATTTATTGTCTCAATTAAAACTTTTTCATCCGCTTCTTCAAGTAAACCGCTAGTTTTAATTCTTTCTAAAGTGCCTAAAGCATTATTTCTAGCGTATTCTAATAAATCACGTTCAAAAGTATTAATTTTATCTACCGGTACGTCGTCCATGAAACCATTAGAAACAGCGAAGTAAATTAGAACCTGCTCTTCAACGGCCACTGGAGAATATTGATCTTGTTTGAAAATTTCAAATAATCTCTTACCTCTTTCTAATTTTTTCTTAGTATCATCATCTAAATCAGAACCAAACTGAGCAAAGGCAGCTAACTCACGATATTGAGCCGCTTCTAATTTAATTTTTCCAGCTACTTTTTTCATGGCTTTAATCTGAGCCGCGGAACCAACACGAGAAACAGAAATACCAACGCTAATCGCTGGACGATTACCTTGATAGAATAAATCTGGTTCAAGATAAATTTGTCCATCAGTAATAGAAATAACGTTAGTTGGGATATAAGCCGAAACGTCACCAGCTTGAGTTTCAATAATCGGTAAAGATGTAATTGAACCGCCGCCGTAATCTTTATTTAATTTACAAGATCTTTCAAGTAAACGAGAGTGAAGATAAAAAACGTCTCCTGGATAAGCTTCACGTCCTGGTGGTCTTTTAAGTAATAAGGAAATTTCGCGATAACTAACAGCATGTTTTGATAAATCATCGTAAACGATTAAAACATCTTCGCCTTTATCTAAAAAGTATTCCGCAATCGCAGTTCCTGAATAAGGGGCGATGTATAAAAGTGGAGCTGGATCAGAAGCACCGGCTAAAACGATAGTTGTATATTTCATAGCGCCTGCTTCTTCTAATTTAGCAACGATGTTAGCTACTTTAGATTCTTTTTGACCAATCGCTACATAAACACATTTCATGTTCTGTCCTTTTTGATTAATGATTGTATCAATAGCAATTGCTGTTTTACCAATTTGACGATCGCCGATAATAAGTTCTCTTTGTCCACGGCCAACTGGAATCATAGCGTCAATCGCTTTAATACCAGTTTGAACTGGTTGTTTTACAGATTCACGACTAATAACACCTGGCGCAATTTTTTCAATCGGATAAAATTTATCAGCTTTAATATCACCTTTCATGTCTAATGGTTGACCCAAAGGATTAACAACGCGACCAATTAAATTTTCCCCAACCGGAACTTCTAAAATTCTTTTAGTAGCAATAACTTCATCACCTTCTTTAATTTTTAAAGAGTCGCCTAAAATAATAGCGCCGACATTTCCTTCGTTTAAATTTAAAACCACACCGAAAACTGAACCACCCTCGGCTTTAAACTCAAGCATCTCCGACATCATAACTTCTGATAAACCGGAAATAAGAGCGATACCATCGCCAACTTCAATTACCCGTCCGAAAAGTTCTTCGCGGCTTTCTGATTTTAAACCAGAAATTTTCGCTTTTAGCTCTTCAACGATGAAATCTTTAGTGTTACTGGACATATTTTTTATATTGATATATTCGTTATTTTATTAAAATTTTACTAAGCAGAAAATTCATCACGTAAAGAATTTAAACGTGAACGCAAACTAGCATCAAAAATCTTATCACCATATTTTATAATCACGCCACCTAGTATTTTAGTTTCAATAGTTTTCTTTATTTCTGCCTCGCTAGCTTTGGCCGCTTCCTTAATTCTTTTAATTAAAACTTTCTCGGTATTCTCATCAATTTTATGAGCGCTTTTTATTTCCGCTACCACAATAGAATTTTGCTCGTTCCAAATTTTAGAAAAAGAATCAATTACTCTACCTAAAAGATGTCCATCGTTATTTCTAAATAAAACCTGAGCAAAATTACTAATAACTGATTTTTGCTTTTCAGGAGAAAGACCAGATAGGGACTCTATTAAAGCCTGAGCGTATTGTTCTGTTTTTATTTTCATAAAACAAGTCTTAAATTAATCAAGGTCTTTAATAATTCTTTCAATTAGTTCAGCATCTTTTTTAGCGTCAATTTTTTCTCCCAAAATTTTCTCTAAAGCTAAAGCTATTAAAGATGCTGCGTCTTTTTTAACTTCCGCAAAAGCCTGATTGCGACTAACAACGATTTTCGCTTTCTCATCTTCAATGACAAGTTTTAAATCACCTTTCGCCTTATTAACTATTTCTTGATAACGAATTTCCGCCTTAGCTTTCGCTTCATCAATTATCTCATTAGCTTCTTTTCGGGCTAAAGCAATGATTTCCTTCTTCTCTTCTTCGGCTTCAGTTAATTTTTTAGCTGAGTCTTCACTGTCTTTTACCCCTTGAGCAATTTTTAAACGTCTTTCTTCTAAAATCTTAAAAATTGGCTGATAAGCAAAACGCCAAAGCACGAAAATCAAAACACTGAAATTAACAAATTGAGCTAATAAAATTCGGACATCAAGTCCCAAAGCCTGTATTAAGCTATTCATAACAATAAAATAATTAAAAAACAAAGTTATTCGGCCCTTTCAAAAGAGCCGAATTTTCTTTACCTTCTAAAAATTAACCAAAAAGGATAATTAAAGCTACTACTAAAGCGTAAATAGCGGTTGATTCAGTAATCGCCATAGAAACGAACATAAGTGGAGTAATTTTTCCACTTGCTTCTGGGTTACGTCCAATCGCTTCAAGAGCTTTAGAAGCCGCGATACCTTCACCGATACCGGGACCGATAGCACCTAATCCGACAGCGATGCCGGCGGCTATGTACTTAGCTGATTCAATGTCCATAGTTTTGTTATTATTATTTATTTATTTAAAATTTTTAATTTATTAAGCTTTAGCTTCTTGAACTTTTACATCTTCTTCAGAAATTTCTGAGGCCATGGATATGAAAACTAAAGTTAAGACAGAAAAAACGAAAGCTTGTACAACCGCTGTTAAAAGACCTAGAAACATAAAAGGCAAAGGTACGAAAAATGGCGCTAAAAACAACATCACCGCTGCCAAAACTTCTCCCGCAAAAACATTACCGAATAAACGAAAAGATAGGGACACTATTTTCGCTACTTCTCCAATTAAATCCATGATTCCTAAAAAACATTTCAAAGGACTGCGAAAATTAATAAAACGACCCAAATAAGAAAATGGGCCGCTAACAATAATAGCAATAATTTGCACAGTTAAAACGGTAATAATTGTCATCATGAAAACTAAGCCGTAGTCTGCGATAATGGAACGAAAAAGAGGAACAATGCCGTCAGCGGTACTTAAAGAAACAGCGGCTTGTCCCGGAATATAACTTAAAAGATTAGAAGTTAAAATGAAAAAAAACATAGTCGCTACTAAAGGAAAAACCCTTTCAGCTTTTTTTCCTTTACCAATAATTGACTCTGTAAATTCATAAGCCCCGCTAATCATCAGTTCAACAAAATTCTGAATTTTTCCAGGCACCATCTTAATATTTGCTTTTAATAAAAAAGCCCCGACTATGAAAGCAAGCCATAGCCAGAAAAACCAAAAAAGAGTGTTACTAATCGGCCAAGAGCCGATATAAAAAAGCACTTCAGGTGCTAAGGAAATATTTAAACCCATATTTCTGCCGGAATGACAACAGAAAAACCGCTACAAAGCGAGAATTTTTATTTATCAGTTTCTAAAGAGACTTTTTCTTTTTCTGCTTTTGCCTCTTGCTGATAAACGTCCATCATCCGATTTATCTTCTTTATCTTTTTAAATAATAGAACATTGGTTACTATAAAAGCGACTAAAACACTACCAAGCAAAATCCAAGGATGCGTGCCAAAGAAACGATCAAGGAGTAATCCTAGCCCGCCTATAATAAGTAAAGGTCCTAAAATAGAACCGATGCTATACATGGCACTAGCCACAATTATTTCTCGAACCGCTTTTTTATCCATATTTTAATCAATACAGTTTAACCACTGCCATTTTAAACCTGAGCGTTTAAAAAGTCAAGAATGGCAAAAATCAAAAAATCCTTGTTTTTTATAAATTATTTCTAAATTTTAAATAATCTCCTAGCATTTTCAAAAGTAACTTCGGCCGCTTTCTCAATTTTAATATTTTTTATATCCGCTAAACGCTTAGCGACATATTGAACTAATAAGGGCTCGTTTCGGCGTCCGCGATACGGTTCTGGGGTCATATAAGGAGTATCTGTTTCAATCATTATTTTATCAAGAGGCACTTTTCTAATTAAATCATCCCACTGCTTAGAAAAAGTGATTAAGCCGGTAAAAGAAATAAGTAGCCCTAAGCGAAAATATTTCCAAGCTAAGTCCTCGTCTCCAGAAAAACAATGAATAACTCCCCAGTTTTCTCCGGGATTAAATAAATGAGAATTCTCTTTTTTAAAATCTGATAAAATTTGATATAAATCGTCGTGAGCCTGACGACAATGAACAATGACCGGTAAATTTAAACGTCTAGCTAAAAGTAATTGCTCTTTAAAAACAGCCTGCTGCTTTTTTTTAATTTTAGTCGCATCTTTTTTTGGATCAATGTGATAATAATCAAGCCCAATTTCACCAATAGCCACAACCTTATCAAAGCTGGCTAATTTTTCATATGAACCATAGTCAAAAACTTCGCCTTGTCCAGAAGAAGCAATTACTAAACCATTTTCATCAAACTCCTGATCGTTTTCCTCAATATGAATCGGGTGTAGTCCAATAGCTGCATAAACACCTTTTTCATATTTATTAGCATAAGTTAAAGCTCGGTTTGAGGTTTTACTTTCCGAGCCAACTAAAATCATCCAGGTGTCATTATCTAAAGACCGGCGAATTACCTCATCGGCATCGTCTTTAAAATCTTTAAAATTAACATGGGCATGAGTATCTATAAACATATTAAATATTTATTTCTTCTAATTTACGTCTTTCTTGGCGACTTAAACTTTTTGGAATCAAAACTTTTATTTTAACAAGGTGATCGCCGAATCCGCCCGCTCTTAAATGAGCCGCGCCTTTATCTCTAATTTTAAAAATAGTACCCGACTGAGTTCCCTCTGGTATTTTTAATTTAACATTACCATGAACAGTCGCAATATCTATTTTATCTCCTAAAATAGCTTGTTTAACACTAATTATTTCATCTGAATAAACATTAGCTCCATCACGACTAAATTTTTTGTGAGCTTTAACTTTTATTCTTAAATATAAATCGCCAGCTGTTGCTCCTTTTTCTCCAGCCGCTCCTTGCCCGGCTAAGCGAATAGATTCACCGTCGTCTATGCCAGCAGGAATTTTTACTTTTAATTTTACATTCTCTCGGCTAATGCCAGAGCCTAAACATTTAGAACATTTTTCTGAATAATTTTGACCCGCGCCTTCACATTCCGGACAAATACTTTGTGCTTGAATATTACCTAAGATTGTTCTTTGAATTTTTGTAACCCTTCCACTACCGTTACAGGTTCGACAAGTTTCTAATTTAGCTGATTTAGCACCACCAGTTCCTGAGCAAAAAGAACAGGTAACATTTTTCGTAAAATTTAATTCTTTTTCAATGCCAAAAGCCGCCTCTTCAAAGTCTAAACTAACAGACATTTCTAAATCTTGGCCGCGTTTTGATTTTCTAGCCGAATGCCTACTTCCGCCACCGAAGATATCACCGAAGCCACCAAAAATATCACCGAGGTCGTCCATATTAATATTCATACCTTCAAATCCCTGCCCACCAAAACCTTGATTAAAACCTCCCCAGTTAGCTCCACCGCCGGCTTGACCATTTTGAAAAGACGAGCCGAACTGATCGTACTGCTTTCTTTTTTGTTCATTGCCTAAAACCTGATAAGCCTCGTTTATTTCTTTAAACTTTGCTTCATCACCACCTTTATCAGGATGATGCTCGTGGGCTTTTTTTCTAAAAGCTGTTTTTAAATCAGCCTGACTAGCACTTTTTGAAACTCCTAATATATCGTAATAATCTTTGGACATAAATTAATTTAAATTTCTAAAACATCATTTTAACAAATTGCCTCTAAAATTTTAATTAGAGGCAATCTATAAAAAGATCTTATTTACTCTCCTCAACTTCTCCCTCTACTACTTCCTCCTCTTTTTTCTCAGAAGAAGCTTCATCGGTTTTTGCCTCAGAAGATCCGGCTTCAGCACCTGCCTGTGCACCTTCTGCTCCTGGAGCTCCAGCCTGCTGATACATAGCAGCACCAATTTTCTGAGCAATGGCATTTAACTCTTCCATAGCTTTTTTCATGTCTTCAACATTCCCAGCCTCTTTAGCCTTCTTTAAGTTTTCAGTTTTTTCTTCCATTTCTTTCTTCTCTTCTGGCTTCATTTTATCTCCAGATTCTTTTAACATTTTCTCCATGGTAAATAAAACTGAGTCAGCCTGATTTTTAATTTCTACCTCCTCTTTTTTCTTTTTATCTTCCTCAGCATGAAGTTCAGCTTCTTTTTGCATCTTTTCAACTTCCTCTTTAGATAAGCCAGAAGAAGCGGTGATAGTAATTTTTTGCTGTTTGTTAGTGGCTTTATCAGTAGCGGAAACATTTAAAATGCCGTTAGCATCAATATCAAACTTAACCTCAACTTGAGGCACGCCACGTGGAGCAGCAGGAATTCCGTCGAGTGTAAAATGTCCTAAAGTTTTATTATCACTAGCCATTGGACGTTCGCCTTGTACAATATGAATTTCAACTGCTGTCTGTCCATCAGCGGCAGTAGAAAATACTTGTGACTTAGAAGTTGGAATAGTTGTATTTCTCTCAATTAAAGGAGTAGCTACACCGCCCAAAGTTTCAATACCTAAAGTTAAAGGGGTAACGTCTAAAAGTAAAACATCTTTGACATCACCTTGTAAAACACCAGCTTGAACAGCTGCACCAAGAGCTACAACTTCGTCTGGATTAACAGTTAAATTTGGTTCTTTACCGAAAAACTCTTTAACCTTTTGTTTTACAAGAGGCATACGAGTCATACCGCCGACTAAAATAACTTCTTCAATATCGCTCACTGAAAAACCAGCATCAGCTAAAGCTTTTTTACAAGGCACAATAGTTTTTTCTACCAAATCACCAACTAAAGATTCAAGTTTAGCTCGGCTTAGTTTCATGACTAAATGTTTAGGACCATTTGCGTCAGTTGTGATAAATGGTTGGTTAATTTCTGTTTCTTGAGATGTTGATAATTCAATTTTAGCTTTTTCAGCTGATTCTTTAATTCTTTGAAGAGCAAGAGTGTCTTTTGATAAATCAATACCAGAATCCTTTTTAAATTCTTCAATAATCCAGGCAATAATTCTTTGATCAAAATCTTCTCCTCCTAAGTGAGTATCGCCGTTAGTGGCTTTTACCTCAACTGTGTCAGCGGAAATATCTAAAACAGAAACATCAAAAGTTCCGCCACCTAAATCGTAAACAACAACTTGCTGACCCGCTTTTTTATCAAAGCCGTAAGCTAAAGCCGCTGCAGTTGGTTCGTTAATAATTCTTTTAACATCAAGACCAGCAATTGTTCCCGCGTCTTTAGTCGCTTGACGTTGTGAGTCATTAAAATAAGCCGGAACAGTAATAATTGCTTCAGTAATTTTCTCACCAATTTTTGCTTCAGCGTCAGCTTTTAATTTTGATAAAATCATGGCTGAGATTTCTTGTGGTGTATATTCTTTTCCGCTCATCGCTACCTTAACACCCTCGCCTGCTTGAACAATTTTAAAAGGTGAAGATTTTAAATCTTTTTGCACTTCATCTTCGTTAAAATGACGACCAATGAATCTTTTGACCGCGTAAACAGTATTTTCCGGATTAATAACCGCTTGTCGCTTAGCAGCTGCTCCGATAATACGTTCGTTATTTTTTGAAACTGCTACTGTTGAAGGAGTTGTTCTATTTCCTTCGATGTTTTCAATAATCTTTGGTGCTCCACCTTCCATAATCGCCATAGCGGAATTAGTAGTACCAAGATCAATGCCTAAAATTTTTCCCATATTTTTATTATTTAATTATTTTATCATTTAGTGATTTCCGGCCGCCCCTTGACGGCCGGCCTATCACGAAACGATTATTTTTTTATATTTTCAATTTTAATTGTTTTTGGTTTAACTTCTGGAGCTTTCGGGATGGTAATTTTTAAAATACCGTCCTCGTTAATCGCCTTAGCATTTTCTCCGTCAACTTTAGTTGGCAAAGAAATTGAGCGATAAAAAGATCCGCGACGAATTTCTTTGCGATAATAATTCTTTTCATCAACTTCACTTTTTTTCTCACTTTCTCCTTTTAAACAAAGGACATTGTTTTCAATAGAAATATCAACATTATCTGGATTAATTCCGCCAAGTTGTGTTTCCACAATAATACTGTCTTTATCCTCATACATATCAACAGCCGGCGTAAAGCCAAATTGTTTTCCTCTAACTGTTGGCAACATGGAATTCATCGCTTCTTCCATGTCGTCAAACTCTGGGAAAAATGGTGTCCATTTTATTATTGACATAGATTTTTTTATCTTCTAACAAAACTTAAATTTTTTTAAGTAGATGTTAAAAGATTTACTTAATTATTTTTTATTTTTTAACTATGACTTTAGCGATTCTAATAACTTTTCCGTTTAATTTATAACCAGGCATAACCTCTTTATCTACTATCTCCCCTTCTCCATCAAGTGCTTCCATCTCATCATGATTAAATTTCTCCCCTTCGGTTTTTATCTCTTCAACAGATCTACTTTCGAGTAAGTTTTTAAATTGGTTTAAAACGTGACGCACGCCTTGTGCCCAGGGACTTTTTTCTTCTTCCTCGCTTAAACCTTTAAGAGATAATTTTAAATGATCATAAACTGGTAAAAGTTCTTGTAGAAAATCTTCAATCGCAAACTTTATAAACTCAGTTTTCTCTTTGGCGCTTTGACGAATAAGATTCTGATAGTCAGCTAAAGCTCGTAAATATTTTTGTTCAAAACTATCTACTTCTACTTCACGCAAAAATTCAAATCTATCTTTCTTTTCGCCGTCTATTTCTACTTTCTCTTGAAACATTTTTTTAGGTCTTGCCCAAAGTTTTTTTTTATCCTTTAAATCTCGATAAACTATTAACTCACTTTTATCTTCCGAATTTTTAACTTCTTCTAAAACTTCATATTCGCCGCCTTTATAATGGCGATAAATTCCTTTTTTAACTTCACTCATAATTTTAAACAAATTTACTTTTTATAAATTTAACCAAGCTTAAATTGCGCTCGTAATCCATCCGCATCGGGCCAATAATGCCAAAAATAGCATCTTGTTTTTCGTTTTTATATTTTAAAATAACTGTGCTTAAAAAATTTCCAAAGGGATTTTTTGAGCCAATTAAAACTTGTTCTCCGTAACTTAAATCCTCAAATATCTCATCAATTATTTCCTCTAAACGATCTATTACCACAGAAACATCACAAACCGTATCAACCTGCTTAAATTCTGGCTGGGAAAAAAGATTAGATAAACCGGTATAAAATAAATCGTTTTTATGAAAAGCCCAGAAAACAGCTCCACCTGAAAATTCAGACATAAGTTTAGCGGTTTTTTTATAAGCTAATTCTTCGTGGGCAAATGAGATATCTAAATCTTTCTTTTCAGATTCCTTTAAAACTTTATTTTTTAAATTCGGTAAAATTTCTGATAAGAATAATTCATAAGCGGCTTCAGTTGGTACGCGACCGGCTGAAGTATGAGGCTGATAAATGAAACCATTTTCTTCAAGCTCCATCATTTCATTTCTAACCGTAGCCGGGGAAATCCCCAGATTATATTTTGCCACTAAGTTTCCAGAGGAAACCGGAGCAGCACTTTCTAAATATTCTTTTATGATTGTTTCTAAAAGAAACTTTTTACGTTCATCAATCATATTTATAAATTACAAAGTAATTATAAAGCAAATTAGCACTCGCGTCAAGAGAGTGCTAATGATTGAATAAATTTAGCTAAAGTTAAATAATTTTTAAATATTTAACTCTCTTTTAAGTTTTAAATTTTTCTCCCATTGAGAATCATTTAAAAGCTCTGGTGCGGAGAAATTTTTTGTGGCCCGATAGATAATAGAATAGTTTTTTGGCGGAAAATTATTAATCACAGAATCAGAAACTAAATGAACAAAACCAGCAAAAGTTAAAGATAGCAGAAAAACCATGACAGCCTTTTTTGTGCGAAAAATAAAAGCTAATAATAAAAGAAGAGGCACGTATTCATAGCCATGAAAAATTAACCATATTTTATCACTAGTTAAAAATTGATAGCCGTCAAAAAAACTTGCTAAATTAAATTTTAAACCAAAAACAAAAAAATATTCTAAAACATGATCAAGGTCAATTAAAAATCCCCCTAAAATTCCGGCTATAATGCCTATGTTTACTTTCTTAAAATGCCAGCCAATTAAATAACCACTCAAAACAGCCATTATAAAATGAATCGATAAGTGTAGCCATAAAGGCAAGTTTAATTCATAACCCATATTATTCTTGAATAATTTCTTTATTACTAAAATACCAATCTAAAATTTCACGAGCAATAGGCGAAGCCATGGTACTTCCCTCTATACCTTCCTCAACTAAAACCATAAAAGCAATTTCCGGATTTTCATAAGGAGCAAAGCCAATATACCAAGCATGAGGACTTTTCTGACTTGACCACTGAGCGGTACCAGTTTTTCCCGCTGAAGAAAAATTTAAATAACTAAAAGAACGGGCACTACCTGATAAAACTGTTTCCCTCATACCTTCTCGAACAATCTTCATATTTTCTTCGGAGATAAAATCATTTCTAATTATCTCTGGTTTTATTTCATGGGTAAAAGAATTTTTTTCATCAATGATTTCTTTGACAATATGTGGTTTATAAAAAGTTCCACCGTTAGCCAGTGTGGCTGCGTAATTAGCAACTTGTAAGGGTGTGACTAAGGTAAATCCTTGGCCAATTGAAAAATGATAAGTATCACCAATATACCATGATTCATTTTTACTTTCCCTTTTCCATTCCGGAGTCGGTACAAAACCCTTAGCTTCGCCTGGCAAATCAATACCACTTTTCTCACCCAGACCAAATAGTCTAGCGTATTTTATTAAACCCTCAACGCCTAAACCTTTAAAATCTCCGTAACCGCCTCCGATGTAATAAAAGAAAGTGTTAACCGAATTAGCAATCGCCGCTCTAACATCAACTCGACCATGACCGCCAGCTCGCCAGTCAGGAAAAGTCCATTGTCCGATTCTTAAGCCTCCAGTGCTTAAAAAAGTTGTCCATTCAGAAATAATATTTTCCTCTAGAGCACCGGCCGCAAATAGGGGTTTAATAGTTGAACCCGAAGGAAATTCTCCAGCTACCGCTCTATTTAATAAAGGGTTATCAGGATTATTCAATAATTCACTATAATCCTTTTGACTAATTCCGCCAGTAAAGAGATTATTATTATAAGCAGGCCAGGAAATTAAAGATAAAATTGAACCATCTCGCGGATCAATAGCTATAAAAGCAGCTCGAGATAATTTATTTTTTTCTAGATATGATTTTAGAATTTCTTCAGCCTTAAGTTGTAAGTCTAAATCAAGGCTAAGTTTAATACTTAAACCGTCTTCGGGGATAGATTCGCTAATAATTTTTTTCTGTCTACCTAAAGCATCTACTTCAACTCTTTTTGACCCAGCCAAGCCTTTTAGTTCTTTTTCATAAGTATATTCGACGCCAGTTTTTCCGATGTAATCAATTAAGGAATAAGACGAACCAAGAGTCTTTAATTCTTTATCATTTATTTTTCCTGTATAACCCAATATATGAGCCAAAGAACTTTCCCCTAAAACTTGAACGTTTTTATTGTTATCAGTTACTAAATACTCACGACGAATTTTATTAGAAACAAAAACCCCTGGCCAGCGACTTGATTCTAATTGTAAAATCATAGCCTTGTCATAAGCAAGATTATCAGCAATAAAAAGAGGTTGATATGATTCAAGAGTGCCAATTCTAATTTTAGACAAAGCTTCTTTCATGGAAAAAAATATTTCATTATCACTTATTAAGTCTAAAGGATTATTAGAAATATTTTCTTCGTCAGATTTAACAAGTAGCTTTGTTTCGTAATCATTTTCAGCAGATAACACAATAGCTAAATCTCTAAGCAAAGCATCTCTTTCTAGTTCATCGCGTGGCAAATCAATTGGCCGAAAATAAAGCACAAAATTAGCCTTATTTCTAACGAGAGGTCTCATGTCGCTAGAATAAATTATTCCCCGCTTCGGCTCTATGCTAATTAAACGACTACGGTTACTCTCAGCTAATAAAATATATTTTTGATTATTTATAACTTGGAGCCAGAAAGCTCGACCAAATAAAAATAAAAAACCAAGAACAAAAATCAAAATAAAAAATTGAAGATTCTTATAATTAAAGGAGCGACTAACCACATCTTTTCCTCCCGTATCCGACAAAAAAGACTCCTCTGTCCAGTCAGAATAATAAACAGAGTCCTTAAGATTTTTATATTCAAATTTTCCTTCTTTAATTAAAAAAGGATCCGTTTGTTTTTCGGTTAAAGAGTCAATTAATCTCTGCTTTCGTCCATTTTTTTGCAAAAAAGGGTTTTTCATAAATAATGTTTTTATAAACATTTTCACCTTATTATCTTAACCCGAGCTGTCTTTTTCGGCAAGTTTTGCCAAATTAATCTTAAAAAGAAATATAAACTCTTCTATTTGACTTTTTGTTAAAAATATAAGACAATGAAAAGTCAAAAATTGAAATATGAACCTTAAAATATTAAAAATGAAAAATAAGAAATTTTTTATCCAAGGCGTTCTTTTTTTAAAAGGACATGAAAAACACTTAGGCGTTGTCGAAAGTGTTGGCTTAATCTTAAAAACAGAGGCGAGAATCTATAATTACACCTTCGCCGGGCTTTTAGAGTTTGGCGAAAATGAATATGGCGAAGGAGTCCTCTATGATAATATGGGAATTTCCATTGTTTCAAAACTAGAAATGCAGCAGGATTATGTATATTTTAAAAAAAAGTATACCGACAGAAGGGTCTCCATTTTAAATAAGTTAAAAAGAAATGGCGATCTATGGGAAGGGGAAAGTCAGGACGAACTCGGCAACAGAGGAGCTCTGCGTTGTTTTATTAAAGAGGTTCCTTTAAACTTCTTTTCTCCTGAGGATTTTTTGTCAGTCTTTGAAGAAAAACTAAATTACTAACTTCTGTACAAATAAAACCGTCTCAAAAAGGACGGTTTTTTTATTTTTTATTTAAATTTTTCAAATATTCTGTTATAATTAAGCTATAAAAAAATTTATGCCTTATAGTAACATTATTAAAAGAACTCTGTCGCCAGAGGAAAAGATAAAAGAAAGCTTTTCACTTAGCTCTTTGTATTTAAGGATTCAACTAGTTTTAAATTTAATAAAATGGTTTTTATTTATAAGTTTAATTGCTTTTGTTATATTTTTCTTAAAAAACAATCTCGACCTATCTCTTTTCTCAAATAACCACGAAGCCAATTTCGGTTTTCAATCTGAAATGGATTTAAATAATATTTGGGCTCAAGAAGAAAGCGGTCTTAAAAAAGCGTCTAATTTTTTAAAAACGTCTTTATCTGATGATAATATATTTTTCACATTTTCTTTAATCTATGTATTTTTTGTGTTGCCTTTAATTTTTTTCTATAACTTGTTTTATTTAAAAATAAGTAATGAATATATTTTTACTGACAAAAGAATTATTATTAAAAAAGGCTGGTTAAGCACAAAAACCGTCAGTGCTCGTCATAGCCGAATAACGGATGTAAAAGTTAATCAAAGTTTAATTGAAAGAATTCTAGGAGTTGGCACAATATCAATCAATACCGCCGGAGGCGAAGGCTATGAAATCGCTCTATCTCATGTCTCTAAGCCATATCAATTAAAAAAAATTCTTCATGTTTTAAAAGAAGAATATTTAATTCAGGCAAATAAAAATGGTTTTCCGGCTGAAGAAGGAAATGATTAAAAAATTCTAAGTAAACTAAGATTTATCTAATTCTTTTAAAGCCCCTTTAATACTTTTTAAAGATATAAGAGCACATTTGTGACGCCTAGAACTTATTTCTATGCCTAATATTTTTTGCACGGAATTTAAATCCATATTAAAAATCTCCTGGGGTTCTTTGCCAATTAAAACTTCCGACAAAATAGAGGCACTAGCAATAGAGACGGCACAACCGTGTCCTTGAAATTTTATTTTCTCGAGTTTATTATTTTTTAATTTTAAAAAAACCTCTAACTCATCGCCGCAGCTGCTATTTGAAAATTTAAAAGAGCTGTCGGCGTTTTTTAAAACTCCGAAGTTTCTTGGATTCTTATAATTATCTAAAATATTTTTAGCGTAAATATTCATGTATTTTATTTGTAATAAAAAATGACTAAGTTTAATTTTTAATTCTAATTCCTATGTCAAAACTTTCTTAACTCTTTTTATCGCTTTAAAAAATCTATCCACTTCTTCTTTACTGTTATAAAAAGCTAAGCTAATTCTTAAGCTTGAGTTAATTTCTAAATAATCATGCAAAGGTTTAGCACAGTGATGTCCTGCCCGCGTTATAATTCCCTCTTCTCCCAGCAGATCGGAGGTGTCGTGAGGATGAAAGTTTTTAAGAGAAAAAGAAAATAAGGGTAAGCGATTTTTACTTCTAACCCCACCTAATAATTTAAGGCTTGGCTCTTTTTTTAAACATTTTAAAACATAAGCACTTAAAACTTTTTCCCGCTCTTCAATAAACTCCCAAGAAATCTTTTTTAAATATTTTAAAGCCGCTCCCAAGCCAATAACGCCTTCAATGTTCGGCGTTCCTGCCTCAAATTTAAAAGGTGCTTCTACTGTGCTAAAAGATTGCTCTTTAACATCATTAACTATCCCGCCGCCACCAAAAAAAATATCTAAATCTGCCAGTCGCTCTTCTTTCCCATATAAAACACCAACTCCGCTAGGCGCATATAATTTATGGCCCGAGAAAATAAGAAAATCAGCGTCTAATTTTTTAACTTCTATTTTTTTGTGGACGACGCTTTGTGAGGCATCAACTATAGTTAAAGCATTAAGCTCCTTTGCTTTTTTTAATATCTTTTCTAAATCATAAAAGCGACCCAAAACATTAGAAGCCTGGGTTAGGGATAATATTTTTAAACGCTTCTCTTGAAATATTTTGGCCAAAGAATTTAAATCTAAATCACCGTTTTTATCAAGATCAATATATTTTAAAATGATTCCTTTTTTCTTTTTAAGCAGTAACCAAGGAATAATATTCGCGTGATGCTCGGCACGACTAATCGCTATTATATCTCCTTTTTTCAGATATTTTTCGGCGAGAGCAAGGCTTAAAAGATTAAAACTCGCCGTTGCACCGGAAGTAAAAATAATTTCCTGAGCGGAAGCCCCAATAAATTCAGCCACTTCAAGACGAGCATTTTCAAAAGCAAGCGTTGCTTCTTCGGCTAAAAAATTTGGACCGCGTCTAATGTTTGCCCCTTTAAAATTATAGTAATTTAAAACTGCTTTAATTGAACTTTTAAGTTTCGCTCCAGTCGCCGCATTGTCAAAATAAACTATGTTTTTATTATTTTTTTTTCTTTTTAAAAGAGGAAATTCGCTTCTAAAATAACTTTGATAGTCTTTTTTATTGTCTATAGCCTTATTACTATTTATCATATCTTTTCTCTAATAATTTTAAGTAGCTCCTCTTTAATGTTTTTGTTTTTTAAACTCTCCACAAAATTATTAGCCAGTGCTAAAACAAACAATCGTCTAATTTTATCCAAACTTAAACCGCGACTTCTTAAATAAAATAAATCCTCAAGCTTTAATCTAAAAGTTCCAGCACTATGTCCCGCTTTAACGTCGTTAGCGGCTATATTTAAACCAGGAATAACTTCTCCTTTAGCCTCTTTTCCCTCTAGTCTTAAAGTCATATCAACTCGAGTATCGCTTTTTTGAGCACTTGGCAAAATATTAACGTCTGAAGCGGAATAAAGTTTAGCACGTTTAAGCAGTAACGCATTGACTTGAATTCTCCCAAAACTATTTCTTCCGGAAAAATTATAGTCAGCTTTTAAAGAAAATTTTTCTTCATTTAAGCCAATAACTAAAGAACGGCTATCTATTTTTGCTCCTTCTTTAATCTCATGCTCAAACTTAAATTTACTCTCCTCTTTAGAGTTTAAAAATAAACGATAAGAATTAAGCTTGGCACCATTTTCTAAAACAAAAGAACGCTTAACTTCTTGAGACAAATCTTTATCAACTATTAAAACGTATTCTAAATTTTCGTCTTTAGATATTTTAAAAGAATTATTTAATTTAAAATTTTTATCACTAGTTTTTTCAATTAAAAAATCCGAGCTAGTTTTATAAGAGCTTTCTTTTATTTGATTAGTCTTTTTTGTTATTATTTTTTTTATTTTCATATTTTTATTAACCAACACTACCTTCCATCTCAAGCTCAATCATACGATTCATCTCAACTGAATATTCTAAAGGAAGTTCTTTGGTAATCGGTTCAATAAAACCGTTAACAATCATCGCAGCCGCTTCGTCTTCTTTTAAGCCTCGGCTTCTTAAATAAAACATATCTTCAGCATTAATTTTTCCGGCGCTTGCTTCATGGGCAATCTCTGCACTACTATTATTTATTTTCATAACCGGCACAGTATCTGATGATGATAATTCATCAAGCAATAAAGCGTCGCATTTTACAGACACAGCTGCATTCTCAGCACTTTCCTGAATTTCCACTAAACCGCGATACAAAGCTTTGCCTCCACCTTTGCTAATACTTTTCATGATAATATTAGAACTAGTGTTTTTAGCGACATGAATTACTTTAGCGCCCGTGTCTTGAGTTTGACCTTCGCCCGCAAAAGCAACGCCTAAATGATCAGCGCTTGCCCCTTCGCCAACTAAAATAGAACAAGGATAAAGCATGGTAACATTGCTGCCAAAATTTCCGCCCACCCATTCTATATGGGCATTCTTTTGGACTAATGCCCTTTTGGTGTTTAAGTTATAAGCATCCTTACTCCAACTCTCAACGCTACTATAACGAAAACGCGCCCCCTCTTTAACATAAATCTCTACTCCGCCAGCATGCAAAGAATCAGCTCCATACCTTGGAGCACTACAACCTTCAATATAATGAGCGTCAGCTCCTGCTTCAACAATTATTAAAGTATGTTCAAATTGACCCATGCCTTTAGCATTCATGCGAAAATAAGCTTGAAGCGGTTCTTCTAACTTGACACCAGCAGGAATGTATAAAAAAGTTCCGCCACTCCAAACGGCACCATGTAAAGCGGCAAATTTATGTAAATTAGCGGGCATAAGACGCATAAAATATGGTTTAACGAGTTCCGGATGTTTTTGTAAGGCTACGTCTAAATCTTCAAAAATAACCCCTTTCTTTTTATACTGTTCTTTTAAACTATGATAAATTACCGTTGATTCATATTGTGCGCCAACACCAGCTAAAACTTCTTGCTCGGCTTTGGGAATTCCTAATTTTGCAAAAGTATTTTTAATATCTTCTGGTACATCATCCCAGGTCTCAGCCTGCTTATCACTTGCTCTCGCGTAATAAGTAATTTTATCTAAATTGAGCTTAGATAAATCAGGGCCCCAAACTGGAAAAGCTTTTTCTTTGTAAATACGAAAAGACTCTAAACGTCTTTCAAGCATCCACTTTGGTTCGTTTTTTTCCTTTGAGATAAAACGAATAAGATTCTCGTCTAAACCCAGGCGAGAATTTTTCATATACTCAGACGGATTATATTCATCCCAAAGGGAGTCATGTGATTTTATATTTTCTGACATAGATAATTAATAGGAAGCTAAAAAATTTCTGAAATAATTAATGGGAAGTAAAAAGTTGGAAAAATAATTAAGGGAGAAAACTAATAGAAATTAATGAAAAGCCTTAAAGCCTTCTTTCTCTAAACGAGCAGCTAATTCAGGTCCGCCGCTTTCTTTTATTTTTCCATTTGCCATAACCAAAACTTTATCCGGCTTAATATATTTTAAAATTCTTTGATAATGAGTAACGACTAAAAGACTTTTATTCTTCTTTTTAAATCTTTTAATTGCTTGCCCAGCCACCTCTAAGGCATCAACATCTAAACCGGAGTCAAGCTCATCTAAAATTGCTAAATCAGGATTTGCTAGTGCTAGTTGCAATAATTCTGATTTTTTCTTTTCACCGCCAGAAAAATCTTGATTAAGTTGTCGATCAGACCAATCGTCTTTAATATGTAATTTTTCTATTTCTTTATCTAGTTTGTCTTTAAAACTAAAAACACTTTCTTCTTTTTTGCCTTTATTTTTATTTAAAGATTTATAAGCATCAAATAAAAAAGGAAAAAATTCTAAGCCCATGATTTCTCTTGGCTCTTGAAAACTTAAAAATAATCCAGCCGCGGCTCTTTCTTCCGGCTTAGCCTCGGTAATATCTTTTCCTTTGAAAATAATTTGACCGCTTTTAACTTCATAATCAGGATGACCCATTAAAACATTGGCTAAGGTACTTTTACCTGATCCATTTGGACCCATCACAACTAGACTTTCGCCTTGTGCTAAGCTAAAACTAAGACCATTTAAAATCATTTTTTTACCAGCGCTAACTTTTAAATTTTTAACCTCTAAAATAGTCATATTATTTTTTTATTAAAGAAGCGAGGCTTCTTTTCGCTAAGCTATTTTTAACATCAAGTAGTAAAATTGGCCAAGCACTTTTTAAATCACAGTTTTTAGCGTGAGGACAAGTCTCTTTTTTTCCATGAGCACAACGAGCCTGAATTTTTCCCGATAAAGCTTCTAAAATATCAAGTGCTTTTATTTTCTCCGCCGGACGTGCTAAATAGTAACCACCAGAAACACCTTCTTGGCTTTTAATTAAACCGGCGAGTTGCAAAGAATTAGCAATTTGACTTAAATAAGAGGAAGAAACGGCTAATTTTTTAGCTAAAGACGACAAGGGGAAGTTTTTTCCCTTGCTTTTTGCTAGCTCAAACATTATTAATAAACCATAGTCGGTTTTAACACTAACTTGAAACATAAAAATATAAATTAGAAATTTAAACTATAAGTAAAATGATTATAGTTTAAAATTAAAAAAAAGGCAAGTCTTTTAAACTTGCCTAAATATTACGTTATTGGACTTTTTAAAAAAATTAATCAAAAATATTCACTAAAAATCAGAACCTTAGCAATTAAGCTAATTTTACCTTATTTTTTAAGAACCTTATTATGTTTTAGAAATTTCAATTTTTCGACTCTCAATTATATCACATTTTTTGTAAAAAGTCAATATTTATACAAATAATGTCTTTTTATAGGCTCAAAATTACAATTTTATAACTCAAGGGCAATGCCATGCAGAACGCTTGCAAAATAAAAAAAAGACTATCATTGACCCAAATTACACATGGCAACAATCAGCAGATGCTGGCGTTTACGAATGTGAAATGGAGGTTGTTTTCACCGCCCTTTAAAAAAAGTTAAAAACTTAACAAAAACTAAAGCATCTCAAAAAATGAGATGCTTTTTTCTTTTTACAAACCCGATCTTTCTCATCTTTCTAAGTCTTTTGCAATTTATAAAATAGGATGGCAGCCGCTACAGCAACGTTTAATGATTCAATATTATCAGAAATATTAATTTTAATCTTTTTGTGAGCTAAATCTTCAATCTTAGAACTAACACCCTTGCTTTCATTACCAAGAACTAAACAAAATTTATCCTCGGCTTCAAAATTATCTAAATCCATATCACCGTAAGAACTAGTTACATAGATCGGTAATTTATTATTTAAAATCCAAGAACCGTCTTTATCTTCAAAAATATTTAATTTAAAAAAAGAATTTTTAGCCGCCGCAATAGTTTTTGCGTTATAAATATCCACACAATTACCATCTAGCACAATATTTTTAAAATTAAAGGCTAAAGCAGTTCTTAAAATTGTTCCTAAGTTACCTGGATCAGAAATATTATTTAAATAAATAACTGAATCGTTAATAGTTTTTTGAGGTGATGGATTTTTAAAGGCTGGGATTTTATAAATCGCGATAATGCCAGATGCTGTGTCTAATTGGGAAAAATGTGAAAAGATTTTTTCATCAATAATACAATATTGGGCCTTAGAATTCTCTTGAATAAATTTAAAACTCTCAAGATTATGACTAATAAAGCTAGCGCTAACAAATAAAGTTTCAAAATCATAGCCATCCTTTAAAGCATCAACGATAATTTTTAAATTCTCAACCGTAAATTTTTGATATTCTAAACGATATTTTTTAATACTTAGTTTTTTTAATAATTTAATATGATTATTTTGTAAACTAGTAATGCTTTCAATTTGTGTCATATTTTTTATGTTATAGATTTTATTCTTTAACTACCGACTTAGCTTTATGCTCACTTAAATTTTATTTTCGCTCAAGCTTTTTTATTATCGCTTTAATTTTATATGAGCTAAAACTATTTTATTTTCGCTCAAACTTTTTTATTATAGATTCTGCGACGCTTAAGCCATCTATCGCTGAAGAAACAATTCCTCCGGCATAACCGGCTCCTTCGCCGCAAGGATAAATCCCCTTAATATTCGACTCACAATTTTCATTACGTATAATTCTTAAAGGAGATGAGCTCCTGGTTTCAATGGCTGTCAAAACCGCCTCAGGATTTGCAAAGCCTTTAATTTTATTATCCATTTTAGGTAAAGCTTTTCTTAAACTACGACTAACGTAATCCGGCAAACAAGCATCGATAGAGCAAAGTTTTATACCCGGTAAATAACTAGGAATTACTTCACCTAATTTAGTTGAGGGCTTATTTTTTAAAAAGTCACCAACTAACTAAGCCGGGGCGCTATAATTAGAATCACCGAGTATAAAAGCTTTTTTCTCCCAAAGTCTTTGAAACTCAATACCGGCTAAAGGATGGTCGGAGCCAAAATCCGCGGCTGAGACTGGAACAAGTAAAGCGCTATT
>CAZDYJ010000009.1:0-2629 GCA_964509735.1 uncultured Gammaproteobacteria bacterium
GACGACCAATTGGTTAACAGCCAACTGCGCTACCGCTGCGCTACCCGGGAATATTGAATTTTAAACAAACAGGATATCAAAATGATATCCTGTTATATAATACAAAATAGACAAAGAGATGTCAAATTCCTGACCTCTATATGCAAACGACCGCCTAAAAACCAGAAAAAAATATTTTAAATATTAAACCTTTTCTGCTTTCAGCTTCTTCTTAAGCTCAACCATCTTAAGCTCTCTGTCAACCATAAACTTATTTAATTTCTCGAGCTCTAAATTTTTCGCTTCTAAGGCTGCTATTTTTTTCGTATTATCCTCTCTTTCTTTAATAAATGCTTCTTTCTCAGCGTTAAACTTTTCTAATACTTCACTTTTTTCCTTTTCTAATTGTTTATTATAATCAGAAGCTTTTTCTTTCGACAAACGAAGCTCGTCAACCATGACATTAAAATTTTTCGCTAAAACGCCAATTTCGTCCTTATTTGAACCAAGCTCTATTTTAGCCGCCAAATCTCCTTGGCTAATTTTCTTAGTTAAGCTGCTTAACTTGATAATTGGTTTAGTAATGCTTAAATAAAAAGGAATACTAAACAAAATAACAAAAATAAATACCAGAAGAAATGCTAAAATTATTTGTCTGTAAATAATAAACAACTGATCTTTAAATGATTGATAGGAAACAATGTAACGCATTAAAAAAACATGATTACCGGAAAGCTCACTAATAGGCATAAATATTTCTAAAGCACTATCTCCTTCATAAACAATTTCTCTAAAAGAAATATCAGAATTCTTTAACATTTCTAAAGAATTAGGATCGCTAATGTTTCTAACTGAGCCGGAATAACGGCCTTCTAAAAATTCTTTGGAGCTAAAAAGAATTCGACCATTAACAGAAACTAAAGAAGCTTCAACTATATCCTTATTATTATTTAATTTATCAATGGTTCTATCTTTAAAAATAGAAAATCCCTGTTCACTTAATTGGGTATAAAAATTTACATAATCATCATAAACCGAGCGAGCGCTAAACTCAGCGAAAATAAGACCTTTTTCAGTTATCTGATTTTTTATTTCCCTTCTTTGATTAATTAAAAATATCGTAGAAAAAATAACCAAAGAAATAAAAACCAAAGAAATACCAAAAAATACTATTTTAACCGCTAGACTATCTAAATTTATCTTCATATTTTTCAAAATTTATTAACGATTTTGTTTTAAGATAAAATTAATCTCAATGGCAGCGTCATTTAAGGCCTCACGAGCATCCTTTCCTGACCAAGTTGCTTCTATTTCTTTCATTAAAATAGCTTTCATCTCAGCCGCTTGAAGAACGTTTGGCTCGGGGGTAGAGATAGGTAATTGAGAAATAAACGGCGCCTTAAAGAAATTATCCTCTAAAACGTCGCTATTATTTTCAAGATCAACAACTCGACTCGGAATAGCTTTAATAGTTCTAGCCATTAAATCACCATATCTAGTTGTGCCTGTTTCTTCTTGAATATCTCTTGTAAACCAACGTAAGAAATCCCAAGCAGCTTCTTTATTTCTTGATTTATCCATAACTCCTAAAAACCAACTATATTGTAAGCTACCCGGTTTTTCAAAGTATGGTACTGGCGCTACGCCAACCTCAGTATTAAATCTTTCGCCCATTTGCTCTTGAAAGACTCCTTCTGTCCAGGGGGCGATAAAAGCCATAGCAACTTTTCCTTCGCTAAAATCCCAAACATTTGAACTCTCATCAGTATAACCATTATCAAATAATTCCTTAATTCCGTTTAAAACTTCAACCCCTTCCTCGCTATTAAAGGCGGCCTGGCTATTGTCTTCTGAAAGGTAAGCTCCGCCATTACTAAATAAAAGCGATAAAAAAGGATCAACTACAGCCCAGTCCATTCCTTTTGTAAAAGCGATGCCGTATTGAGTTATATTTCCAGCAGCATCTTTTTTAGTGGTTTTTCTAGCTGCTTCAGCAAATTCAGACCAAGTTCTTGGAGCCCTGGCTTCGCCATTTGCATCAACAATTCCAGCTTCTTTAAATATTTCTTTATTATAAATTAAAGAAAAATCATTAATTTCTCCTGGAACACCCCAGATATCGTTATCAATAGTTACACCAGCAGTTGAGAAATAATTTTCTCTGATATCATTTTTTATATCTTCTGGAACGCTAGCGACCATATTTCTTTTTACATAAGAAACTCCCCAAGGAGAATATATCTGAAAAATATCTGGAACCTCATCGATATCATCTAATAATCTTAATTTACTTTCATATTCACCATAAGAAATCGTCATGATATCAAATGTTACTTCTGGATGTATGGAGCTGTACTCATCAAGATACTGACGCAAACCTCTTTCTACTAAATTACCATTTTCATCATAAATTCCTTCGGTTTGAAATTTTTCTGTCCAGTGAGCAGCGTACACCAAATTAATTTCCCCTTCTTGACCTAAGTCACTTACTCTTTCATTAGCCGTTCTTTTTTCTCCTGTTTCTGGTCTAAAAACCAATAATAAGACGAATGCTAAGGCCAGGACAAAAACCAAGGCTGACAAAATAACCAATCTTTTGTTCATATTTTTGTTTATTAAATATAATATTTATATTATAACATAATTTTTC
>CAZDYJ010000009.1:2729-17146 GCA_964509735.1 uncultured Gammaproteobacteria bacterium
TTTTCCTACCTAAAAAGATTTTTTTTTCTTCCTTGGCCGTTTCTATCATAATAATAACATGTTCCCCACCCTCTTTAATTTTTAACTTTTTTCTAATCTCGTCTGGTTTTAAAAAATGGTTTTTAGCACTTATTTCCGCTCTGTCTATTTTTAAAAGTGATAATTCCTTCTTTAAATCTCTTAAAGATAATTCTTTTAAAAAAATACTTTCTAAAATTCTTCCCGGGCCACTAATTTTATGGTCCGAGCTTAAATATCTTCCAAAAGAATCAATTTTTTTTAAATTATTTTTTCTTGCCCATTCTTCACTTAAGCCAGATTTTATAAAAGCTTTGTCTGGTTCAAATAAAAATTTAGGAATCTTAAATTCAATGTCAGCAAAAAACTCCCCATAATTTTCATTAGAACTAAAGAAATAATCCCCTTCTTTTCGAAAACAAGCTAAGCTTTTCTTAGACTTTTTTAAATCACCAAACCATAAAATAGCCATTTTACAAGAATTATTTTCTGAAATAACCTCGACTTCTGGTTCAAGTGGTAATAAAGAAATTTCCTGCCAATCGAAAGCGGGAGAAATTTTAACAGCGACGTTTTCAGTTGTCTTAAAAATTACGGGCAAAATTTCTAGTAAATTAGGTCTAGAGTTTAAAATAGAACGGGTTTTAGTTTTTCCTTCTCTGTCTCTGGCTGGATCTAAAAAAACCGCCGAAACATTCTTCATTTTTTCTGACTCAATAAAGTCCTCAACTTTTAAATTTAAAAATTCTATTTTATCCTCCTGCTTGTAAACCAAAGAATTAAGCCGAGCCATCTCCAAAACAATTTCATTTTCATCAAGAGCAACCAAAGACTCGCACCGCTTAGCCAGTGATAATAAATTACCACCTATTCCACAGCCTAAATCAACCACTTTTCCTGAAGCATTAAATCTTGAAGCAATATAATCAGAAATTTTTTCACTACTTGATTGTTCTAAGCTAAGCGAAGTAAAAAACATTTTACTTGCTAAGCTAAATTTATCTTGAGCTTTTTCTCGCAGTTCTATAATAGACGAAGCGGCGGAAATTTTAGACCTAAGAGAAGCTTCGGTTTTAAATAAAAACTTATGACGCTCTAGCCAGGTCATCGCCTCTAACTTATTAAATAATTCTTCTCCTTCATGGCTGCTTAAAAATTTTAAATCTTCTATAGTCATTATTTTTTATTTTTTAAAAATTTTCTATTCTTTAATTTTTCTGGTAAATAGGTCTGGCTAGAACTATCTTCCATTGGGCTATATTTATAATCTTTGCCGTAATTTAATTCTTTCATTAATTTAGTCGGAGCATTTCTTAAATGAAGTGGTACCGGCAAAGAACCAGACTTTTCAATTTCTGAAATTATTTCGTTATGAGCAAAATAAACAGCCACGCTTTTTGGAGATTTAGCTAAATAAGCCGCGCAATGAGCTAAATTAACACCGCATTCTGGCAAGCCAATACTTTTACAAGCGTCATAAGTTGCGGTTGCTAGCATTAGGGCACTATTATTTGCTAAACCAATATCTTCAGAAGCAAAACGAATCATTCGTCTGGCTAAATAAAGAGGATCTTCGCCGGCTAAAATCATTCGGGCTGTATAATACATAGCCGCGTCAGCATCTCCGCCACGCATGGATTTATGAAGAGCAGAAATTAGATTATAATGCTCTTCCCCGCTTTTATCATAAAGTAATCCTGGTTTAGAAATTATTTCTTTTATTGAATCTAAAGAAATAACTTTATTTTCTTCCTGGGTTACCTCTAAAGCACTTTCTAAAATATTTAAAGCTCGCCTAGCATCACCAGAAGAAACGCGAGCAATAAATTTCAAAATATCTTTTTTTATTTTTTCTTTTAATTCTTTTGCCGCTCTTTCTAAAATTTTAACTAAAGCATTCTCATCTAAAGTTTCTAAAACGACTACTTTAGAACGAGATAAAAGCGCACTATTTACAGCAAAGCTGGGATTTTCTGTAGTAGCTCCTATTAAAGTAATAGTACCATTTTCTACTTGAGGCAAAAGTGCGTCTTGCTGAGCTTTATTCCAGCGATGAATTTCATCAATAAATAAAATTGTTTTTAACCCTAACCTCCTTCCTTCTTTAGCTTGGTCAATAATAATTTTCAAATCTTTAACTCCGCTAGAAGTAGCTGATAAATCTTTAAATTCAGCTTTTGTTTCTTTAGCAATTATTGAGGCTAAAGTTGTTTTTCCACTTCCTGGCGGACCCCAAAAAATTAAAGACGGCACCTTATCATTTTTTATAGAAATATAAAGCCATGAATCCTTGCCAATAATTTTTTCCTGACCAAAAAAATCCGCTAATTTCTTAGGGCGAAAATATGAGGCTAATGGTTCATGTTTTAACATATCATTGACAAAAAAAATTTTATTTGTTGAGATTAGGATAGAACTTTTAAAATTTTCAATATGAAACAAAAAGTTGTTTGGAGAATAATCTTCTCTTTTCTGGTCTTGGTCTCAACCTTGACTGCTTTATATTTAACCGAGCTATTTCTTAACTTTGAATTAATGGCAATTGGTGAGGTTAAATTATTGGCGCAAATACTCATTTTCACTTTCGGTGCTTTTTGGGTTTTTGCTTGGACGCCTTTTGATATAAGGCAAAAAATTTATTCTACCTTGGGGGTGATAATAATTTTTATCGCCTTAATCTCTATGGCTAACGCAAGCCAAGTAAATATTCCCTTTCTTGATCAATTTTTAAATAATAGCTTTCTGTATATGTTTAACGTTATAGAAGCTGTTATACTGTCTTTTTCAGGGGTATTTTTTATAGCCTATGGCTATGTTGCCATGGAAGAATACAAAATTAAAAAGTAAAAAAAGATCTTAAATCGAAAGCCCTGAAAAAATCAGGGCTTTTTTTAATGACTATGAGCAAAATATATTTTTAATAAGAACATAATTAACAATCCGAATAAAATAGCCAGTAACTGAACAAGTGATTTTTTCCAAGCAGTTTCTTTTTTAAGCTCAGGAATTAAATCAGCTGTGGCAATATAAATAAATCCGCCAGCTGTAAAAGGAATAATAAACCCCCCAAAATGTTCAATTTTAGAACCAATTACAATCGCTAAAGCAGCGCCTAAAACAGCACTTAAAGCACTTAAAAAATTTAAAAGCAAGGCTTTTTTCTTAGAATAACCAGCATATATTAAAACTCCGAAATCGGCGATTTCTTGAGGAATTTCATGGGCTACAACAGCAATTAAAGTCGCTATCCCTAAAGGAATATTAACTAGAAAAGCACCAGCAATAATAATACCGTCAAAGAAATTATGAAAAAAATCACCAATTAAATTCATTTTTCCCAGGTGATGAGGGTGTTCCTTGCAAGTTGGAACATGACAATGTCGCCAGTGAATTATTTTTTCTAAAATAAAGAAAGCAATAATACCAATTATAAGATAGAGCCAGATACCTAAACCCTCTTCTCCGTGGTTCTCTGCTTCGTGAACTGCTTCTGGTAAAAGATGAAAAAAACTATTACCAAGCAAGGTTCCGGCCGATAAACTAACCAAAAACATGGTTATTTTCTGTAAAATTTTATTAGAAAAAGCTAAAAAACCAACTCCAATAAAAGAAATGACGGAAACCAAGATAACAGCCGAAAAAATATAAAAATAGATCTGCATAATATTTAAACTTTTAATTAATCATACTAATATTATTACAAGTTAAAACAGAAAAAGCAAACTTGACATTTTAATAAAATTATGCTATAATATAATGATTATATAAATTATTTCCCTTTTTTAACATTAGGAAAAATTATTGCTAAAAAAAGATAAAAAGTTTATAATTAAATTATAAATTTATAAAATATGTCTGAATTATTTATCTCTCCCATTCTATTTAACTACAATTATCTTGAGTCTCTAAAAAATGAGGCAAATTCTGTTCTTAACTTAAAACTGGAAACAGAAAAATCACAAGAAGATTTTAAAAAAAGTATCTTTTTCAATTTTAATCGTTTACTGGTTTTAAAAATAAATGCATTAGGAAGCGCTGTTAAAGAAGCTTTATACGAAGATTTAAGCGATTTAATGGTTAATAATAAAGAAGGTGAAACCATAAAGCTTTTAAGTGATTTAGAAATATTACCTGAAGCTAAAAAAGAATTTTTAGAAATTATACGTGATATAAAAAAATAAAAATATGGAAAAATTAAAGCAAAATGCTCAAGATGCTTTTAAAAATGAAGCAAAGAATGAAGAAGTTTTAGAAAAACCTAAGAAAAACGAAGCTAAGGGTTTTGATTATTATCGTGACATACCTGGCTACCCCGCTGACCATAAAGGTTTTAATAAATACGACTCAATATTAGAGCTTGAGAAAAAATCAGAACAAGAAATAAATGATCCAGAGGTTGCCGAATTTAACGAGTCTTTAAAAACTGTTATTTCTAAACAAGAAAATAAAAATATTTTAAGCATGGTGAGAGAAGTTGCTAGCAGTAAAGCCTTTCGAGCTGCTTTTATTAGTTTAATGCTTTTTGCAAAAGTCGGCCAAGCGTCTGCAGAAAATTTAAAAGCAAAAAATGTATCAGAAAATAAAATAGAAAATTCAATTAAAGAAGAAAAGACAGATAAATTTGCTGAGGGTAATTACGTAGCGGGTTACGCTGAGTTTTTAAAAATAAAAGCTACTAATTATTTTGAAACCGATAAAGCAGATATAAAACCAGAAGCAACAGCGGAAATACAAGATAATTTTCGTGAATTTTTAGGTGGAATAAATAACGAAAATTTTAAAGATGTTATTTCTAAAAATTGGGTAATCAAAGGCTCAAGTGATGAAAGGGCGACAAGTAATTGGGATGGAAGTAATGAAAATTTAACAATTGCGAGAGCCGAAGCTTTGCAAGCAATAATTAAAGAAGCTTTATTTAACCACAAATACAAACGCGAACAAAGATTAAGCACAGAGCAAACAATGATGCTAATGAATAAGAAAATAGAAATTTCTTATTTAAAAGATCGTGAAGGCAAAGAAAATGGTGTTACCTATATTAGCGATAAATTAAATCCAGAAACTGGTCAAAACTATACTGAAAATGAAATAACTAACATAAAGAAAAATAATCCAGAATTATATCAAGAACTTTTGGAATCTTGTCGTTTCACTAATTTCGAAACCGAATCAAACTTCTTTGCCGATGCTAAAAACTTTGATCAAGTTCATTTTTTAATTGATGAGAGTGGTTCAATGATGAGATCAAAACATTTCATTTCCAACCACCTTCGTTCAATAGAAATGAATAAAAAAATCAATCTTAGTCTATACTCTGATCAAATAAACAAAGAGGCTGTTCAATGTGTTAGTAATGAAGAAGCGGCTGATAAAATATTAAAATTAACCACGGAAGGGTCTTTTAGAGAAAGACAAGTTAATTCTACTCTGGGATTAATAAATAAAATAGCTGCTGAAAACTCAGAAAAAGGTAATGACGCGAAAAAAGAAACTCATAAAATTTATGTAGCGACTGACGAAGCTATCCAAGGCACCAATTCTGCAGTTCTAGAATTACTTCAATACAAGGCAGCTGAAGTAGGAGCGAATATTGAATTTTTAATCGGCTATCAAGAATGGGTGGGCAATCAAATGGAAGGTTATCAAAAAAATAGCGTAGTAAAAGTAACTTTAAATGAATTAGTTGATAAGGTTAATAAAATTAAAAAATTGGAATTAGCTAATGGTGTAAATAAGGATGTTAAAAGCGAAAAAATTAATGATTTTTCTGAACGCAACTATCAAACTAAAAAAGCAGAATTTACTGCTTATTTAGCAAATTTTCGAAGTAAGGAATTTAGAGATTTACTAAGTGCCAGAGGTTACGGCGAAACTGCTGAAGAAATTGCTGATAGCCTTGACAAGGAGCTAAGTGGTCCGAAGAATTATGCCAAATTAAATGACATAATTGACATTAAAAAGATCAAAATAGAATATATTGCTAAAATGAGTGGTCGAGGTACTGACGCTAAATTAGCAGAAGCAGTATTTAACTCCGCTAGAGCTTTAAGGGCTATGGTTGAGGCTAAGAATGAAAGAGATTTAGTTATGGAAGCTATTAAAGGAATTCCTGGAGATAAAATTCCTGATATTAAAGACAATGTTTTAATTAATGTTATAGATGACATTGCTCCAGTTAGATTGCCGGTTAATGGTCCAAATGATTTAAGTTCAAATCTTTATTACTAACCGAAGCGTAAAATAAATAAAAATTTAAAAGCCGTTCTTTTTAAAGGAACGGCTTTTGGTTTAAACACATAGAAACACAATTTTTTAAGGACAGAGTATTGGTTCAATAAAAACCTGCCCAGGAATTTTTTGTTTGACCTCTAAATCTGGCAAAGGAAGAAAGAGAATTGAATATCCGCCATTTTCATCACGAGTTACAAAAGATAGAAAAAGCCTATTACTTCTCTCTTCTAGTGTAAGTAGGTCTGGTAAAAATTTTCTTGGCAAAGGAACAACTGTGCCATCGGGCCAATATATTCCTTCATTAAATCTTTCATCAATTTTTGTTTTTGTAATGACAAAGTCAGGAAAATCCGAAAATTCTTTTTTTCCAAGAACGCGAGTACGGAAAACCAAAGCATCCTTAAGACTCATAGTGTCTCTAGGAAAACTCTTTTCAACTGTCTTGTTAGACCAATTCTCAAACTCTTCCTGAACCTGCCAGACTTCTTCAAACTCGTCCAGAAATTGTGCCCCGGTAATCATGGGCCAGATTAAGGTAATTAAAATTAAAAAAATTGCTTTTTTCATTTTTCAAATATTTATTTAGTTGTTAAATTACTACATAATATTGTCAGACAGGCTTTTACAAGCGGTCACCTTACTATTTATAAATCTCATGCATTATTTAGGGATTTAAAATTTTAATATATAAATGACAAATTGTCAAGTTTTAAAGAATTGTTCGAATCTCCGCTAACCTTCATTAAAAATTCATTATCACTTATGACCCTTCCTTTATAAAACCCTTCGCAATAGTCCAATAGCTTGAGACAGAAACCTGAACCCAGAACGATTAAATAATCGGATTTTTTATAAAAAATTATTAATCATTTCTACAACTATTACTTTATAATACTTAAATAAACTCTTCCTCGTGCTCGTGCTCTTGCTCCGCGGCTAGCCAAAGAATGCTAATACGAGGTTTTCTGACTAATTTAAAAAATCCCTAAATTTAATTAAGGATTTTTTTATCTATTATTAGCTATTTTATTTTAACTTTATTCGATATTTTGACCTCCTAACCCCATTCCTCTGCCCATCATAGAACCATTTTTCTGACCTTTTTCTTTATTTAAAAATCTAAATCCTTCTCCGTTTTCTGGTTTTAAAAACATTTTATCAGCTATTTCAGTAAAGTTATCAGCATTTATATTTTCTAAAAAGGGACAATCTTTGGGAATTAGAGCCTTAAAAGTTTCAAAATCTTTAGCCAAAACAGCGGCTTTAATTTCTTCTTTTTTAAGCTCCATCTCAGCACGACGAGCCTCAGCTTCAGCTCTGCGAGCATCTCTTTCTACCCGAAACTCTTCTCCTTTAAAAGCTCCTTCTGCTCGACGAGTCTCCCTTTCGGCTAATTTCTCAGCTTTTTCTTCTTCGCTTAAAGATTCAAAAAATGACCCGCGATTTTCCGGAAACATTCCAGTTTTTTCCAATCCAGACCTAAACTTATTTTTATTAAAAGCTCTGCCTAATAAACTATCATCTTCCTCAGCAGCCTGAGCCATTAAGACGCCTCCTCCAGCTAAAGCTAGGATAGAAAAAATTAAAGCGCCTTTGATTATTTTTTTGTTTTTCATATTTTTTTATTTATATTTATAAAAACGAGCCGGCATTTACTAATACGCAACTCGTTTTATTTTTCTTCAATATTTAAAAGCTTTTAAATTTTATAACCGCAAAGGACGCTCTTCTAAAAATTTTTTATTATTACTAATTCTAGTCTTTCCTAAAATCTTTCATAATCATAGGACCTGGCCTTTCTGGAAATCTTTCAAAAAAATGTTCTGGCCAAGAGTCTTTAAAGCGTTCAAAATCTGGAGGCAAAGGACAATCACCTTTAAAACACTGGCCATTTTTCCTAAAATCCCTAAACCTTCTCATAAATTCTTGCCCGGAGCGAGCATTTTTTATCTGTCTTACTTCAAAAACATCATCTTTGTCTTTTGATATTTGACCAATTATATTAACTGGCTGTCCGGATGAAAAAAACTGTTCTAAAAAAATGTCATTAGAAATTAATTCCCAATAATTACCAGAAGGATCTAAAAGGCCAGGTTTATTATTATCAAAAATTATAATACCAGCCAAACGACCCTCTTCTGGGCTAAACCAAAAATCTAGCTGAGGATTAAACATTTCTTTATAAAATCTGGCTTTAGCTCCTAAAATATCATCTATCTTTTTACCTAAACCGGCTAAGAAAAAAATTTCTCCTAGTAATATGCTAAATATTATCGCTGCTAAAATAATAAAAGCCGGTTTATAACGATAGCCTTTTTTTGTGTGCTTAAAGTTATAATAAATAATAAAAATAAAAATCAACAAGAAAAAAAGCCAAAAATAAGGAATGCTTATAATCAAAAAAGATAAAACCTTGTCAGATTTAACAACCAGGTCGAAATTATTATATTTAAAAAGATAAATTATAACCGATGTTCCCAGGGCTCCAAAAATTAAAGATAAAACACCAAACAACCAGATAAAGTAATTTTTTAATAAAAAATGCCAACGCGGTCGTGGCTCAATCTTTTCTGTTTTAATTTTTTCTATTAATTTTTCAGCAAAATTATTGTCTCGCATATATTTAAAAATCTATTTTTTGTCTATCAATTTCTTTTTTAAACTCTTTTTTAGCTTTGTTTATACTTGAAGCGACGGTTCCTTCTGGCTTCTTAATAATATCAGAAATTTCTTGATAACTTTTTTCTTCTAAAAATCTAAGAATTAATATTTCACGATATTTTTCATCTAAATTATTTAGAGCTTGTAAAATTTTATCCTTTTTTAGCTTAAAATCAATATCTGAGACAATATTTTCTTCAGACACTAACTTATCCAAAAAAACATCATCTAAGACTATATAATTCCCTTCTGGCCTTGCCTTGGAGCGTCTATAACGACTTATTACCTGATTATGGGTAATACGATAAATCCAAGAAGAAAATTTTAAATCAGCTTTAAAATCGTTAAGATTTAAGTAGGTCTTTAAAAATACTTCTTGTAAAATATCCTCTAATTCATCCTCATCGACCTTTGTTAATCGGCGAATATAAGAAGATAAGGGATTTTTATAACGATTTATAATATGCAAAAAAAGCTCGGGATTATCGAGGCTTAATTTAACTAAATCAATATCGCTTTTTATGTCTAAATTCAGCGACTCTTCATTCATAAATTATATTTATAAAGATAATACGCTGTTTTAAGTATTTTCCTTCAAAAATAATAACCCACCACCCTATAAAGGTTTTCTGGCCACCTCGTTTATTTTAAACAAAAGCTCATCAAGAACAAAAGGCTTTTCAATCACAGCCTTAACAACGCTTAAAGAGCTAAATTTTTTAAGCGATTCTTGGTATTCTTCTGGTGGCAAAGGCAGGGCTGATGACATTAAAAGAACGGGAATTTGTCTAAGTTGCCAATCATTGACCATGGCCTGACAAACATCCATGCCGCTTACCTGAGGCATCATAATATCAAGCATGACTAAGTCATAGGCAGTAAATTTTTTCATTTTTTCCAAACCCTCTTCACCGCCATAAGCTACGTCTATTTGGAAATTCTCCCGACTAAGCAAAAGAGCTTTTAGGGTTGTCACTGTACTTTCGTCATTATCAATAATTAAAATTCTCATATATTTATAATTATTTATTTTTAGTCAAAGATTTTTTACTTTTAACTAAAGTTTTAGATTTATCTTTTTTTACAGAAACTAATAATTTTTTAGAATTACTTAAAGTATTAGTTGGCTGATTTTCGGAATTATTTGAGAAAGGAATAATAAAGAAAAAAGTGCTTCCCTGACCATTTTTACTCTCTACCCCAATTCTACCACCTAAAGCTTCAATATTTTGTTTGCAAATATAAAGACCTAAGCCCATTCCATCCTGGGAACGCGACAAAGACGGTTCTAATTGAGAAAACTTAATAAATAATTTTTTCTGCAATTCCTCAGAAATTCCTTGACCCTGATCAATTACTGAAAATTTTATCTCTGAAGATCCTTCTGCGTCTATTTCTAATTTAATATTTTGCCCATGAGGGCCATATTTAACAGCATTATCAACAAAATTATAAACCACCTGAGAAATTCTTTCCTTGTCACTTATTATCTTTACATCACCAATTTTATTTTCAATAATTAAATTTGAAGAACTTCTTTTAACCAACATTTCAAGCGGTGGCTGTAAAAAATCCAATAACTGAGATAAAGACATGTCTTCATTGTTTACTGTTATTTTGCCTAATTCATTACGATTAACAGCCATCATGCTTTTTATTAAACGACTAAGTTTTTGTCCTTCAGAATTTATAATAGATATGTATTCTAAATATTCCGGAGACAATCCCGCTGGCTTATTCTTTATAACTTCTGAAAGTCCGACAATGGAAATAAGTGGCGTTTTGAGTTCGTGAGTAGCAATATTTAAAACTTCATTTTTTAATTTATCAAGTTCTTTTAATTGATTAATTGTTACCTTAGCCCGATTAAGTTCAGTTACATCAACGCCAGTAGCTAAAATTGATTGGAGACGATTATCACTATCACGTAAAGTCCTAAACCTCCACACCATATTTTTTTCTTCACCCTGAGAATTTATAATAATATTTTCTAAGTTGTCCTTAAAACTTATCTCGGATAAAGTAATGTTTAAAAAATCTTTGGTTTTTTTTCTATCACTTTCTATTACAAAAATGTTAATCCAGTTCTTGGTAAAAATTTCTTTTTCAGTTATTCCTAATATTTCCGCTCCTTTTCTATTTAAACTCAAGACATGTCCATCAAGATCAAAAGTCATTACTAAAATTCCAGCCGCATCTAAATACTGCCTTAATTTAAGAATGTTGTTTTTTAAAGAATGAACCATGGACCCAAAAGATATGGCCAAACTTGAAATTTCATCTTTTTCTTTTAAAAATTCTTTACCAATAAAAATATCCAAATTTCCCTTTTTAACTGAGTCGGCTAAAGAAGTTAATTTTTTAAGAGGATGAATAAGGTTATCGGAAAATTTTAAAGCATAGAAGATAGAGAAAAAAATCATCAGTAAAAATAGAGCTAAAGCTGTAAATTGAATAAGTTGCTTAATTAAATAAAGATTACTCTTAACAGACTTTAAATATTCTAATTCTTTTAATAAAAGCCGACTAGTATTTTCTTTAATAAAGTTATTTTTCTCATTAACTAAATTAAAGTACATAGTAACATTTCCATAATCCCCAACAATAATTGAATTCAATCCAGCATCACAATCATCAATCAAGCTTTTTATTGTATTTCTAAGCCCCAAATAAATAGCAAAACTCTCCCTGTCCACAATAGAATTATCTAGCTCGATTAAAAGATTTTGCAAATCTGAGCGAGTTTCAGTAAATTCAGTCAAACGCTCCTTGTTATTTATATACTTAATTAAATTATTAAAAGACTCAGTCAAAGACTGAGTCGTTTCAATTAACTCGTATTCAGATAAAAGATTATTCATTGTCTTTTCATAGTTGTTTATAACTACGAAATTCATAATCACAAAAAAACCTCCGCTGATCACCAAAACAGCAATGACAATAAAAAATGAAGTTAATATTTTTCCTCTTATCCCTTCCATGAAAAAAATATAAATTTATTCACCCAAGCCAAAAATTTCTTCTCTGGTATAAAATCTATCTTTAATAACAGTTGTTTCAATAGTTTCTAGATTAACAACATTTGGTTCAAGTAAAAAAGAAGGAACATCCTTTAATTCATTATTAACAAAACTATTGGTTTCAATTTCCAAACCTTTAGCCATAGAAACAGCTAACTCGGCGGCCTTATGAGCTAAAGCACGGATTGGTTTATAAACCGTTAAAGTTTGAGTTCCTTCAACGACCCTAAGACAAGCTGCTAGTTCCGCGTCTTGACCAGAAACAGGTATTTTTCCATCGAGCCCGTATTCTTTTAAAGCATTTATAACCCCAAAAGCTGTTCCGTCGTTAGCAGCTATAACACCGTCTAATTTACCACCAGAAGCTAAATAAGAACTAATAGCCTCATAAGCTAAACTTGGATCCCATTCATCCATAAAATCATCAACCACAATTTTAATTTCACCAGAATCTATTTTTTCCTGTAAAACAGACATGGATCCGTTTCTTAATAAATAGGCGTTATTGTCAGTTGGTGATCCACCAATATAAGCATAGTTACCAATTGGAGCAACATTTAAAACCCCCTCTGCTTGCATACGACCAACCTCAAAGCTATCAAAAGAAACATATAAATCAACATCGCTATTTAAAAGCATGCGGTCATAAGCAATTATCTTTACTCCGGCATCATTTGCTTCTTTAACTACCGGAGCTAAACGCTCAGAATTAGCAGGCACAATAACAATCACTTTAACACCCTGGCTAATCAAATTTCTTATTTGAGAAATTTGCACATCAACATCTTGATCAGTCATAAGGGAAATAGAAACCGCTCCTAATTCATAAACTTTTTCATTAAACAGGTTTAAATCCTTAAGCCAACGTTCTTCCCTGTAAACACCCAAAGAAAAACCAATTAATAAAGGAGCTTTTTTTACATTTACATTTGGTTGTTTAGGGCCAACATTCCAACTAAGCCAAAAAATGCCCGCCACCACAAAAATTAGTAAAACTAAAATCAAAATGATTTTTTTCATAACTTTAATTGTTAAATTAGGAAACTTTATTTATCTCCTCTAGCATTTTTTCCAATGAGAATGGCTTTTCTAAGACACCTGTAACGCGGCAAGAGTTTTTAAATTCTTCAAGCATGTCTTTTAACTCTAAAGAAGATATAGGCAAAGCTGAAGATAAAATTATTGGAACATCTTTTATTTTTTCATCACCACCCATGCTACGACAAACATCTAAACCACTAAAATTAGGCATCATGATATCTAAAAATATTAAATCATATTTCTTTTCTGCCATCATTTCTAAAGCACTTGGTCCATTATGAGCAATATCAATTTCAAAGCCATCCTGACTCATAAGCAAGGCTTTCATAGTAACGGTTGAATTAATATCATCATCAACAATTAAAATTTTCATATTTTTATAATAAATATTTCGATATTTTATTATTTTTTAGCAGCTGCCTCGGCCTCTATTCTTCTTTTTCTTTCTTCAAGCATTTCAGTTATTTTTTTCATCTGGGTCTCGGTAAACTGTCCAACTGGAATTTTATTTAAGTCTTTATTAGTAATACCAACACCAAATTGTCTCATGATGTTAAAGGCTTCTAAAGGACGTCCAAGATAATATCTCTTTTTGCTTCTCGGTTCTACGTACCAAGCCTCACCATTAGTTTCAACCTGAATAAATATTTGACCCAAATTAGCAGCTAAGAGTTTTTGATCGATAATTGATTTTTTAGGCGCAGGGTCAAGTGGATCATATCCAGCCATCACTTCCTCATAATCACTAAAACCATCGCCGTCAGTATCTTTTTTAAATAAATCTGTGCCAACACCTTCTTCTAAACGATCTGTTAAACCATCGCCGTCAGTATCTTTATCATTGCTTAATTTTGGGTCAAGTAAGCCAATAGGCAGTTTCTTTAATAAATCATTTTTTATACCTTTACCAATTAAACTCATAACCGAGAAAGCGTTGGTTGGTGAGCCTAAATAATATCTTCTGCCATCATTAGGATTAACGTACCAAGCTCTACCTAGTTCCTCAACCTGAATTAAAATTTGCCCCATTAAACGTTTAACCAAAGCTGGATCTTCGCCGGTAAAATCTTTTCGAGCCTGCTCCATGACATCTAAGGCATCAATATCAAAGGGTTCTCCTCCGCAAGATTTTCCTCTAGCCAATTCTTGGGCTTCAGTGTAGATACAATTAGCTGGAGACCTGTTTACTATCGGTCTAAGTTGCCAACCATTAATACATTCGCCCCATTCTCCATAAATAACTTCAGAACAATAATTTAATTCTTCTCCACCACAAACTTGAGTTTGTAAGGCTTGTTGTTCAGCGGTTGGAGTACAAGAAGAAGGCACGCTACTGATTATACTTCTTGTTTGAAAACCATTAAAACAAGCGCTCCAGTCGCCATAAGTTACTTCGGAGCAAGTGGTTGTACTTGGTCCGCCTGGTCCGCCACTAGAAACATTTCT
>CAZDYJ010000009.1:17246-38859 GCA_964509735.1 uncultured Gammaproteobacteria bacterium
CTGGAACATCCCAAACAATAGACATGCTTGTGCTAGCAATATTACTATCAACAGTAGTCCAATTATCACCATTATCAATTGAGTAAAAAGTTTCAATATGATCAATGTCTCCCGAGTCATTAAATGTCCAAATAGCCGTACTAGTCGCATTTCCTTTTAAGTGGTCTCCAGTTTTTGGTTCTATTAAAACTGGATCGTGTTCATTTAACCAGACAAAAGATAAAGAGCTAGTACCAACGTTTCCTGCTCTATCAGTGGCTGATAATAAAGCTTCATAAGTACCGGAAACGTCACCATAAAACTCAGTGCCAATATCTGTTGAACTAGCTATAGTTAAAGTAGCGTTGGCATAAGGCTCGCTTAAAATTGTCCAATTAAAAGTAATAAATTCTTCATCGTCAAAATTATCAACAGCGAAAACACCAACAGAAGAAGTAGCCGCACTAATAGGAGAGCTGATTGTTCCAGTGTTTACAACTGGCGGGGTTGAGTCAATAGTAAAGTTTGGTGAAACACCATAAGATAAATTATCAACTGTATCGTAAACTTCTATTTTAATAGTAGTTGAGGTTGAATTTAATCCCTCTGGACTAGTCCAAAGATAGTCTCTGGTTGTTGATGATAATCTAGAAGTAATTAAATTCCAAGTTAAACCATCTAAAGAATAACTGACATTAAAATGATCTAAATCTCCTGGATCTGGCTCTGGCATATACCATTCAATAAGCTTTGTGTCTCCACCTTTGATTATTGTTGTGCTGGTTGGATTAGTAATAATTGGTATTTCCGGATTACCTTCCCAATAAAAAGTTATAAAATCTGTAGAGATATGTCCAGCAGTATCAGAAACGATTATCTGAGCTGTATAATAACCAGTAACAGTACCAGACATTAAGGGGTCCATTATTGTGTTTGATGGGGAAAATACTAAAGTCCCTCCCGCCGGAACAATTACCGCACTCCAAATATAAGTTAACTCGTTTGGCTCATCAATATTGTCAGTTACTGTTGTGCCAGTAGTAGTGGCTATAGTTGTTGTGCCTATTTCGCCAATTGTAATAACTGGTGCCTCAGAATCAAGAACAAATTGATTTGTAGCCGTAGCAGTTCCCCCTTCAGTATTGGTAGTTATAACTCGCATTAAAGAAGTTTCAGAACTTACCATGGGAACGGTCCAATTAAATAAACGAGAAGTTGAAGCTACAGAATTGCTAATATTTGTCCAGGAAGAACCATTATTTATAGAATAATCAATTCTAAAATTACCTAAATTACCTGGATCAATATCTAATGTCCATTGAATATTTCTATTTGTTCCTCCGCCTCCGCGCCAATAAGTACCAACGCCCGGAGAAGTAATTATAACTGTTGGTGGATTAGTATTGGCAATAAAAGCGACTTCGTCATAAGCTGATAAGCCAACATTATCGGTAACAGTTAAACGAGCCACATAAATTCCGGGTTGGTCGGCATAAATAGACGGATTTAAAATATTTGATCCACCACCAAAACTAATAGTTCCTGGTCCACTTATTTTTGTCCATGAATAACTAGCAATTCCCGAGCCAGCATCAGAGGCAGTAGCACCAGGTTGAGTCGGTCCCAACACAACGTTATAAAAATTTCCCGCATCAACGGTTGGAGGAATTGAATCAATAGTAAATAAACCTGTATTAGCTGAGGCTTGATTCCCGTAAGCATCGACTGAGGTAACTCTAACAGCTGCTTGGCTAGTATTAGTTACTGGCACAGTCCAATTATAATAACGAGTTCCGCCAGAAAGAGTGCCGTTTGTAGACAAAGCAATACTTGAAGAGCTAACCCAATTATTTAAAGTATAATAAATATTATAATAAGAAGCACTGGCAGAGATTTCCCATGTCACCGGAATAGTAGAACCACCAGCTAAATAATCTCCAGTCGAAGGATTAATAACTGAAAAATCTGGCGGATTGCCGTCCCAGTCAAAAGAAACAGTGTCTGTAGCTGAATTTCCCGCTCTATCAGTAACAGTTAAACGGGCTACATAAGAACCTGTAATAGTCCCTCTAATTGTAGGATTTAAAATACTACTGCTACTAAAAATAATAGAATTTGAGGCACCAGGACCACTCTCTTTAGTCCAAGAATAAGATAGTTGAGCGGTGCTATCAAAATTATCACTAGCCGTTGCTCCTGGAGCAGTAGCTGAACTAATCGCTCCTAAAGTACCAGCGTCAACCGTTGGATCTGTTGAATCAATAGCAAAAGGAGAGGAATCAGCAGAAACTAAGGTGGTATTACTGCTATCATTAGCATTTACTCTTATAAAGACATTTTCTGAATTTTCATAAGGAATGCTCCAAGAATAAGAGGTTGTCACGTTTGATAAGTCGTTAACTAAAGTAGTCCAGTTTGAACCACCATTTACAGAGTATTCTAAATCAAAATGATCCAAAGCTGCTCCGCCAGGACTAGTCCACTGTATGCTGTTAAAAGTATTTCCCCCAGCTAATCTTTCCCCTCCCGAAGGATTATAAACCGAAAAAGAAAGGGGTTGATCTGTCCAGGTAAAAGTAACGTCATCGGAAGCACAATTATCCAATACATCGCAAACAGTTAAGCGGGCTGTATAGGGAGATACTGAATAGGTATTAGCTGAAATATAAGGATTTTCAATATCGTTATCACTAAAATAAATTGTTCCTGGTCCGCTTACAAAAACCCAGGAATAAGATTTTATCGAAGTATAAGCTTCACTAGCCCAAGCACCTGGTTCGGTTGGTAAATTTATTGTTCCCAGCGTTCCAGCCTCAACAATGGGAGGACTAGCGTCATAAGTAAAATTATATGTGTCACTGCCAGAGTCACCAACGCCATTGTCGGTTGCCACAACTTCAACAACATGACCGTCTTCAGGGCTAATATTCATTGGCCCACAAATTAAAATTTCAGTAGTTCCACCAAAAGAACCGTCTTGAGCTGAACAAGGAATCCAAGAAGCATAATTTAATCTATAACTTCCACTAGCAATTCCTTCTGGATCAGAGGCAGTAGCAGTTATATAAATAGGGTTGCTAGTAGTAGCATCAGTTGGATAAGGATAAGCATTTATGTCATGGATATTAACACTTGGAATAGAGGAAGGAATGATAGTAAAGGGATTAGCGGAAGTAACCGAAATGCTATTACCAGCCAAATCAGTAGCCGTTATTCTTATGCGAGCAGTTGTTGTGTCTCCGTTAGTTGGAACTGACCAAGAATAGGGACCATTTGGAGGTCTATTTACAGCTACTGAAACCGTATCAGTAAACGAACCATTAGAAGAAAATTCTATCGATATAGGAGTTGCTCCAATTTCATAAGCATCTAAAGGGGCAACCCATTCTATGCTATAAGATTGACCGCCATAAAGAACTATTCCGGCTGCATTAGGCTGGGTGATACTTAAATTATAAGGATCTTGAGTATCCACATTAAAACGATAATAGGAAGGTGTTCCCTGGTTGCCTACTTCATCTTTAGAGCGAATATAAACGCGATACTCGTCGCCTTTTACACTGTCTGCAAAAGCTGGTGGATTGCATTCAAAGTTAATAGTAGTCGCAGAACCAGTTAAATTCGTACAAGCGGTCCAAGTAGCACCAGTTAAGTCCCAGGTTCCACCCGTACTTGATGATGTTAAAGTTACGTATTCAACATTATCGATAAAAGTTAGATTATCAACCACTGTGCCGGTAAAAACTGGGTTATTATAGGTAATTAAAATCGGATTAGAGGCTGGTAGATCATCAATGTTTACAATCGGAGCGGATACATCCACGATAAAAGAGTTTGTTTGCACAGAAGAATTTTGAGAATTATCATCAGTCACAATAATATTCATTTGCCAGTTACCATTATTAGCCGTTGCTGAGCCACAAGTAAATTCTATATACTGACTACCGAAAGCGAAGCCTGAGTTAGGAGTACAACTGTTTAAAGTTCCGGATGGAGATTCACCTGCTGGATAAAGTTGATACTGAGCATTTTGAATAGTCCTACCAGTATCAGCAGTCGAAGAGGCAACTACGTTGGGAGCACCATTTGATTTTGGAGCTGGTTCTTGAATTATTTCAATATTAGGAGCGGCCAATAAATAACTGGCGACAAATAATAAAGAGCCAAGAATAGCAATAAAGCTTAAAGCAAAAACAATTGGCTTTCTTCTTGTTAAAATAGAAGATAGTAATTTTTTAAACATGTTTTTAAAAATAAAATTATAAAAATCCTAAGGCCACAGCCTTTTTTATTATTATACAACATTACAAAACAAAAGAAAAGATAAATCTTGCTTAAATTATTAATAATAGTATTATTATAAGTATTAAAATAATTAAACAAAGATGCGTGTCCCGATTAGAAAAGGTACTGGCCCCCTGCCCCCGAACCAGGATCCTAAAATGACTGAAGAAAAGTATGAAGAGCTTAGAAAAAAGCTTGATTTTTGGTTAAAAATAAAAAGACCACAAGAAGCGGAAGAAGTTAAAAGATTGGCTTTAATGGGGGATTTTTCGGAAAATGTTGGCTATCAGCTAGCTAAAGGACGACTTCGAGGACTAAATCAAAGAATAATTGAACTGGAAAAATTATTAGGCCGAGTAGAGATAATTAATAGACCAGCTAGCTATGACAAGGTTGAGGTTGGTTCCAGCGTTTTATTAGAAGTAAATGGAGTGGAAAAAAAATATCTAATTCTTGGTTCATCGGAAAGCAATCCAAGTGCGGGAATAATTTCCCATGTCTCTCCGCTAGGCAATATTTTACTTAATAAAAAAGTGGGCGAAGAATTTAAATTCGGCCCTAGTGGGAAAGAGAAAAATTATAAGATTTTAGAGATAAGTTAATAATTAGCTATTTAGCTTATTTAATTTATTACTGTATTAAAAATTCTTGTCTCTTGGTTTATCTTTTGAGCTATAGTTCAAATTCTAATCTTTTTCAATTCCCTTCTAATTTCCTGATAATTCGGAATTTCTTTTTTCACCAAGCTCCAAAAACCCGACCCATGGTTAAATTCTTTTAAGTGACAAAGTTCATGAACAATAACATAGTCGAGAAGTTTTTGACTTAAGTGAACGAGGCGATAATTAAAATTTAAATTTCCTTTTTTAGAGCAACTTCCCCAACGAGTTTTTTGATTACGAATACTAACTCGACCATATTTAAAGCCGTATAAATCACTAAAATATTTTAATCGTTCTAAGATTAGAGAGCGAGCCTCCTCTTTATTTTTTAAAAAATCCAATTTAGAAAAAGGCGTCACCTTAGAGCGGCGTTTTTTTCTTTTTTTTATTTGACGTATTATTTTAAAACCCGAAGCAGAGAAAATTATTTTTAGCATAATCATTACTTACTGAAATTCTTAATCTTTAAGATAAAATGTCTAAATCACTTTTAATCATTTTTATAATTTCCGGAAATTTCTCAACCCGAAAATGACCATTTTTGTTTTTTAAAACAAAAATTTCTGCCTTGGGTATTTTTTTTAAATACTTCCCCGCCTGAGACAAGGGAACGGTAGAATCATCTTCAGAAAAAAATAATCTAGTCTTAGAACAATTTTTTAAAATTAAACCTAAGTCATTTTTCAATTTAAAACCACCAACTAAATCTTCATCTGGCAAACTATTGTCAAAAGGCGGGGCTACTAAATAAAGAGCTTTAATATTTTTAGGAAATTTATTTTCTGATAAATATTTTGCTAAAAAAATCCCTCCCAAAGAATTACCCATTAAAACAAGCCCGGATTTCATTAAAGGAATATGTCTTTCAAAATATATTTTCCAATCTTCATAATTAGAATTTTCTTTAAGTGGCATTTTTAAGCGATGAATATCTAAGTAAGCACTTAAATTTTTATCTAAATATTTTCCACTCCAAGACTCGTAAGCGTCAAAAGAAACTGGGCGATTTTCTAAATAATTAAGGTAATCCTGACGGTTTTTAAAAGTCATGCCGCCATGAATAAAAATTAATTGTCTTTTATTTTTCATATTTTAAAGTAATTATTTTTAAATAATAGCATAGAATTCTGACAAAAGAAAAAAGCCGTCTGGGTTTAGCAAACGGCTACAGGCAAATTATTATTACAAGCTATTTGCCTAAATCTTTTTTGTTAATTAAAATTTCCCAATTAATATCGGCATTAAAATAATTCTTAATAACTATTTTTGCTTCAGATAGTACTTCTTCCCATGACGCCTTATTTTCTTTTCTTAAAAAGAAAACTGGACCATCAACATCCATGTCGGCTAACATACCAGTATTTTTATTTCCGCCAACAACACCACAAATACGCATTAATTCAATTTCTAATCGACTGTGGTTTTTGGTATTGAATTCTTCAGGAAGAATAACTCTCATCATATTTTCATCAAATAACTCTTTCATTGTGTGAATAGAAAACGATGCTTTTTTCTCCCATTCTCCCTTCCAAATAACACCAGCCGAAAAATAGCTTTCAATAATTTTCATGATTTCAGGTCTTAGCTCTAACCAGGAAATATCCCTGTTTTTATAGAGACTAAAATCAAAAACATCTTTAGCTTCATTTTGCTGCCAAATAGGAGTATTGCTCAAAAATGATGATGAATACTTTATCTGATTATAAAGATTAAGGTGACGATAAACCCTTAAATTAGTTTTAAGAATTAAAATGTTAGGGTTAGTTACAGTTTCCACAATAATTTCCTGCTTAATTTTATCAAAGCAATAAGTATCGTGAAGCTCTTTAAACATAAAATCTAAAACTAGAATTTGATAATCAAAAAAACTGGCGGCTGGTGATTTTACTAAATAAAGGCGATGGGTGTCTAATATTTCCGCCCTTTGAACTTGAGGTAAATAATTAAAACGAAAATCCTCAAGCATAGACACATCGATTTCATGAGGATAAGAAGATGAGATAATCATCCCGTCTTTTTTCTCATGCTTTCGTAGGGACTGGTAATTTACCCTCACCTTAAAACGCTTATCAATATGACTGACGAAGATGTCGTCTAATATATCATAATAATAATCTTTTTTTGGTTCTTTGCTTTCACCAATATCCGCAGCCATTCTTTTATTACTTATTCTTTTAAGTAGAACGATGACGCTTATACAAAACGTCACACTAATAATTCCAGCAGCTAAAATCAAAATTCCTTTTGGCCAATCTAAACCCAAAAACAACAATTCTCCAAAATAATTAATTTCTTTCATGATATTAAATTTTTAAATAACTCTTTGATTTTTTGGCCCAAGACCATTCAAGATGTTTTCTTCATCTCATAATTCCTCTCAATCGGAACCATGTATTATAACATATTTTTAACAAAAAAGCAAGAGCTCTCCAGCTCTTGCTTAATAGAATTAAAAAGTTAAAAAGTGAGACTAAAAAGGCTAATTATTCCAAAATTACCCTCCCATCCAAAACCAAGGAACCCTTCCCCTTGTTTAAGACTAAAAGCGGGTTAATATCAAGTTCAGAAATTTCTGGAAAATCTTGAACTAATTTAGCTAGTCGTAAAACATTATAAGTTAAGGCTTCTTTATCTTTTTCACCTTTTCCGCGAGCATCATCTAAAAGCTTAACTGATTTTAATTCCTCTATCATTTTTTTAACATCACTTTTCTTTAAAGGGTTAAGTCCAAAAGAAGCGTCTTTAAAAATCTCCACATAAATTCCGCCCAGGCCTAACATAATCGCCGAACCAAGTGCCGGATCTTTAGAAACACCGAGTATCATCTCAATTCCCTCCTCCTTAATCATCTCTGTTATTAAAACTCCATCAATTTTAGCTTTAGGTTTATTTTTTAAAACTCGTTTTAATAGTTCCTGATATTTTTCTCCCACTTCTTCCGGTATAACATTTAACATAATTCCACCAGCGTCGCTTTTATGTAAAATATCTATTGAGGAAATTTTTAAAACTAAATTTTTATTGATTTTTTTAGCAATTGACTTTGCTTCGTCCGGACTTTTAACTAAATAACTTTTTAAAGTTTTAAAGCCATAGGCTTTTAAAATATCAAGGGCAAAAAATTCTTGAAAAGCCTTTTGCTTATTTTTTTTCGCCTCGCTAAAAATTTTCTCAACTTTCTTTTTGTCTATGTCTTTAAAAATAATTTCTTTTTCCTCTTGTTTTTCATTAGATATTTGCCCCCACTTATTTAAAGCCCCGAGTGCCTTGATTCCGTCTTCGGGAAAAGAATAAAAAGCTAAAGAATTAGCTTTAAATATTTTTCGAGCCAGCGCAATTTTATCTTCGCCCATAAAAACAGCCACGACTGGTTTTTTAAACTTCGCTCTTAAGCGAACTATCGCTTCGGCGGTTTTATTTATCTCAGTTACTGACTGCGGAGTTAAAACAACTAAAACACTATCAACAAAAGAATCGCTTAAAACATTATTTAAAGTAAATTCGTAGCGATCGCTTAAGGCATCACCTAAAATATCAATCGGATTATTTAAGTTAGAAGCGATAGGTAAAAACTTTTTTAATTTTTCCTTAGTCATCTTACTTATCGTCGCTAAATCAAGTCCATTTTTCTCCACCTCATCAACCGCAATAACTCCGGGTCCACCAGCATTAGTAATAATTGCTATTTTATTAAAAGATTTTTTATTAGAAAGCTTTCTGCTAAAGACTCCTTTTTTTATAGTCCCGGCTTTTATTTCCGCTGCAAATATTTTTATGAAATTAAATAATTCCTCTACTTTTTCTACTCTAATAATTCCTGCTTGACGAAACAAGGCGCTATAGATTTTATCATCCCCGGCTAAAGCGCCGGTATGAGAAGAGGCACTAAGAGCGCCGATTTTAGAAGAACCAGATTTTAAAATTATAACCGGCTTACCAGCTTTTACTAATTTTTTAGTGGCTTTAATTATACGTTCTGGTTCACTTAATTCCTCAGCATAAACGGCGACAATTTCTGTCTCTTTATCGCTTGCTAAATATTCAAATAAATCTGCCTCGCTTACTAAAGATTTATTACCAACGCTAATAAATTTAGAAAAACCAATCCCAAGTTTTTCCGCCGAATCTAAAACAGCCGTACAAACCGCTCCACTTTGAGAAATAAAAGCTGTTTTACCTAGTGGCGCATCTTGAGCAGAAAAAGAAGCATTTAAATTATTATAAGGATTTAAAACTCCTAAACAATTCGGACCAATTAAAGTTATTTTATATTTACGACAAATTTCTTGAAGCCGGTCTTCAAGTTCAAAATCGCCGACTTCCTTAAAACCAGCTGAAATTACAATTGCTCCTTTAATTTTTAAGCGCCCGCCTTCTTCTAAAATACTAGGTACAATTTTAGCTGGCACAGCGATAAGCATTAAATCAACCGAGCTTTTTATTTCACTTAAAGAAGAATAGGCTTTTAAGCCGGCGACTTTCTTCTCTTTTAAATTAACGGGATAAATTTTCCCTTTAAAACTATTTTTCAAATTTAAAACTAAAGTATGACCAATACTTCCCTTTCGGTTTGAAGCACCGATAATTGCAACCGATTTAGCCTTAAAAATTTTATTAAAATCTTTCATATTTTTTGGACAGTTCTTTTCTCTATCTCAAAATAAAACCACCATCAACTACTAAAGTCTGCCCGGTTATGTAATCTGCTCCATCTGAAGCTAAAAATAAAGTTGCGGCAGCAATATCTTCTGGTTTACCCATGCGTCCAGCAGGGATAATAGATATATATTGTTTTTTCGCCTCATCGTCTAAAGCTCCAGTTGCCCCCGGAGTTTCAATCGTTCCCGGAGCGACGTTATTTACATTAATTTTCTTAGGAGCAAGTTCTAAAGCTAAAGCTCTAATCATCCCATTAACTCCGCCTTTTGAAGCGCAGTAATGAGTTAAGCCAGAAAAACCAACTGAACCAGCAATTGATGAGATGTTAATTATTTTTCCACCCTCTTTCATATTCTTAACCGCTTCCTGTGAGCAAAGGAAAATACTTTTTAAATTTACATCAATAACCTTGTCCCAATTCTCCTCAGTCATTTGTTCAAAAGCTATGAAAGGAAAAATTCCGGCGTTATTTACTAGAGCGTCAAGACGTCCAAATTTCGCCATCGTATCTTTAAATAAATTTTCAACTTCTGCTTTTAAAGAAACATCGCATTTTACTGCTAAGGCCTCTCCTCCTAAATCTTCAACTTCTTTAACAACACTTAAACATTCTTCAAAATTAATATCACTAACAACGACTTTATAGCCGTCTTTAGCGAAAGTATGAGCGATACCGCGACCAATTCCCTTGCCCGCTCCAGTTACGATAACTACTTTTTCATTTTTATTCATATAATTTAAAATTAATTTATTAGCTTATGTATTATAGCAAAAAATAAACTTATTTAAAAGAAATTATTTTTCTTAAGAAAAGACTACCGCTGGGGTAGTCTTTTTTCATGTCTGACTTAATATATTCTTACAAAAACTATTCACCAGGACAAGGTGAAAATTCACAGTCCGGAGCAACACGACCGACAGAACTTCCGTCAGCACAAATTTTTGCATCCATGGTACAGAAAATTGCTTCTTCCTCCATATTCTCTACTGGCTCTAAAGAAGTCATTTCTTCAGGATTAGGCATTGTTTCTTCTACGGGAATAAAAGCTTGATCTTCAGGATTTAAAATTTCTCCTTCAAGATTAATTTCTTGTTCATTAACGGGAATAATTTCTGCTTCCGGAGCTTTATTCCAAGAACAAGCCGCTGTTAAAAGAAGGACAGCCAAAACTGGCAAAACCAATAGTTTTTTCATGTTTTTATGATTTAAATTTATAAGTTATCCATAAATATTATAACATATTTTTAAAAATCTATAAATATCTTTACTTTTTTAGCCTAAGCGTTCATAATTTAAGAGGTGTTTTTAAAAAATTTAAAAAAAATTATAAAAATATGGCTAGAATAATTGGACGAGGTTTTTCTTTTAATGATGTCTTAATTGTCCCAAAATATAATAAAATTAATTCGCGTAAAGAAGTTAGTTTTAAAACACAAGTAACTAAAAACTATAGTTTAGATATTCCCATTATCGCCGCTAATATGGATACTGTTTGCGAAAGTGAGATGGCGATTGCTATTGGTCGTTTAGGTGGTTTAGGAGTTATTCATCGCTTCTTAAGCATTGAAGATCAGGTTAAAGAATTAGAAAAAGTTAAAGCTCAAGGATTATTATTAGCAGCTGCAGTTGGTGTTAAAGATTACGAGGAAAGAGTTAAGGCTTTAAACGAAGTCGGAGTAAATATAGTTGTTCTAGACGTAGCTCACGGACACTCAAAAAGAACAGGTAAGACTTTAGATTTTATCAAAGCCAATTATCCTAATATTGATGTCATGGTTGGCAATGTTGCTACTAAAGACGCGGCCGAATATTTTATTAGCAAAAAAGCAGATGCCATAAAAATCGGCATTGGTCCTGGTTCGATGTGCACGACGAGAATTATGGCTGGTGCTGGTGTACCACAGATTACCGCGATTATGGATGCTTATGAAGCTAGTCAGGGTCGCGTGCCTTTGTGTGCTGATGGAGGCATGAAAAATTCTGGTGATATTGCAAAAGCAATTGGTGCTGGAGCTGACTGTATTATGTCTGGTTCTCTATTTGCGGGAACTTTAGAAAGTCCAGGCGAGGTTATAGATATAAATGGCGAAAAATTTAAAGAATATCGCGGCATGGCCAGTTATTTAGCCACCATTAAAAAAATGAAGCTCGATGGTTCAAAGATTGATGAAGTTGTACATGTTGAAGGCGAGATGACTAAAATAAAATACAAAGGCGAAGTAACGCCGATAATAAATAAATTACTGGGTGGCTTGGCTTCTGGCATGACTTATGTCGGAGCAGCGACAATTGAAGCTTTAAAAGGTAAAGCAGATTTTATTGAAATAAGTAGCGCTGGCTATAACGAAAGCGTTGCTCATGGTTTAAAATAAAAGTTGAAAATAAAAAAAGGCCTTAATGATAATTAAATTTATTATTAAGGTCTTTTTTTGAAATTATAAATCTCTATCAAGTCCAGAGGCAAACTCTCGGCCGTAAATTTTTAAGATTGTAACGGCTATAGTTAAAACAAGTGGCCCCACAAATATTCCCGCAAAACCAAAAATCGCAATTCCCCCTAAAATAGAAAATAACATAAAAGCCATATTAATATTGGTCTTTCCTTTGCTAATATAGGCTCTTATTAACTCATCAATATTTACAACCGCAAATAAATTCCAAACGGTCACCAAAACTCCCTGCCAAATTTGGCCAGTAGCGAAAAAATAAATGATAATCGGTAGATAAAAAAATGTTAAAGCATAAGGAATGATTGATAAAAAAGCCGATATTACAAAAATAAGAAAAAATGGCCAGCCAATTACTAAAAAACCAAGGGCACTTAATAAGCCCTGAACTATGGCGCAAATAAATAAAGAAAGAAGCGTTGTCCGACTTATATCCTGAAAAGATTTTATAATTTCTAAATTATAATTTTCCGGTAAAGGTGAGTAACGAAGAATTTTCTTTTTTATAACACTTCCTTCGATTAAAAAATAAAAAACTGACAATAGAATAATAAGAAGCGAGGCAATAAAACTCCAAGTACCTATTACTAAAGTTTGAGCGGCATTAATTAACCAATTATTAAACCAAATAGATAAGTCAGCTAAAGTTTTTTTTACAGACTCTTCGTTTATAGCCGAGATGTTTAATTTTTTAAGATTATCACTACCAAACAAATCAAGATTATCTATAGTTTCCTGAAAATTTGCCAAAGCTAAAGGGGCTTGCTTAGCGGCATAAGTAATTAACTTAATCGTGGGAAAAATAATTAAAACTAATAAAGCGAGCGTGATAATAAGGGCACTTATTTTTTTTCTATTTTTTAAAAATTTTAGTAAGCGTTTATATAAAGGAAAGCAAACTGAAGCAATAACAGCGCCAATAATTATCTCAAGTAAAAAAGGACGAAACAGAAAAAAGGCAATAACTAAAGATAGTCCCATTAAAATAAAAAGGAAATTATGATAAAAATTTTTCTTTTCTTCTTTTTTCACAAATTAATAAATTAATAAATTAAAACTTTAGTACCAACTGGAGCCCATTTATATAAAAATTCTGCTGGACCAACTCCTAAACGAATACAACCATGAGAAACTGCTATGCCTAAGTGATCCTCGCCCTCACGATAACCGCTCGGCCAAACTGGAAGCTCATGAAAACCAAAACGTCCTGTTCCTAGTCCCTGCCAATAAGGCATCCAAAGACCATAAGAACTCCAGGCCTTAGGATGTTTATTTATAATAGAAAACTCTCCTTTTGGAGTTGGCATGGAAGCTTTGCCGGCTGAGACTGGAAAAGAGCCGATTTGCGTTTCACCAAGATAATAATAAACACGTTGCTTTTTACCGACATCAACTTTAATATTTTTTACTGCACCTTTTGAAATTAAACGAGCATCAGCAATTAAATTTATACTCTCATTATTTATTCCACGACCCAAAAGAGAAACTATTTTTACTAAATCATCATAGTCGCCAATATAATATCGCAAATTATCGCGCGGGCTTAAATACCAAAGCTCGCCCTTCCCTTCGACTTGAAGTAAAAATTGACCGCTTAGCTTTTTAGTAAAATTTAAGTCAATTGGCAGTCGTCCAGTTCCTAAAGGATTATAATGATGCTTTAACTCTAAAGCGTCTCCATAGGAATCGCCATCGCTATCAGAATTTAAAGGATCAGTTCCTAGTGCTTTTTCTAAACGATCATCTAAACCGTCTCTGTCGCTATCAACTCTTATCAAACGACTATCAACTGCAACAGGAATTTTTAATAAATTAGCATTGGAAATTCCTAAAGAATTTTGACGGGCTGTTTCTAAAAAAGAATCGGAATTTAAAATATGACGCAAGCCATTTTCATTATCAACATACCAAGCCTGTCCTCTATTTTCAACTTCAATTAAAAGATTACCCCTTAGTTCATAGGACAAAGAAGAGGCAAGACTTATTTTTGGAGAGAATATTAAAAAGGAAAAGAGGGCGAGGCTAAGAAGAAAGCTTAATCTTGGCTTCGCAACTTTTAGATTATAAGTAAAAATAAATTTATTTTTCATTTTTTTGGTAGCTAAATTTAACATTTTTTTAATTTATAAATTACAATATATTATTTCAATTTAAAGACTTATTTAATTATAGCATAAAAAAACCAAGCTCTGTTAAATATGTCTTAAAAAGTTATATTTTAAATTGTGCTCTAAAAAGTAGACGCGAGATAAAAAAATAGACAAGGACTAAAAGATGATTTTGATGTCCTATCGGAATCATCTTTTTTAAATATTAACGGTTTTGTCAGGAAAATCGTTAAAAAGTAGGTAAAAAGTAAAAGTTTTAACGGTTTTAGGCTTAAAATCGTTAATTAAAAAACCCGGCTCTGTTAAGAATACCGGGTTTGCTGATTTTTTTTAGTTTTTAGCTTTGTTTAGATTTTAGAATCGTAATGGTTCTTTTTGGTCGATGAGTATATTTTGTTTATATTAAAACCAATAGTTTTACCATCAACTTTTACTTCCTGAACCTCGTGTGGGGTTTTTATCTTGTCTGTTTCAGGAGGAATACTCCCAAGAAAACCGACGCTATAACCCTCGTTCAAAGACTTCTCACAGGTTTCCTGTGTATAGTCCTTTAAAAATCTCGTAGCTCCCATTTCGTTTTGTTTTTTAAAGATCAATAAAAAACAATATCATAATTTCCCGCTTTTCGTCAAGCTATTTGACTATTTCGTCAAGCTTGACTTTTTTGATAAAATGTGTTATAATGTATTGTTAATTAAGTAAAATTTTATGATCATTTTTTGTATAATAATTATTTCAATTTTATCTTTCCTGCTTTTTAATTCAACAAAAACCTGGAAATCCTCTAAAGACAAGGGCTGTGCCATAGATTTTAAAAAAGCATTGAAAAAAAAGGTTTCTAAGTCTTGGCATTTTCATTTTGCGGAATACTCCGTAAAAACAGAGAGAAAGGATGATGGAGAAAATAAGCAAAAAACAAGCAAAGTTTATATTGATGAAAAAGGTTATTTTCGATTTAAAGATAGTAATATATTAGTTCACCGCTGGAAAATGGAAAAAAATCTTGGCAGGAAGTTATGTTACGAAGAAGTTGTGCATCATATTGACGGTAACAAGCTAAATAACAATATAGAAAATTTAAGATTGTTTGCTAATCAAAAAGAACACGACAGACACCACCGCAAACATTTTAAAAATCACGGCACTTGGCACGAAACAGTTTCAGTTTATGCAAGGCAAAATGCGTTTTAAAAGTATTGGGCAATATTAATTTAAACACTCTTCCCTCTTTGAATTTAAAAATATTCTAATTTAAAAACCAAGTTAACAAACTTGGTTTTTTTATTACTACAATGTAATTCCTGCTGGAGTAACTGTTTGCAGGCGGTTGCCTTTAATAAATCCTTGGTCTTGGCCTAAGCAATAATTAACAGTATAGCTTTGAGGTGGAGTTCCTTGAGATGTATAAGTATAAGCTGTCTGATTTTTGGGACAATTATCGCCGTCTACTTGGGCCGGGGGTGTTGGGATGGTTGATAAGAAAACATTACCATTAGCTTTAATAGCTTTTTCAGTGGAGATTTCTTCTGTTAAAGGATAATGGCCTTTTTCGTTATAATACATTTCTAAAGCTATTTGAATTTGCTTAACGTCACTTACTCTTTTTCTATCTCGCTCAGCAACCTTTTCATCTCCTGTTGTTAAAGATAAGCTATTTAATATTTGTAAATTTTTTAAATCATTAGATTTTAAATATTTATTAGAGAAAGTATAGACTACATCATTTATATAAAGCCCGCGTTGAACAGTATTATCATAGCAAACTTCCCCGCACCAATAATCTCTTTCACTGCTTGTACCATTATCGGAATGATCTATAATACCTCTTAAATTAAATTTATAATTATCAATACTAAATACCATCGCTCCGCCAATGCTAGATTTATTACCATTTTCATCTATTAGATCGCGTAAAAAAGCGGGGATTAGTAGAAGGTTTTTTTCTTTGCTAAACAGAAAAGCTTTATGATTATAAAGAGCTAAAGAGTCACTACCTTTCGCACCAGAAATAATGCTATCAAGCTCTCTTGGATTAGTAGGGTCTTTAACGTCAAGCAAAGATAATTTAATTCCTTGATCTACAACTCCACCCCATTCACTAAGAGACGTGTCCCTACCTAAACCAATTAAAGTATTTTCGTCATATGGATGAAGATAAGTTGAATAGCCTGGAACTTTTAGTTCTCCAAGTAATTCTGGTTTGTTTGGGTTACTTAAATCAATTACAAACAAAGGATCTATAATTTCAAAAGTGACTAAGTATGCTCTTTTACCTAAAAACCTAGCTGAATAAATTCTTTCGTTTTCAGCTAATTTTGTCACAGAACCAATTATTTCTAAACTTGGCGAAAGAACAAAAAGATTAGAATATGAAGAAGGTGTATCCACTTCATCAGAGCCGAAGTCTCCTATCATTGTATTGGTAGTAGCGATTCTTAAATTTCCATTCTCATCTTCGTCTAAAGAGAATTGATTTAAAGTCTGGCCAGAAACAGAAGCTGATCTCTCATATGAAACAAGTCCTTTGTTTAAAGATAGTTTATGAATCATTGTTTTTTCAATGTTGTCAGACTCTCTTATTAAAAAATCTTGAGCTCCTTTCATTACCTCCATTTCAAGTAAAGCCGTCTCTTCTTCATTTAAATTTTCTGCGTAGTCAGTGATTATGTCTATTGACTCTTCGATTAATTTTTCAAAATTATCAGAATTTTCTGCCTCTATCTTTTCTAGCGTCTCTCTAGTTACAGGGTCTAACTTCGGTTTTAAATATTTAATAAGCTCCGACACAAATAATAGCTCAATATTTGCTATATCACTATAAGTTAAATAAATATTATTTAAAGAAGAATAGATATTAAAATTTTCACTACTGACAAGATAGGCTTGAGAAGATATAATATTTCCTTCATTTCTTATATCAATGCTATTTATTGCCGTTAGAGTGTAATAACTATAATCATTATTAAAATAATAAACATCAGGGGCGTAACACTTTGATGATAAAGAACAGTCGTTTGTTAAGATTGTTTTTTCGTCAAAGACAATAGGTAAAATACTCTCCTCGTCAAGATTGTCTTTGTTTGAAATAAGGTAAAGTTTTCCGTCTATTGCCCGTGAGCTAATATAATAACCCTCAAAAACTAAATTTCGTATTTTTTTCGGTTCTTTTATATTTGAGGTATCAAAAATGTCTATGTATGTGAAATCTGAATAATCCCAAGGCATTCTTCTATATTCCTCGTCTGCTGTGGAATTTGGACTTTCTCCAACACTAATTACAACCAATCTATTGCCGTCTAAATAAATTTCAGTTGGTCTTGTGTCAAAGCTAATGGTACTTATAATTTTTAATTCTGTGGCTGGAAGGGCGTCAATAATAAATAGATTATCTTTAGATAAAAGATAGATATATTTCCCGTCGGTTTTAATAACATCAGCTTCATCAACGCCTTCAACTTGAATATTTGTTCTTGAATAATCACCACTTGATTTAGCTGAACTTGACTCTGAGCCAAGGGATCCGCTAAGGCCTGATGTTGAACCAAAAGAATCTTGACTAAAAACAGGCACGTCCTCTTCCTGGAAAGATCTTGTATTTCTACTTCTATAATAACTAGACCCGCCGCTGTTTTTAGATTTAATAAACTCCTTTAGTTCATCGTAATTAGAAAATTTATTGATTTGATGGGTGCCGTCAATAAGTTTATTGTCCTCAGTGTTTTCACCTGTATTTGTTTCGGTAATTACTGAGCCATCCCCAGAATCCTTATCTTGCCAGGGCCAATTAAAAGAACAGGCTGATAAAGCAAGAGAAGCAAAAAGAAGCACTGCAAGCAGGATTAACTTCTTGGACATATAATTTTGTTTTTAAAATCACAAAACATAAATATTTTGTGTTTATTAATTATGACTAAAACCTATTTTTAATTATAGCATTTATTAAAAAAGTCTACATATAGTCTATATATAGTAGTGTGGCTTGAGATATTTATCAAATTAGGGGTTAGTCGTCCTAGGCCTCGCTAATAATATCAAAAACACCAGCTTTAGCACTACCCGTTATCGTAAAGCCGTAAATATTCTTTGCAATTCCCTGTTCAATAAGTTTTTGAGCTGTTTCATTTAAAGTCGCACCAGATCCGGTAACATCGTCAATTAATAAAACATTTTCATACTTATCAGACTCTTTAACCGCAATTGTTTTTTTAGCATTTAAAATTCTGTCTTCGATTTTTTTCAAACTTTTTTGCTGAACAGGGGCAAAGCTTTTTATCTTCTCAATTAAAATAAGAGGCAAATTAAATTTTAATTTTTTTGCCAAAAAAGACATTAGCTGATTTTTTCTCGCTATCGTTGGCGGAATAAAACCAATTGCCTTTATATCATATTCGGAAATAATGGTATCAATGCTAAGTTGAATACTACTGACAATATCACTCATAACCGCATTATTTTCCTGACCAGACTTAGCGATTCTTATCATCTGACTTAGATAAGTTTTTCCAAAAACTGGTAAAGCATCGAAATCGCGATGGAATAATTTTTTCAAATTAATGTGACCACTGAAAACTTGTTCCAATTTATCACTCGCATCAATTAAAAAAACGGATTTATTATTCTTATAATATTTATTTCTAGTATCAAGATATTCTTGAGCTAAAAGTTCAACATCTTTTCTATTAGATTTATTTTCAGCCCAGTAAATAAAACCAGCTATTCCTTTTAAAATCCGACCGTCTGGACTAAGATAAATATAATACTTATTAATAACATCTTCCTGCTCTTTGGAAAAATTATATTTTTTGTTTAAAGAGTTATAACTATAAATAATTTTCTTTGGCGGTAGTCCTTGTTTAGAAATTAAGCCGCTGTCAACAAATTCTTTAATATATTTTTTAGCACTAGAAACATTTAAACCCCAGGCCTTAGCTAGATTTAAAATAGTTAAATAACTATTTTCAGAAAATAAAAAAGCAAGCGCCTCATTGTTTATCGCTAATTTATATTTTACCGTCGGTCCAAAGTTAGAGGTCGTAGTAAGAATTTTACTGTCAACTAATTTCTTTAAATTTTTAGCCAAACTACTACGAGAAAGACTGGCCTTATTTTCAAGTTCGGAAATAGAAAAAAGCCCATCTTCTATTAATGTTTTTATTATAGGATTATTTTGTGTTTTTTCTTTATCCATATTACCTATTATACTATAGATAAAATCAAATGTCAAGAGTTATTTTTTACTTAATATTAAACAAAATCTATATTACGTATTGTACTATAGATAAAAATCGCTAAAAATCACTATATTTAAACTAATATTAAACAAAATCTATATTACGTATTATACTATGGATATTTTTTAAAATAAAAACATAATTACTAAATCCTTCTATACCCCCTAATTAAGCTAAATTTACCTACAAACTCATACCAAAAAATTTGTTAAGGTCATTATTTTTTATAAAGTCCTCCTGCTCTTTTTTTATCTCCTTAGCACTTAATTTTTTATAATCTCTAAGACATCTTTTAGATTCATTAAATAATATTTCATCTAAATCTATCGCTTTCTGATTAACCTGGAGAGCTTTATCGTTCATGCCTAAAAGTTTTATACCTTTTAAAGTTCTAACTCGAGATAGAGCGACATAACCCATGCCAAATTCAAAAGTATTACTTAAATCGATTTCTGCGCAATCTAAACTCATGCCCTGACTTTTATGAACTGTTATTGCCCAAGCTAAACGAAGAGGTATTTGAGAAATTGAAGCTAAAATTTGACTTCCCTCCTCTATCACCCAAGATTCTAGTCCAGCAACAATTTTTCGACCAGAAAGTATTTCAATAACAGGAAGCCCACTATCTTCATCGAAATCAACTACTTTTCCTAAAGTTCCGTTCGCGTAACCTTTAGTAAAATTATTTTTAATAAACATCACAACGGCATCTTTTTTTAGTGACAACTCTTCCGGCGCTAAACAATTTGTTTTTAAACTTTTTATTAATTTAGAAACTCCTCGACTAGACATTTCATAAGTTCGCTTATCTCCCGCTAATTTATCTAATTCATAAATATTTTCGGCATCTACATTTTTATTATGACTATGTAATTTTGTGGCTTTTATAATAGATTTAATTGGCTGATTTAATCTTTCATTAAGCGTGTTTAAAATATTTTCATTAATGGCATTTTTTCTAATCGCGTTTAAAATTTTTAAAAAACTTTTATCCGCCTGACGATATTGTTCCTTTAAGTAACAAATATTTAAATCCATATTAGCCCAACTCTCAGACTCAACCACAAAACGTCCATCCTCGCGACCTCTAGCAACCGGCGGTAACTGAAAAAAATCGCCACATAAAACAATTTGCAAACCGCCGAAGGGTCTTAAATCCTGTCTTAAGGCTTGGCAAATATTATTGACTAAATCTAGGCGATTAGCGTTTAGCATAGAAATTTCATCAATAATTAAAACCTGAGCACCAGTTACGCGAGAAAATACATCCTCATCGTCTTTTAAATTATCAATTTCTCTGCCGTTCATCGTTTCCTCAATTCTCATCCCACACCAAGAATGTATCGTTCGGCCGCTTAAATGAGTAGCGGCTAGGCCAGTTGAGGCGGTAATAGCTACTTTAATTTTATTTTTCTTTAAATAATCAATATACTGCGATAACAAATAAGTCTTTCCTGAACCAGCCGGACCGGTTAAAAAAACATTTCTTCCTGTTTTAAGTATTTCTAGAGCATCTTTTTGGGTCATATTTTGATTTTAAGTTTATGTAAATAAAAACTATATTTTTATAGTTTATTTACCTATTTACCGAGGGGGTGGTGTTAAAAATTTGGCAATAATTTATATTTAACCAAATTACATTATATCATATTATTTGGTTTATTTTTTATTTTAATATTTTTATCTATTTACCAGGCTAAAAATTATAAGGACACACTCAAAAAGCCAAGCTCAAGCAATTGACATTAGACAAAATACGAACTAAAATAACTAGAAAATTAAAAACGGTAGAATTAGTATAAACACTTAGAACCTTAAAAAATTAAATAATCATGAGAAATAAAAAAATTCAAAAAAGCCAATATCCTTTGCGCTTTAGCGATGAGTATGTTGAAGAGGCTCAGAAAATAATTGACGCACTTAACGAGCTTCCCCGCTCCGGCTGGGATGATAGAGGAGTTAGTAATCCGGAGTCATTCCGCCTCAATCGCTCGCCGTCGCTCGCTCTTTCGTTGTCCAGGGATTGCGTCCGAAGCTCCCCCGGAGCTTCGTCCGACGTTCGCTGCGTCGTCGCTCTGCTGATCGCCGACTAGCTCACTTCAATCCTGTTCGATTCCCCTGTCGCAAAGCGACAGTAATATAAAAAGAGATACTTTGTATCTCTTTTTATATTACCGCACGGGGTCATGGACTGTGTTAGAACTGAAGTTATCATTAAATCGATTAATTTAGTAAATTAATC
>CAZDYJ010000010.1:0-32990 GCA_964509735.1 uncultured Gammaproteobacteria bacterium
TAAAATACCCAAACATTAGTTTGGGTATTTTATTTATAGGGTGCCTATCGGGAATTCCGCCTTCACTTTTCGCCATCATGCGAAAAGTTCAGTTGTCCAGACCGGCCGCTAAACCCTACGCTAGCTCGGGTTTATCGTCGCTCACCTTTTCACTCGGTCTTCCGACCTCGCTCAAGACTCGCTCGCCGCTTGTCCGATTCCCAGCGACTAGCGTCGCTTAAATAAAATACCCAAACATTAGTTTGGGTATTTTATTTATAGGGTGCCTATCGGGAATCGGACCCGAAATAACAGGACCACAACCTGCTGTGTTACCACTACACCATAGGCACCATGATATTCTGTTAGAATGTACGCCCAGAGGGAATCGAACCCCCATGACCAGCTTAGAAGGCTGGTGTTCTATCCATTGAACTATGGGCGCAAACTAATTTAAAAGTCTTTTTTAAATCATTCCTATGATAATAAAAAGCTTGTTTATTGTCAACAATGTACAATCATCCATGTTACAAATGACACAAATAAAGCGTCAATTATATTGGTGGACTTAAGTATAATACTAAATTTCATTAAAAATTCATTATCTCCTGCTAACTTTGTTTTATAACAACCTGCTTATTTTAACCCCTGAAAAACCCTCTGTCTTAAAGCTTCATATAAAACAATAGCTGCTGAAACTGACACATTTAAAGAATCTACTCCGTCTTTCATGGGAATTTTTATTATTTCGCTAGAATTATCTTGCCAATCACTGCCGAGCCCAAAAGCTTCTGACCCCAAAACTATAGCTGAAGATTTTAAATAATTAACTTTATCGTAATTTTTTGAAGCACTTGTAAAAGAAGATATTATTTCTATCTTATGATCTTTTAATTTTTGAATTATTTCACTTCTTGAAACTTGAATAATGTTTGTTAAAAAAACTAAACCCTCACTAGCTTTTATAGCGTTTGGATTATAAATATCAAAAACATTATTTTCACCACTTAAAACTATTAAATCAACTCCACCAGCCACAGCAGTTCTAATTATCGCCCCAAAATTACCGGGTTTCTCTAAATCATCTAAGACTAAAATTAAAGAATCTTTCTTTTGAAATATTTCTAAAAAATCATTTATTTTTTTAGCTTTTTCTTCAAAAACAGCCAATATTCCATCTGGATTTTCTTTATAAGCAATCTTTAAGAAAACATCTTCCGTTACTTCAATTTTTTCAAGATCTTTATTTTCATTTAAAAATTCTTGACTTTCTTTGTTTTTTTTGGCTAAATTAGAACAAAAAAATAAGTGTTTTAATTTTTCCTGAGCTAAAATAGCTAAATTAACCTCTCTTGCACCGTCAATAAAAAATAAAGATTTTTTTCTTCTCTCTCGATTCTTTTTTAGAGAAATAACTTCTTTTATTAATAAATTATCCTTGCTACTTATTTTTTTCATAAATAAAAATTATATATATTATTTATTATAGCTTATTGTGTTATAATTACCATATAAATTAAATCTATGCCCATACCACAACTAAAAAATTCTTCGTCTGAATCATGGCGAAATATAAATAAAAATCAAATAAAAAAATCCGCTAAAACACCGAGGCGTGATTCTTTTAGTTCTCTAAAAACCAGTTTAAATGATAGAAGTCGAAAAACAGTAAGTTTAAAAACTTTATCTAATAAAAATTCTTCAGGAAGAGCTTCGGGTAATTGGCAAAAAAATAATACTAATAATTGGAAAAAAATATTATTAAAAAAAATAATAATTGCTTGTTTAATTTTAGGTGGACTAGGTTTTATAACTTTATCAATTTTTGTTTTAATAATTTCTCGAAATTTACCGAAACCAGACCAGTTAATAGAAAGAGAGGTTGCTCAAAGCACAAAAATATATGACAGAAGTGGTGAACATGTTTTATATGAAATAAGTGGTGATGAAAAAAGAACTTTAATAAATATTGAAGAAATTCCTGATTATGCTAAAAAAGCAATTATAGCCATTGAGGATAAAAACTTTTACAATCATCGTGGTTTTAGTTTTTTTGCTATGTTTAGAACTGCTATTACTAATATAATTTATAATCGCAGTGCTGGTGGTTCAACTCTTACTCAACAATTTGTAAAAAATGCTGTTTTAACTAATGAAAAAACTATAATTAGAAAAGTAAAAGAGCTTATTATTTCTTATCGTTTGGAAAAAAAGTTTTCTAAAGATGAAATATTACAAATGTATTTAAATGAAATTCCTTATGGTTCTAATGCTTATGGAATAGAAGCGGCTAGTCAAAAATATTTTGGAAAAAGTGTTCGTGAGGTTTCTTTAGCTGAAGCGGCTGTTCTTGCTGCAATCGTTCAGGTGCCAAGTCGCTACTCTCCTTATGGGCCAAATAAAGACATCCTCTTGGGCCGCAAGGACTATGTCTTGAAACTTATGACGGAACAGGGTTACATATCGACTGAGGAGCGAGATTTGGCTCAATCAGAAGAAATTGTTTTTTCCGGAAAAGAAACAAATATAACTGCTCCACATTTTGTTTTACATATAAAAGATGTTTTGGCTGAAAAATATGGTGAAAAAACTATAGAACAAGGTGGTTTAAAAATTTATACAACTCTTGATGTTTATAAACAAAAAATAGCTGAAGAAGTAATAAAGGAAAAATTAGATTCTTATGGAGATCGCTATAATGCCAATAATGCTTCTTTAGTTTCAATTGATCCTAAAACCGGCCAGGTTTTAGTTATGGTTGGTTCAAGAGATTATTTTAATGATGAAATAGATGGACAGGTAAATGTTTCAACTAGACTAAGACAACCAGGCTCATCTATGAAACCTTTAGTTTATGCAGCCTTATTTGAAAAAGGCTATACTCCTGACACGATTTTATATGATGTAACAACTAATTTTTCTAATAACCCTTCTGACCCATATGAACCAAGAAACTATAATCTTCAAGAAAGTGGTCCGGTTAGTATTAGAAAAGCTCTAGCTGGTTCTTTAAACATTCCAGCCGTAAAAGCTCTTTATTTAGCAGGTGTAAATGAAACGATAAATCTTTTGGAAAATTTTGGTTATAGCTCTTTTAAAGACAGAGATCGTTTTGGCTTGGCTTTTGTTTTAGGTGGAGCTGAGGTTAAATTACTTGAACATGTTAATGCTTACAGCGCTTTTGCAAGAGATGGGGAAATTAGAGAAATTTCTATGATTTTAAAAGTGGAAGATAGAGATGGAAAAATTCTTGAAGAATATGAAGAAAAAAAGAAAACAGTTTTAAGTTCACAAAGCGCTAGAATGATGAATGAAATACTAAGTGATAATTCTGCTAGAGCTTATGTCTTTGGAGAAAATAGTTTTTTAAATTTAGCTGGTCGTCCAAGTGGAGTAAAGACTGGTACAACTAATAATTTTCGTGATGCCTGGACTGTTGGTTATACACCCTCAATAGTTACTGGTGTTTGGGTGGGAAACAGTAATAACAAAGAAATGAATACTAAGGCTGATGGTAGTGTGGTTGCGGCTCCTATTTGGAATGAATACATGAAAAGAATTTTAAACGACACTCCTGTTGAGGATTTTAAAAAACCAGATGATTATAAAACAGGAATTGATATACTAGATGGACTCTTACCTGTTCGTAAAATAATGATAGATAAATTAAGTGGTTTACCGGCTGATGAATATTCAGACCCAAGCTTAATTGAGGAAAAAGTTATTTCTGTGCACCATTCTATTTTATTTTATGTAAATAAAGATAAGCCTCTAGATAAAGATAAAAACTCTCAAGACGATCCACAATTTAAACTTTGGGAAAGTGCTGTAAATAATTGGTGGAAAAAAACTAGCTCTAGTTCTGATTCAATAGTTTTAGAAAATGATCCTGAATTTGGTATTTCTGAGAATATTCCTGAATTAAAAATAAATTCACCTAAAGAGGGAAATTCTGTTACTAAAGATTATTTGCCAGTTAATATTTCAACAGAAGCAAAAAAAGGAATAAAAACAGTTAGTTATTTAATTAATGGAAATTTAGTATCTCTTGAAACAAAAAATTTCTCAGATAAAACTTTATCTGTTGGTAATATTCCTAATGGTTTTAATACTTTAACAGTTAAAGCTTGTGATCCTCACGGAAACTGTTCTGAAGAAAAAGTAAATTTTAATTTAAATATAAATAATAATCAAATAAATAATCAAAAAAATTATATTAACATATTATCCCCAAACTCTGGCTTAGCTATATCTGATATAGACACACCATTAAGTTTTCAATTAGAAATTAAAGAACCGGAGAGAGTTTTTAGAATTAGTATTATATCAAAAAATGAAAGTGGTGAATTAAAATATTTAAAAACCATAAATTCTAATATAGAAAAAATTACCAATTTTTCAATTGATAATTTTTATAATGGAGTTAATATAATTTATCCGGAGTTAAGAGATTACAATGGTGATGTGATAAATGGCTCAGAAATAATTATTGTTAAAAACTAATTATTGTCTAATTGGCATAACAATATAAATATAATCTTCTGTATTTTCCTTTCTTATTAAGCAAGGAGAATTATCATTTATCATTTCAATAACAATATTATCACTATCAATATTATTTAAGCCGTCAATAAGATATCGGTAATTTATTGTAATTTCATTATTATCACCTTCTATCTCACAGTTTATTTTTATTTTACTCTCACCAGTTGATCCAGAAAAAGATGATACAATAGCCTCTTTTTTTTGTAATTGGATTAAAATATCGTTTATTCCATTTTTAGAAAACAAGGAAGCAGCTTTAGCGGCTCTTAAAAATTCTTGCTTTTTTATAACGGCTCGGGTTTTATAATTAACAGGTATAATTTGTTTGTAATCAGGATAATTTCCGTTAATTAATCTTGATATAAGAGAAAATGAATCAAATATAAATAAAATTTGATTATCAGATAAACAAACTTTTATTTGATCCTCACTTTTATCAACATTTTCAAAATTACTTAAAATTCTTAATAACTCTTGAATTGTTTTTGAGGGAATAATTACGTCTATTTGATCTTCTACTTCTTTATTTTTTATTTTTATAATCTTTTCTGCTAAACGATAGCTATCAGTAGCAGCTAAACTAAGATTTTTTCCATTAAAACTAAATAACACTCCTGTTAGCTCTAGTCTATTTTCATTATTAGATGCTGAAAATATAACATTACTTAATGCTTTTTTAAATTCAGAAATATTAAATGAAAAATAATCATCTTCTGGTATAGTTGGTATTAAAGGAAATTCTTTAGCCGACTCACCTTTCATTTTTGTTTTATAGTTTCCACATTCTATCTTCATTTCTTTTTCATCAGCATCAAACAAAACTTTCTCACCAGAGCTTAAAATTCCAACATATTCATTTATAAGTTTAGAGTCTACAGTAAATTCTCCCTCTCTTTCTATTTTACCTCTTATTTTATAGTTAACTCCTATTTCTAAATTAGTACTAATAAATTCTATATTTCCCTCTGTTGTTTTTATAAGAATATTATTAAGGATTGGTAAATTTATATTTTTAGTTGTTATGTGTCCTGTTATACTTAATCCTTTTTTTAGATTTTCTTGGAGACTGATAAATTTCATATGGTTTATTTATTATATATTATATATATAAATATATTTAAATAATAATAGTAATAAGGGGAGTGGAAAAGTGGTAAAACTATGATTAATTTTTAAATTTTATATAGTTATTGATTGTTTTGTTTGTTGAAAAGAAAATTAATAACTGTTAATAATTTTTAATTGAATGTGTGTAAGTTCGGTGGTTGATATTTTTTCAACAAATGATTAAATTATTTTAACAAGAATGAAACAGTTTATTAACAGCTTATTTAAAAGCTATTTGTCAAAGATTGTTTAATTGAATCAATTTCTTGTTTTATTTTTTCATTATTTTTTAATTCATTAACTATTTTATTATAAGAGTGCATGGCGGTTGTATGATCTCTTCCTCCTAACTCTTCTCCAATACTTGGATAAGAAGTGTTTAATTCCTCTCTTATTAAATAAATTGCTATTTGTCTTGGATAAACTAATTCTTTTTTTCTTCCTTGTCCAACTAAATCTTTGTAAGTAATATTGTAAAACTTAGCCGTTGCTTCAATTATTTCTTTTGGAGATAGTGATTTACTTTGAATATTTGATATATAATCACTTAAAGTTTCCTTAACACTGCTTAAAGTCGGAGCAATTGATCTAAATTCATGAAAGGCTATTATTTTATTTAAAGCTCCTTCAAGTTCTCTTATATTATTTTGAACATGGTCTGATATATAAGATAAAATTTCTTTATCTAATTTAAAATTCTTTTCATTAGCTTTTTTTTCTAAAATAGCTATCTTTGTTTCAACGTCAGGTTTTCCAACATCAGCTACCATGCCTGACTCAAATCTAGAAATAAGTCTTTTTTCAATAGCCGGGATGGCTTTTGGAGGTCTATCAGATGTTAAAACTATTTGTTTATCGTTCTGTTGTAATTCATTGAAAGTATGGAAAAATTCTTCCTGAGTTCCATCTTTTCCGCCCATAAACTGAATATCGTCTACTAAAAGAAGATCTACGTTTCGATAAAGATTTTTAAACTCTTTAGCTTTTCCACTTCTTACCGCTTGAATATAATTATTAGTAAACTTTTCACTTGTACAATAAAGTATTTTATCTGTTTTTTTAGCGACAGCATTACCAATAGCTTGTAATAAATGAGTTTTTCCTAAACCAACTCCACCATAAATAAATAAAGGGTTATAAGCTTTACCCAAGTTATTAACAATTGCTAAACAGGCTGCATGGGCCAATTCATTTCCTCTTCCTACTATAAAATTATCAAAAACATAACGAGAGTTTAATCCATGCTTATTTATCTTTTTTTCTAAACCGGCTTCAGAATTATTTTCAGGAAAAGGACTTTCCATTTTTTCACTATTTCTATTATTTTCGTTACTTTCGTTTTTGAAGATATTTTCAGTTTCTTTTACTTCTTTATTATTATCCCCTGATTTTGTAAAGACTGGCTTTTTTATATCTTCTTGTTCTCCTATTTTCTTTAATTCAACTTTATATATTATTTCTTCAATTTTTTCTTTGGTTATACTTTCTAAAGCGCTTAAAATATTTTTATGATATTTTTCTTCTAACCACTTCTTTACAAAAGCACTTGGCACGCCAATTATTATTTTTCCATTCTCAAAGTCTGAGATAAAAGTATCCTTAAACCAGGTAATAAAATTGAATCTTGATAAATTTAACTCTATCTCACCTAAAACAGCTCTCCAAATTTGTTCTTTATTCATAAAAAAATAGTATTTAGATAAAGGAATGGATATGAAAAATTATTTTTCTTCATCAATATTATTATATGAGAAAAAACAGTTTTCCACAAGCTAAAAAGCTATTTAAAATTGTTAATAAAAAGGGGAAAACTTTTGCTTAATTTATATATTTATTAGTTGACTTAGCTAAAAAAAACTGATATATTCTTTAAAAGGAATTGATTCCTGTATTTTTTGTCGATTCCAAAATAAACATATTAGAATTTTATGCCAAAAAGAACTTATCAGCCGAATCAGAGAAGAGCTAAGAAAAAACATGGCTTTTTAAAGAGAATGTCGACTAAAGATGGTCGTGCGGTTTTAAAGAGAAGAAGAGATAAAGGACGCAAAGTTTTATCAAAATAAAATTTATTAATGTCCAAGAACAGTTTAAGAAGAAAAAAAGATTTTGATTGGGTTTTTGAAGCCGGTCAGTCTTTTTATTGTCCAATATTAGCAATAAAATCAAAAAAAAATGATTTAGAGTTTAATAGATTTGGAATTATAATAAGTTTAAAAGTCAGCAAAAAAGCTGTTATTCGAAACAAGATAAGAAGAAGAATTAGGGAAATTTTAAAAAATAATATAGTTAAAAATAAGGAAAATAGAGACTTTGTTATAATTGTTTCAAAAAATATTATTGATAAAGATTTTCAAGAAATAAAGGAAAATATTTTAAAAATATTAGAAAAAATAAAATAAAAAAATGTTTAGATATTTAAACAATCTTTTTAGTAAATTTGCAATATCTTCTATAAGATTGTATCAAAGAACTTTATCCCCAGATCATGGGCCCTTAAAACATATGCACAAACATGGGTTTTGCAGATTTTATCCTACTTGCTCTGAATATGCTGTCCAATCAATTGAAAAATATGGTATAATCAAGGGCGGAATAAAAGCATCTTGGAGAATAATAAGATGCAATCCATTTAATAAAGGAGGAAATGACCCTGTTAAATAATTTTAAAAATTAGAATTTTATGGCTATTTTTACAACATTTTTTTATCAACCAATTTTAAATTTATTAGTATTTTTATATAATATTAGCCCTTTTTCTGATATTGGTATTGCTATTTTACTTCTTACTATAGTTATTAAATTAGCTCTTTGGCCACTAAACAATTCATCAATAAAATCTCAAAAAGCCTTACAAGATCTTCAGCCAAAAATTGACGAATTAAAAAAAATTCATAAAGACAATAAAATTGCCTTAAGTCAGGCAACAATGGATCTTTATAAAAATAATAAAGTAAATCCTTTTTCTTCTTGCTTGCCCTTGTTAATACAATTACCTTTCTTAATTGCCGTCTTTCAAGTCTTTCGAGATGGAGTAAATAGCAAATTAGATTTAGTTTATCCTTTTATAACAAACCCAGGAAGCATTGATATGATATCTTTTGGTTTTGTTGATTTAGCTCAACCAAACATTTATCTTGCTGTTTTAGCTGGTTTGGCTCAATTTTGGCAGTCTAAGATGATGTTAGCTAAAAAGCCAGTTATTAAAACAGAGGGCTCAAAAGATGAGAATATGGCCGCTATTATGAGTAAGCAAATGACTTACGTTATGCCAGTAGTTACTGTTTTTATTGGCATAAAATTGCCTGGAGGATTAACTCTTTATTGGTTTGTTTTAACATTATTAACAGCTTTACAACAATTACTAATATTTAAAAAGAAAAAAGAATTAGATGATAAGGTTATTGAAGGTGAAGTTCTAAAATAATAGAAATGTTTTAAAAAAGAGGTGAAATTAATCACCTCTTTTTATTTATTCTATAACAAATCGGTTATTCTATAATAGGATTAATATTCTCTTCACTAGACGATTCGCTTATTTCGATTTCTGCAACCACTTCCTTTTCTTTTCCCACCAAACAAACCGCCTGCCAAGGAACATAATGAGAACTAAATCGAGTTTTTACTAGAGGAGTTGTAGTTGATCCTTCTGGATAAGTTACTGTGTAGTCAAAATAAGCATCAGCTCCATTATGAGCATTTTCTGTACATTTTCTTTCTCCTGGAGCAAGGTCAGTTGTTTCAATTATTTTTGTTGCTGGCGGTTTAACAATATTGTAAATTACTGGATCAGTTATTTCTACCTTTCTTCCATCTTTAATACCCCAAAAATCAAAATATAAATCATCACCCGTCATTCTATATTGAATTAAAATATAATTTCCTGTGTCATTTATAAAACGGAAATCAGGCCAAGGGTCATAAATAGTAGCGTCTGTGCCAGCTGGCTCGTAATAAGAAACTCGGTAAGAGTGATTTCTTCTCATAGTAATTGGTAATCCGGAAGCTATAGCGGTTCTAAACATGGTAGTTCCAACCTGACACAAACCACCACCATACTCTGGTATAGTTCGCCCATCTTTAATTACAAGTTCTGTAAGATAACCGCCAGAACCATCTATTTGTCCTAAGTTTTTTATTAAGGAAAATTCTTCGCCTGGTTTTATAAGAAGTCCATGCAAAGAATTTGATCCAGTTTTAATATTGTGACGACGATTAGCCGATGAGCCTTTAAAGCTTGAGTGACCAGTTCCTATAATTTCTTTAATATTAAAATCATTTTCTTCCGCAAAGTCTTCAACACTAATAAAATCAACAACCAGATTTATATCAACCTCTTCTTTTAAAAATTTATTAATTATTTCTTTTGAACTTTCTTCTATGTTTAAATATCTTCCATCTTGCCCCACTATCCAAGTTGAAACCTTATTTCCCGACATATCAAATTTAGGTAAAACAATTTCTTTGTCCACTTCTTTTGATATTTTTTCTGATAAATATGTCTTTATTTTTTCTTCGTCAAAAAATAACGAAGTTTTTTGATTGTCATTTTTTACTCCAATCCAGGTAACAAGTTCTTCTGGTTTTATGCTCCATTTTAGATTTTTTAAATCAACTTCAGAACTTTCTGAAAAACCTAAAGAAAAACTAGTTCCTTTTTCAAGAATATTTTTTGCCTCATCTCTCATTTTTTCAATATCATCTGACTTAAAATCTGGATAAACAGATTTAGTTTTTATGTTTATAGTGCTATTGTCAAAAAGATTAATTGATTTTTTTAAATCACTGAAAACTAAATCATAATCAATATCTTTTCCTATTTTTTCCGGAACAACAATTAATTCATTATTTTTTTGAATACTAAAATGAGCATTTTCTGGTTTAATAATTAGTTCAGAAAAAGAGTCTTTTAAAAATAATTTAACATAGACATCCTCAAGCTCATAAACCGGATTTATTGTTTTTTTATTAGAGAATAAAAGATGGTTTAAAAAATTTAAAAAGTTTTTGTTATTACTTTTGTCAAACAATGAATTAACAGTATCTTCAACTGAATAAACTAAAAACGGATAAGTCGGGCCTGAATCAAAAGAGTCTGAGCCTATTTTTAATAAAAATTGTTGTTCACCGTTTTGAAAAACAAAACCATTTCTTTCAATGTTTTCTACTAAAGATTTTATAGTTAAGTAAGATTCTTCTTTTGTTTTTTTGCTAAAATCAGTTTCACCGATTTTTATTCCCGGATAAACTTTTTCTGCGTAAGAAACTTGCCAGAAAATAAAAAACCCAATTAAAGTAACTAAAATAATAGCCGGTAAAATTAATAGAAATTTTAAATCTGGCTTTTTGTCTTTCATAAATAGTTTTTTATTTTTTTAATCAATCTTTTGAAGTTATTTTAATATCTTCTTTTTTGCTTTTAACAAGATTTATAGTTAAAACACCGCTTTCAATTTCTGCTTCAACTTTATTATTGTCAACTTCAAATGGTAAAATTATTGACCTTGAAAAAGAACCCCAATAACACTCCCGATATAAATAATCCTCTTCTCTTATTTCTTCTTTTGTTTTTCTAAAACCTCTAATAGTTAAAAGATCGTTATGAAGGCTTATTTTTAAATCTTCTGGTTTTACTCCAGCGATAGTAGATTTTATTATAATCTTATCTTTTGTTTGAAAGACATCAATAGCTAATTGCCCCTCTGTTTCAACTTGTTCGCTTATTGGCCAGAGATTGTTTTCTTCAAAAGTATTTTCATTTTTTGAAAATTCTTTATTTGTTTGGTTTTTTAGCAAAACCTTGTTTGATTTTTTAAAAAGCATAAAATTTTTTATATTCTTCTTATAATTTAACAATATTTTGTTTAAAAGTAAACAATAAAAAAACACCTTCCAATTTGAAAGGTGTTTTGTGGGCCCGACAGAACTCGAATCTGTGACCTCTACGATGTCAACGTAGCGCTCTAACCAACTGAGCTACGAGCCCTCAGGTGGGCATAGATGGAATTGAACCATCGACCCCCGCTTTATAAGAGCGGTGCTCTAACCCCTGAGCTATATGCCCAAAATTGCCGGAATTTCTAAAAAATCAGAAGTTTATTTCAGCAATTAATTTATATCATTATGAGATTTATTTAGCAAGACTTCATAAATGATTATTTTTTCTACATCTTTTATAGGTTTTTTAATAAGAAGTTCAAGCATCTTTTTATTTCCCTGAGGGTTAAAGTCTTTTAAAGCGTTTAAAATATCAAATGTTTTTAGTGAATAAACAAAGACGACGGTTTCCTCTTTGTTTTTTTCTGTTAGAACAACAAAAATGTCTGTTTCAGGTAAACCACTTATCAAATCTTCAACAATTTCATCTAGGCTATTTTTTCCCGTAGAATTTAAATCTTTATAGTTTATTTTTGACCAAAGTAATTTGTTGTTGTTTTCAGAACGTAAATTATTTAAAATTTCCCCCCAAAGCTTTAAACAGTCAAGGGATTTAGAGTGGAAAAGCTCTTGAATTATTTCTTCTCTTCTGGCTTTAAAATTTATTAATTCAGAGCCTGCCAAAAATGTTTTCGGAGTTAAATTTCCTACTTGAAAGTTTTTTGTTTTTTTTATTATCCCCGCCAAGAGGCAAGTGGCAACATCTTCGGATATTTTTTTTTCATCATTATTCTTTAATAGATTGAAGATTATTTCCGAAACCGTTGGAACATTTAAATTAATTAAGTTGATTTGCCCAAAATCTTCATTACTCGCTCTATTGTCTATGTTTATAATTGTTGTTTTGTAAAAAAATTCAACATTTTCATCATATAAATTAGCAAGAGACTCCAAATCACTAACTCCAACAGTAATTATTAAATCATATTTAAATTCCCCAGCCCTAGTTGAAACATCCTTATTTTCAAACCAGCCGCTAGCCGGTGAAATTATAAAATTTAATTGATCTTTTTCTAGAGAATATTTAATTTGGCTTATTTTAGCATTTTCTATATTTAATGAGACGATAAAGCGCCTTATATTCTCTATTTTATTGTTTATTTTTTCATAAGAAGGTAAAAAACTTAAAGATTTTTTATCCCTTTCCATGTTCTCGTTATTTGATTTTACAATTTCAACTGATTTGTTGCTGTTTTTTAAAAATAAAAAAAGACCAAGAGCTGAAGCTAAAAAATCTCCATCCCCATCTTCTTTAAAAATTATTAAAATATTATTAGATTTTTCAATTTGCTTGAAAATCTGATCCTCTAAATTCAGCATTTTTATTGTTATTTCTTATCTATTTCGACCCTTTAATATATAATTAATTATTACTAAAGTCAAGCATTAGATTTTAATATTTCTGTTTGACTTTAAGTCGTTTTTTTGCTAATTTTAAGCTATGAAAAAAGATTTAGAAAAAACCTATCAAGCGTCTTTAGTTGAAGATTATATCTATGAAAAATGGGAAAAATCAGGCTTTTTTAATCCTGATAACCTTAATTTAGATGAAAATTCCCCAAGTTATACTATAATATTGCCTCCCCCTAACATAACAGCCAAACTACATTTAGGGCACGCCTCCACAGTGGCAATTGAAGATTTGCTTATAAGATACAAAAGACTTAAAGGTTTTAGAACTCTTTGGATACCAGGAACAGACCATGCTGCCATTGCCACTCAGAACGTCGTTGAAAAAAAATTATTAAAAGAAAAGAATTTAAGCAGACACGATCTTGGTAGAGAAAAATTTTTAGAAGAAGTTTGGAGTTTTTTAAAAGAAACTCAGAGCACTATTTTATCCCAAATTAAAAAAACTGGGGCTTCTTTAGACTGGTCAAGATTAGCTTTTACTCTTGATGATAAAAGACAAAAAGCAGTTAGGCAAATGTTTAAAGAAATGTATGAAGCAGGAGTTATTTATAGAGGGGAAAGGCTTGTTAATTGGTGTCCTAGGTGTAATTCTACCTTAGCGGATGATGAAATAGAATATAAAGAACAAGAGGCCAAGCTTTATACCTTTAAATATGATAAAAACTTTCCAATTAGCATATCTACTACTAGACCAGAAACAAAATTAGGCGATACTGCTATTGCTGTAAATCCAAAAGATAAACGCTACAGTAATTTAATAGGTCAAGAAATTTTGGCTAATTTTTGCGGACAAAGCCTTAAAATTAAAATAATTTCTGACTATAATGTTGATATGAATTTTGGCACTGGAGCTTTAGGGGTTACTCCGGCTCATTCCGCGGTGGACTGGCAAATGGCTGAAAAAAATAATTTGCAAATAATTAAAGTTATTTCTGAGGATGGAAAAATCAACGATGGTTTTGGCGATTTTTCTGGATTAAGCGCAATTGAGGCCAGAGAAAAAATTGTTAATATTTTAAAAGATAAAAATTTATTAGAAAAAGAAGAAAATATTTCTAATAATCTTTCAACTTGTTATAGATGTTCAACCGCGATTGAGCCACTACCTTCAAAACAGTGGTTTATTAGTGTTGATAAAAAAATAGATAAATTAGGCGGAAAATCTTTAAAAGAAAAGGCAATTTCAGCCGCTTTAGATAAAGAAATAGAGTTTATTCCAGAGAGATTTAATAAAAGATATTTAGACTGGATGAATAACTTGCATGACTGGTGTATTTCTAGACAAATTTGGTTTGGTCATAGAATCCCGGTTTGGTATAAAGATGATAAAATTTTAGTTTCAGAAGAAGAACCTTTAGAAGATGGCTGGGAGCAAGACCCTGACACCCTCGACACCTGGTTTTCTTCTGGTATGTGGACATTTTCTACTCTTGGCTGGCCAGATAATTTAGTAAATGGAATAAAAAAAGGTGATTTACAAAAATTTCACCCTACTCAAGTTCTTGAGACTGGTTATGAGATTTTGACTTTGTGGGTTTCGCGAATGATTATGATGTCATTTTTTACTACCTTAGAAATTCCTTTTGAAAAAGTTTATTTACACGGAATGATTCTTGATGAAAAGGGTAAAAAGATGTCTAAATCTAAAGGAAATGGAATAGATCCGCTTGATATGACAGAAAAATATGGTGCTGATTCTATGCGTTTAGCCTTGCTTACCGGTTCTACCCCAGGAAACGATGTTCGTTTTAGTGAGGATAAAATTGAAGCTAAGAGAAATTTTATAAATAAACTATGGAACATTTCTCGTTTTATATTAAGTGGTGTAGATGAAAATAGTTTTTCCGTCTCAGCTCATAAAAATCCAGACCCTAAAACTTTAGCGGATAAATGGATTATATCTTCTTTGCATGACTTAAAAATCTCTGTTAATAAGCGATTAGAGGGTTTTGATTTTTCTTTAGCCGCTGATGAATTAACTGATTTTACATGGAATAAATTAGCTGATTGGTATTTAGAAATAGCTAAAGTAGAAAAAGATAAAGATCAAATTCTTGTTTATATTTTAAAAAATTTACTAATTCTTTGGCACCCCTTCATTCCTTTTGTAACAGAAAAAATTTGGGAAAGTTTTAATAACTCTATTTTAATGGTTGAAAAGTGGCCTCAAGATGAAAAAATATATTCCGACGAGGAAAAAAATAATATAGAAAATGACTTTTTGATTATAAAAGATGTAATCATAGCTATTAGAAATTTAAGGACTGAAAATAAATTAGAACCCGCCAAGAAAGTAGAGGCTCTTATTTACGGACACGGAAAATTGAAATTATTAGAAGAAAATCAGGAGCTTATTAAGTCTTTAAAAACTAATATCGATTTAAAAGTTGAAGAGTCAGGCGAACTGCCAAAAAACTCTTTAACAGCGGTTAGTGGTGAAGTAGAAATTTTTCTAATAGAAGCAATTGACAGTTTAAAAGAAAAAAATAGACTACAAAAAGAATTTTTAAATTTAGAAAAATTAGTGAAAACTCAGGAAGTAAAACTTTCTAATTCAGATTTTATTAGTCGAGCGCCTAAAGAGATAGTTGAAGCTGAAAAAATAAAACTCAATAATTATAAAACAGAGTTAGAAAAAATAAATAAAAACATAAAAGACCTATGACTTTAAAAAATTATTTATGGGTAATGTCTGCTTTGACAATTATTTGTTGGGGAATATTTTTCTTTGTCATTGACTTAGTTGACCCTTTTTCTACAAATTGGCTTGGCTTTTTGCTTTTTTATACATCACTAGCCGCTTCTTTAAGCGGAACTTTTGCTTTAATTGGCTTTTTAATTCGTTTTTATTTTTCCAAAGAAAAAATGATTTTTAATTTAGTTAAAATATCGTTTAGACAGTCGTTTTTACTAGCTTTGTTTATTATTTCTTTTTTAATATTAAAATCTTTAGATTTATTTGCTTGGTTAAATATAATATTACTTGTGATTGTTTTTTTATTTTTAGAAATAATTTTGTCTTTAAAGAAGAAAAACATATAAAAATATGAAAGAAAAACTTGAAAATTTAAAACAATCTTTTTTTGAAGAAATTGAGAAAGTTGTTGATGAAGATAAATTAAAAGATTTAGAATTAAGATTTTTATCCAGAAAGGGGGAATTAAGCGAAATTTTAAAAGGGTTAAAAGATCTTAGCGCCGACTCAAGAAGAGAAATAGGTGAAATGGCTAACTCAATAAAAAAAGACTTAGTTGAGAAGTTTAATTTATTACAGAATAAATTTAAAAAAAATGATAATTCTTTAATTGGAGATCTTAGTCTGCCTGGTGATAAATTTACAGAAGGACATTTAAATCCTATCACCTTAATCCAAAACGAATTAGAAGATCTTTTTTCTTCCCTTGGTTTTACTATTGAAGATGGTCCTGAGATAGAAAGTGATTATTATAATTTCACCGCTTTAAACGTTCCCCCACTTCATCCAGCCAGAGACATGCAAGATACTTTTTATTTAGACCTTAAAAATGATAAAGGTGAAAATGATCTGCTTATGAGAACACAAACCTCCCCAGTTCAGATAAGAGCAATGAAAAAATACGGTGCACCTTTAAAAGTGGTTATTCCTGGAAGAGTTTTTAGAAATGAGGCAACAGACGCTAGACACGAACACACCTTCTATCAATTAGAAGGAATGATAGTGGGAAAAAATATTAATTTTTCTAACTTAAAGAGTTTACTAGAAATAGTTGGTCAAAAACTTTTTGGTCCAGACACTAAACTTAGAATGAGACCAAAGTTCTATCCTTTTGTTGAACCAGGAAACAACGGCGAATATACTTGTTTCTTGTGTCAGGGGAAGGGCTGTCGCGTTTGTAAGGGCAGTGGTTGGTTGGAAATACTTGGAGCAGGACTTGTTCATCCTGATGTTTTAAGAGCTGGAGGAATTGATCCAGAGGAATATTCTGGACTTGCTTTTGGTTTTGGATTAACTAGACTCGCCATGCTTAAATATAATATTAACGATGTTCGCTTGTTTAATTCTGGAGACATTAAATTTTTAGAACAATTTTAATTCTATGTACATTTCACGAGATATTTTAAAAGATTTTCTAACTCTACCAAAGAATCTTGAAGTAAAAGAAATAGCTGAGAGGTTAACAAAACACACAGTTGAAGTGGAGGATTTTTTTTACCAAGGCGAAAAATATGCCGGAGTTATTGTTGCTAAAGTTTTATCAGTAGAAAAACATCCAAACGCTGACAAACTTCGTTTAGCCGAAGTTGATATAAAAACTGAGAAACTTAGAATAGTTTGTGGTGCTTCAAATTTAGAAAAAGGACAATTGGTTCCAGTGGCAACAATTGGCACAGTTTTACCAGGCGATTTTCTCATCAAAGAAAGTGAGATTAGAGGCGAAAAATCAAGCGGTATGATTTGTGCTGAAGATGAACTTGGTTTAGGAGATGACCACGAAGGTATTATGGTTCTTGATAAAACAGCCAAGGTAGGAGAAAAATTTTCTGATTATTTAAAACTCAATGACATTGTTTTAGAAATTGACAATAAATCACTATCAAATAGACCAGACCTTTTAAATCATTATGGAATAGCTAGAGAAATTTCTGCTATTTTTGATTTAAAATTAAAAAATTATCAAAGTTTTATAGATAGTGTTTCTTTTTCAAATGAAGCTGAAGATTTAAAAATTAAGATAGAAGCAAAAGAAAACTGTCATCGTTATACAGCTATTAAAATTGATAATGTTAAAATTTCTGAATCACCCGCGTGGCTTAAGAATCGTCTTTTAGCAATTGGTCAAAAACCAATTAATAATATAGTTGACCTAACAAATTATGTGATGTTTGAGATGGGGCAACCTCTTCACGCTTTTGACGCTTCAAAAGTTAAAAATATTTTAGTCAGACAAGCTTTAAAAAATGAAAAAATAGAAACACTAGATGGAAAAAATAGAATTTTGGACGAAGAAGATTTACTAATTACTGACGGACAAAAACCACTCGCTATTGCTGGTGTTATGGGCGGAAAAGAAAGTGGCGTTTCTTTTGATACATCTAGCATTATATTAGAAGCTGCTAATTTTCAAGCTCATACGATTAGAAAAACATCCCAAAAACTTAATTTAAGAAGTGAATCATCTCTTCGTTTTGAAAAATCACTTGACCCAGAGATGACCATTTTAGCCTTAAAAAGATTTTGTGTTTTGTTAAAAGAAATTTGTCCCGACTTAGTTTTTTCTAGCAAGTTATTTGATAAATACATCAAAGAACAGGAAAAAATTGAATTAAAACTATCTTTCTCTTGGTTAAATAATAAGATTGGACAGGAAATAGAGCAAAATAAAATTATTAATTATTTAGAAAAGTTGGGATTTGAAATAAAAGACAAAGAAGAAGATTTTTTTACAGTTATTGTTCCATCTTGGCGAGCAAGTAAAGATGTTAAACAAAAAGAAGATATTCTTGAAGAAGTTTTGCGTCTTTTTGGTTATGACAATATTGAGTCTAGTCTGCCTTTAGAAAAACTTAGCTTGCCAGAAATAAATAAAGAAAGATTACTGGAAAGAAAAATAAAAGAAGTATTGTCTTTAAAGCATTCTTTGTTTGAAGTTTATAATTATTCTTTTGTCGGCGAAGATCAACTGAAAAAGATGGGTATTGATTTTTTAAATCATTTAAAACTTGCCAATCCTTTGTCAGAGAATCATTCTATTTTAAGACAATCCTTAGTTCCAAACATGTCTTTAAATATAAAAAACAATCAAGCTAAAGCAAGTAGTTTAAGATTGTTTGAAATAGGAAGAGTGTTCTTTAAGAATCCTGGAAATTTAGACAGAGGAAATAAAGATAAAAATCCTCTACCTTACCAGGAAAACAAAATTGCTATTGCTTTAGCAAATGATAAAAACTTAGCTTTTTCAGAAATGAAGGGCATAGTTGAAAGTTTATTAAAAAATATAATTAACTTTCAGGTCGAAGCAGAGTTTTCTGTGTCAGAAAGTTTTCCTGCCTGGAGTGATGAAAATTTATTAGTTACAATTTTTGTTTTTGGAAAAAAGATTGGTTTTATTGGAAAATTAAAAGATGAAACTTTAAATAATCTTGGACTTAAGAAGAAAATTGTTTTTGCAGAATTAGATTTTAACGTGATATTTGATATTTTTGAAAATAAATCAGACAAATCATTTGAAGACTTGGCAAAATATCCTGCTGTTGAAAGAGACATGGCTTTTGTAATTAATAAAGAAATAAAGTATAATGAGATTAGAAAAGAAATTATTAATTTTTCTGATTTAATAAAGAAGGTTGAGTTGTTTGATGTTTATGAAGGAGATAAATTGGAAAGTGATAAAAGAAGTTTAGCTTTTCATATTAGCCTTCTTTCAAAAGAGAAAACTCTATCATCAATAGAGGTTGATGAAATTCAAAATAAATTAATTGAATTCTTGGGCAACAAGTTCGAAGCTAAATTAAGAGATTTTTAAATTATTAATTTAAAACAAAAAATATGTTTGCTACATCTTCCGATATTTTGAATTTTGTTATAGCGGCTTGTATAGTTGCTTTAACAATATTCTTATGTTTAGCACTTTTTTATCTAATAGAAAGTGTTAGAAAGGCTCATCGAGTTATAAATGCCGTAGAAAAAGGGGTTGTAAAAGCTGAGGAAGTTATAAGTATTGCTCGAGATAAACTAAAAAACGGTGCTGCTTATTTAATGCTTGTTGGAGAGTTGGCAAAAAAAGCTTTTGAAATGTTTTCTGAAAGACAAAAAAAGTCTAGTCGCTACGAAGATGATGATGTAAAAAAAACTAAAACTAAAAAGAAATAAACAGTTTGAAAATATCTAAAAAAGCAGACGTAAAGGTCTGCTTTTTTGTATGCTAAATCAATATTCTTTTATTCTGTGTATCCGCAATCTTTATTGGCACACTTAGTGCTATTTGTTTTTAAATCTTCTATTAAAAGATCGTCGCAATCTGGGCATTTTTTTCCTGTTGGTTTACCCCAGTAAGCATTTTTACAATCAGGGTAAGCACTACAAGCATAGAAAGCTCCTCGTTTGCTGAATTTTTTGACTATGTCTCCTTTTTTACAAAGAGGACAGGCTACTTTTTGTCCGCCATCGTCTATGTTCTTTATGTTTTTACATTTAGGATAAGCACTGCAAGCTAAAAATGGTCCGTACTTTCCTACTTTAACCTTCATCTCAGCTCCGCATTTATCACAAATTTGTCCAGCATGTTTTTTTTCTAACTCAATCATCTTTTCATCTTTTTCTTTATTTACAGAATTTTCACCGCCACCAAATTTTTTTATATTTTTACAGTCAGGATAAGCACCGCAAGCTAAAAATTTTCCATATCGACCGGTTTTAATAATCATCTCAGCTCCGCATTTATCACATTTTTCGTTTGATTTTTCTTCTGGCATAATATCTTTTTTATTAATTTCTTCGTATTTTTTTTCTAAGTTAGAGTGGAAGTCTTGGTAGAAGTCGGAAATAACTGGTTGCCATTCTTTTTCTCCAGAAGCTATAAAATCAAGATCATTTTCTAGTCCCGCAGTAAAACCATAGTCAATTATTTTTTGGAAATGATTGCTTAGTAAGTCAGTTACAACGAAAGCAATTTCACTTGGCTTTAATCTTTTATTTTCATCTCTTTCAGCATAGTTCCTAACAATTATAGTATTGATAGTCGGGGCGTAAGTCGAAGGTCTGCCAATACCATATTTTTCCATTTCTTTAACCAAAGAAGCGTCAGAAAATCTAGCCGGTGGAGTGGTAGCGTGTTCTTTAACCGCAATATCTTTTACAGCCAAGATCTCAGATTCTTTTATCTCAGGTAAACTTTGTTCCTTGGTTTTTTCTGGCCAAATTGCCAGGTAGCCCGGAAAAGAAATTATTTGTCCTTTAGCTCTAAAAGAATAATTACCTTTTTCCGTTTCACTTTTAATATCTATAGTCGTTGTTGCTAGTTTAGCGGCAGTTATTTGACTAGCTACAGACCTTTGCCAAATTAATTTATATAATCTAGACTGATTTTTTTCTAATTTTTTTTCTAAGTCGTCTGGATGATTACTTGCTTCTGTGGGGCGGATAGCCTCATGAGCTTCTTGAGCTCCTTTACTTTTATTTTTAAAAACACGACTATTTTCTGGTAAGTATTCTGTACCTAGATTTTCTTTTATCCAAGCTCTGGAGTCATTTAAAAATTTAGGTGAGAGGTTTAAAGAATCTGTTCTCATGTAGGTTATATAACCTTCCTCATAAAGCTTTTGAGCCAGAGTCATTGTTTGCTTAGCACTAAACCCTAAGTGTCTGTTAGCGGCCTGCTGGAGGGTTGAGGTTGTAAATGGCGAGGATGGGCTTTTCTGAAGTGATTTTTTATCGACATTTTCTACAATAAAAGTTGAATTTTTTAACTCAAGCGCTATTTCATCAGCTCTTTCTTTTTTTAATTCAAGTTTATTAAAACTTTTTGAATTTATCTTATTTAACTCAGCATTAAAAGTTTCTTTATTTTTTTCTAAACTAACTTCTAAACTAGCATAGTCTTCGCTTTTAAAAGCTAATATTTCTTTTTCTCTTTCAACAATCATTTTTGTGGCCACACTTTGAACACGTCCAGCCGATAAACCTTTAGCGACTTTTTTCCAAAGAAAAGGAGACAATTCATAACCAACTAAACGATCTAAAACTCTTCTAGCCTGTTGGGCGTCAACCATATCCTGGTTTATTGTTCGCGGATTTTTTAAAGCTTCTAAAATAGCATCTTTTGTTATTTCGTGAAAAACAATTCTTTTTGCTTTTTTTTCATCAAGATCTAAGGCTTTAGCTAAATGCCAAGCAATAGCCTCTCCTTCACGGTCTTCATCAGAAGCTAAAATAACTTCTTCTGCTTTTTTTGCCAAAGACTTTAAATTCGAAACAGTTTTTTTTGCTTTTACAGGAACTATATATTCCGGTTCAAAATTATTAGCAATGTCTATGCCCATTTTGCTTTTTGGCAAATCTTTAACATGACCAAAAGACGACTCAACCTTAAAATCTTTTCCAAGAAATTTGGCAATAGTCTTTGCTTTAGTGGGTGATTCTACAATTATTAAATTCATATTTATTAAGATAAGCGATAACTATTTTCTGTTCTAGTTAACACTTCTTTTATTTCCAATATACTTAGTGTACTATTTATCAGCCCAGTGTCAAGTTGACTAATTAAAGATATTTCATCAGAACTTATTTCACCATACTTATTAATAATTTGATAAATTAATTCTTCATTTTTGTTTTCCGGTATAAAACTCGTTTTTTTTATTTTTAATTTTGAATCTAATCCAAAATATTCTAATAAATCAACTCCTGAGTTTATTGGAATCGCTCCTTTAGAAATTAACTTATTACTACCTTTTGAAAATTCAGAAAAAATATTAGCTGGGATAACTAAAATATCACGATTTTGATCTAAAGCATAGCCAGCGGTTATAAGCGAGCCCGATTTTTCTTTAGCTTCTATTATTAAAGTAGCTTGGGATAGACCGGAAATTAATCTATTTCTTCTGGGAAAATTTTGTTTTAAAGGTGGTGTCTGAGGAGGAAATTCTGAAATAATTAAACCACCAGAGTTCAATATATTTTTAGCTAATAAAACATTCTGTCTAGGGTAGAAAGATTTTTTATCTAAACCAGAGCCTAAAACGGCCACCGTTTTTATATTTTTTTCCAAAGCTTTTTTGTGAGCTAAACTATCTATTCCCATTGCTAGACCGCTAGTTATATTAATATCTAAACCAGATAAAACGGGCAGAATTTCGTTTATTACCCTTTCTCCGTATGAGCTGTGTTTTCTAGAACCAACGACTGAGAGAGATTTATTTTCTAAAATACTTAAATCCCCTTTGTAAAAAATAACCAAGGGTTTATAGTTTATTTCTTTAAGTATTTTTGGGTAAGAACTCTCAAAAGAACAGATAAATCTGATATCATCATTTATTAAATCATTTAAAACATCGTTAATTAAAAAGTTTTTTCTAAAAATAAAAAAGTCGCTAATAATTTTTTCATTTAATCCACACATCTTTAATTCGCCATAAGAAGCGCAATAAGCTTTTTTTAAACAAGAAAAATAATTTAATAATTTTTTTTCTTGTTTTTCTCCTATTTTTCCAAAACAAGCAAAAGACAAATAAGCCATTCTTTCTTCCTCGTGATTTTTCATATTTTTTGCTTCCATTATAAACTACAAGTGCTTAAAAAATATAAAAATAAAAATAAGCTTTAACTAAATAATTTAATTAAAGCTTATCTTCGTAAAGTTTTTGTTGATTTTAAATAATCTTCTTTATGTCTATATTTTTGAAGATGTCTAGCAAGGCGTCCTTTTCTTCTTTGTTAAAATTCTGTAAAACAAACTTATCCGCGGGAATAACTTTTCTAAGTAAATCGTTTTTAATTCCCAAACGAAGACGTTTAAATTTCTGAGTCTTTAAATGATTTATAATTGATTTTATTCCATTGTGCCCCCCACTACTTGAGTCAAAAGAGATTTTATTTTTTTCAAAATCTATATCTAAGTCATCATGAATAATTAATAAACTATCACCGATATCAGAATTTTTTTTATTTAAGAAGCCAAAACTTTTTGGTAAAAGTTTATAGAAATCAAGAGCAGCTCTAACACTAAACCCAGACTCATTCATAAAAGTTAAAGGCTTTAAAAATAAATACTCGCCGTCTTGATAAACAAGGGCTCGAAATTTTTTATTTTCTGACCATTTTACCTCGCCCAAATAATTATCGATCATTAGCCAGGCGATATTATGTCTTGTGTTTTGATATTTTTCTCCAGGATTTCCTAGAGCGGCAATTATTTTCATATTTTTTTATTGCCTAGTTATAAAATTAGTATTGAAAGGTGGTGTGTGATTTTGTAGTTTTCTTAATTTTTATGTTTATTGGGGTTCCTAAGAATCCATGTCTTTCTCTCAATCTGTTTTCCATAAACCTAATATAAGAAAAATGAAGATTGTCATTTGGACCTATTCTTAAACTAAAAAGAGGAGGGTTGTTTTTTAATTGTCTAAACTCATAAATACGAGGAGCTTTTAAGCCTTTTCCTTTAGCTGGTTTGTGAATTTTAACAACGTTCTTTAGAAATTTTTCTGTCTGAGAGTCACTTAAAGACAACTTTCTTTGTTCAGCTACTTCTAAAACAAGGTCTAATATTTTATTTACTTTTTCCCCTGTTTTAGCTGATAAAAATTGAATTGGAGCAAAGGCTACAAAAGGCAGTCTGTCTCGCAAAACTTCTGTCCAGGCTTTTGTGTCTCTATTTTCAACTTTATCCCACTTATTAGCAATAATTATTAAACTATTTCTTTTACTTATTACTTCGTCTATTATTTTTAAGTCCTGGTGAGTTATCGGTTCGCTTAAGTCTAAAACTAATAAAGCTACATCACTTCTGCTTAAAATAGCTATTGAGTTATCAATGCCATATTTTTCTAAACCTTTACCCTTTTTACCTTGACGAGAAATACCGGCTGTATCTATTAGACGTAGTGACTTTTCTTTATAAGTTATTTCAGTATCTTGAGCTTCTCTGGTGGTGTGAGGAATTGGACTAACGATTACTCGGTTATAACCAAGAATGGAGTTTAGTAAAGAGGATTTTCCAGCATTTGGCTTGCCAACTAAACAAACTTTTACTTCCTCTTCTTTGTTATAGTTTTCATTTTTTATTATTACTTCTTTTTTTTGTTTTACTCCTTTTATTCTGTCAACAATTAAATCAAGCAAATCACCTGTTCCAAGACCACTAACAGCTGATATTAAAAATGGCTCACCAAGACCTAATTTATAAAATTCAGCAGTTTCAGGAGCAACTTTTAAACTATCAACTTTATTAGCTACTAAAATTGTTTTCTTTTTATATTTTTCTTGTTTTTTTATTTCTCCAGCCAAGTTCCTATCTTCTAGAGATAGACCACTTTTAGCATCCACTAAAAAAACTATTAAGTCAGCTTTATCAAGATAAGTTCGAGCCTGTTCTTGAACCTTTTCATCTAAATCTTCTCCTTTATTTATTTTTTTTAAATATCTATAGTCTGTTATTCCAGCTGTGTCGACAATGTCAAAAGAGCTTTTTGCCCATTCTACAAAACCTAAATTACTATCTCTAGTTGTGCCTGATACATTGGAAACCAAAGCCTGCCTCTTTTCTGTTAAACAGTTAAAAAGGGTTGATTTACCAACATTAGTTCTTCCAAAAATCGCAACCAGGGGAAGAGTTTTTTTATTTTCTTTAATCATTTTGATATTAATAATTTTTATTAGCGTCAGTTCCCATAACTAAAATAAAATCAGGAACTGAACTGGCATTCTTATATTCTTCAACCCAGTCTGGCAATTTTTTTTCTTGAGTTGCTTCACCTGCTTCAAGAAGTATTTTAAGAGCTTTGTTTTTTTCTCCTTCACTTAAATCATAGACCGTTGTTTTGCTATAATCTCTTACCGGAGCATTAGCTGTTTCAAAAACAGAAAATCCTCTATCTTTTATAACCACCGCTCTTTGTCCGGCTAATCCATTTGTCCAAGTCCCATTTAAAACAGACACACTTACTTCTTCCGAAATCTTTTCACTTACTTTTATAGCTGGTTTTTCTTCTACAATACTCTCTTTATCGGGAAAAATATTTTTTACCATTTCTCTTATGTCATTATAGTTTCCTGTTTTAGGCATAAGAATAAAAGCACCATCCTCACCTCTTCCAGCCACAAGATAATTATTAGGCGCATCATTTAAAACAAAATTTATTATTTTATCTTTTTCTATATCCTTACCTAAATCCCACAATCTTAACATTTCCCAAATTTCTACATTGGTAGAAACATTTTTATTAAACTGGTTTACTAATTTAGTTAAGGTGATTGGATTTATTAAAACACCTCCAGATAGAATCTTCTTTTTTACTGCGTCAAGAACTAGTTGTTGTCTTTTAGCTCTAGCAAAATCAGAACCCTCAAGGCCAAAAGCGTGACGACTTCTAGCATATTTTAAAGCCGTGCTCCCGTCCATTTTTTGTAAACCTTTTTCAAAGCTTAGTTTTTCAAATCTCGAATAATAATTAGGATTATCTTCTTGGCCGTAAATAGGATACATATTATCAGTAAAAGAGTTTTCAACCTCTATTTCAATGCCACCAATTTCATCTATTATTTTTGAAAAACCATTAAAATCAACTCTTACATAATAAGGAATATCTATTTGTAGTAACTCGCTCATAACGCTTATTGTTTTTTCTCCGCCAGAACCAGATTCTGCCATTTCCGCAAAAGCATTAATGCTATTAATTTTTCGCCAATTATTTACCGGAGAAACCATATCTCGAGGAAATGATATAAGAGACACTTCTTTTGTGGATGGTTTTAGACTAGCGAGCATTATCGTATCGGTTAAAAAAGCACCATCATGCCCCTCGCCACCCATGCCAAGTAGTAAAATATTTATTCGATCATCTTCTTCTCCCTTTACTTTTTTATCTAAACTCGGAGCTAAGTGTTTTAAGCGATTAAAAAAGACATTATTATCTATCCAGGAGCTTGCTCCCGGGCTCGACATAATAATTTTTCCTGAAAAGACTAAAGAAACAACGATAAGTAGAATTAAAAAATTGCTAAAACGCCTCTTTTTTTTAATTGGAATTATTTCTTCAAAAACATCTTCTTCTTGACTATTTTCATCTAAACGCTCATCTTCTTCTAATTTTTTTTTGAAATCTATCATAAATAAAAAAATCCCTAAAATTACGGTAAATTCTCTTTAAAAAAGTTTTTATATTCAAGCTCATTATAATAACAATAAAGAATTTTGTCAAAAGACCCTTTTAGTCCCGATACTTGATTTTTTTGTCGAAATATGCTATAATGAGCTATTAATAGTTGTCTTTGACTCTATTTTTAACTAGTAACTTAAAAAATAAATATAAATCTCAAAATCTTAGAAGAATGGAAGAAAAATCAAGTAAAAAACCAAGCCAGGTTTTTAAGTTAAAAACTGAAGCTTTTTCTGGTTTAAAGCCGGGAATAAAGATCGCATGGAAGGTGGACGAAGAATACTTTATAGCTAATAAACCAAATTATGTTTTATTGCTTTGGCGCCTAAAAGATTCTAATAGCTCTGAATTTTTAGGAGGGAAATTTGAGAAGATTGAGTTGTTACAGACAAAAATTTTATTAAAAGAACCCGGGGAATATAAGATTATAGCGTTTCTAATAAATTTTAAAGAGAGTCAAGTAGACTCATTTAAAAGATTTATTAGGATAAGGATTAAGGACTTTGGTGACACCTTAGATAATCATATTAATTATTATTTCTCCGTTTTTAATGGAACTATGGGTCACTCAGAGAAATATGAAAAAACAGAAGTTTTTCTTTGCTTTCCCAAGAAGCATTTTAAACTCCAAAGAATTGTTAGTAAGACTAGAAAAGGATTTTCTCATGTCTTTTTTGGAATTTTACACCTTTTGTTAATGGTCTTATACGCAATTTATCTCATCGTCGCTCCTTCTGTAATTTTCTTCTTCGGATATTGCCCTAAAAAGCCAAAAGACATTTGGCTTATGTTTAAGAATGCTTTACGAAAAGAAGAAGATTATCCCTTCGAGGTTCGGTATTGTCCAGAGCCTAATAAAGTTTACCCTTATGCAGAATATTGCAGACTGACTTGGTATTGGGGCAAGCAAGCAAAAGCCCTGCCTTTTTCTCCTTTCGGCTTAATTATAATTCTGATTAGCTTAATGAACATTGGTTTGTTTATTATTTTAGCCAGTGAGCCGATTAATAGCGAAAAAATAGACGTTTTAAATTTTGGACCACACTTGGTCGCTGCAATTGTTGGAGCTTTTTTCTTGCAAGCTATTTTTTCTGATAACAAAAAAAAATTTGAAAAACTTAAGCAAGAAATTGGCTTTAAAATCATGAATTTGATTTCAAAAACTTTCTTTCTATTAGGATTTGGCTTAACCACCTTACTTTTAGGGGTGATTTTTGCTGAATTACACTATCTGCTTTTTGCTTCCGACTTTGATAGTAGTTCTTTTATTAATATTAAAAGTATAGTGCTAAGCTGTATAATTTTTACAGTACTTTATTATTTAGTTAAAACTTTTTTTCAAAAATTAAAAAACAAAAAACAAAAAACCAACGATTATCGGGAAAAAAAAGACTCAAGAAGCTTAAAGGAAGAAAAGAAATTAAAAGTTTTAGCAAAAAAACTTGCTGAAAATATTTAATTTATTTAACTATTTTTTACACAAAACCACGACTAATCATCGTGGTTTTTTTTGTCGGGCTGCCCGAAATCGAATCGGGGCTACATGCACCCCATGCACGCGTACTGCCACTATACTACAGCCCGAATTTAACAATATTATTTTCTAATAAAAAAAGTAAAAAAGCAATAAGCTTGACATTTAGCCTTGCTTTGTTAATATCTTGTCAGATAGAGATAGTCATAACGGGAATATTAGTTCTAAAGAATGAGGACATTTAGCTTGCAATTAATCCAAGCATCTCTTAATCGAGGATTTGTTATTAGTTCGTGAAAAGAATAGCTCTTTAATTAAAAGGTTTTGCTATTAATTAAAAAAGTATTAAAACCACTTAAAGAGAAGGTTACAGGTTAAAATCCTGCCTTTTATTAGATTGTCTCTGGTCGGGTTGAGATACCCGACCTTATCTTTCTAAAAGTTCATTATAATTATAAAAGGTCGTATAGTTCAATTGGTTAGAATCTCTGTTTTCGTCAGAGGGGTTACGGGTTCAAGTCTCGTTGCGACTGCCTCAGGAAATAGCTCAGTTGATAGAGCGCTTGTTTTTATCAAGAATTTGGAACCTTGATTTTACAAGAGGTCGGAGGTTTGAGTCCTTCTTTCCTGACAAAGGGGTTAAATTATATTTTAACCCCTTTTTTATTTGCCAAAAAGTAATAATTGCTTTAAGATTATTATATAAATTTCTATAAAAACATATGACAGACAAAATAATTTTTTCCGGAATTCAACCATCGGGTAGATTAAATATTGGTAATTATATTGGCGCCCTTTCGCAGTGGCCAGTTCTACAAAACAGTAATAGCTGTATTTTTTCAATTGTTGACTACCACGCTATTACCGTTAAACAAGACCCAGAAGCTCTTCGTAAAATTGCTTTAGAGACTGTAAAAATATATTTAGCTTCTGGAATTGACCCAGAAAAATCAATTATATTTCGCCAGTCTGATATTTCCGCCCATACCGAACTCGCTTGGATTTTAAATTGTACCAGTGCTCGGATTTCTGATTTAAATAAGATGACTCAGTTTAAAGATAAAGCTGGAAAAAATCAGGAAAATGTTTCGGTTGGTTTATATGATTACCCAGTTTTAATGGCAGCTGATATTTTGCTCTACGGAACTGAAGTTGTGCCGGTCGGAGAAGACCAGGTCCAGCACGTCGAGCTTGCTCGTGATATCGCTAAACGTTTTAATAATGATTACGGCGAAATATTTAAAATTCCGCAAGCAGTTGTTAAAAAAGAAGGGGCCAGAATTATGTCACTCCTTGACCCGAAGAAAAAAATGAGTAAAAGTGACGCCAATCAAAATAATTGCATTGCTCTTTTAGATGAACCGGAAGAAGCGAGAAAAAAAATTATGCGAGCCGTTACTGACTCTGATGGTGGAATTTATTTTAACATAGAAGAAAAACCAGCACTCTCAAATTTATTAAATATTTATGCTCAACTAGGTGTTCGTGAAGTTAAGCGCTTAGAAAAAGACTATAAGGACCTTGGTTATGGGGATTTTAAAAAAGATTTAGCTGATGTAGTTGTTAAATTTTTAGAAAATTTTCAAGAAAAGTATAATGCTATATCTGATGAAGATGCGCTAATAATTTTAGAGACAGGAAGAATCCGGGCTGAGAAAATCGCTCAGGAAAAATTACTGGAAGTAAAAAAAGCGATTGGGGTTATTTAAGATGCTTATTTAATAAAAAAGAATTTCTCTAACAATCTGAAAAATATAAAAAAAGCCATTCCTTAAAGGATGGCTTTTTGATTTTTAATAAAAATTAATTATATATAGCGACTTTTGTTTTATAGTATCTAAAAAAATTATATCAATAAAGGTTAATTTGTTTATATAAACACTTATTTGTTATAATGGTGAAATATAATTAAATGAAAAATGAAAATTTTATACCTTCTAAAACAATTTCCTAAAATTAATTCCGAAGCTTTTATTTTAAATGAAATGGCTGAATTACAAAAAATGGGTCACGAGATTTGGATTTTAACTGATAAAATAAACAACATAAATAAAACTAATCTACATTCATTAATCATTGAATTTGATTTTATGAAAAGATTAGTGGTAAATGATGTTTATAGTCGGGGGGGTTTTAAACTTTTATATTTTATCAGAAGCATTATTATTGATTTTTTTAATAACCCTAAAAGAATATTTAAAATATTTTTTTTAATATTTTTTAGTAATAGTTATTATAAAGATGATAATATTTGGCTCAAACTTGATAGTTATCTTATTTTAAGAAAACTATTAAAAATAAAAATAGATGTGGTTTATTCTCCTTTTTCACCTTTTAAGACAATAAAAAATGCAACAGTTATTTCCAGTATTATTGGTGTGCCTTTAATATCAGCTTTTAGGGCACAAGAATTATATAGCTACGAAAATAAAGAAGAAATAATATTTTTTAAAGACACGTTTTTAAAAACTAATGATTTTATAACTATTTCCGAATTTAATAAAAATCAATTAAAAAAAATATTTGGCGAGAGTAAAAAAATAGATATTATTCATAGCTCTATTGATCCTGATAAATTTAAAAATAATAATTCTATAAAAATAAAAAATAAAATAATTACTATTGCTAGATTTGTTGAAAAAAAAGGAATAATTTATCTTTTAGAGGCCTTAGCTATTCTCTATAAAGAAAAAATAGATTTTCAATTTGTTTTGATTGGAGATGGTCCTTTAAAGGAAACTTATGAATTAAAAATTAAAGAATTAAAAATTGGCCATTTAGTAAAAATATTAGCACCGATGAAGCAAGAATTAATTCAGGCAGAGTTAGCGGAGTCAGTTTTATTTGTTTTGCCTTGTGTTATTGCTCAAAATGGAGATAGGGATATTATGGCTAATGTTTTAAAGGAAGCAATGTCTATGGAAATACCTGTTATTACTAGTGACATTTCTGGAATTTCTGAATTAATAAAAAATAGGAAAAATGGTTTTTTGGTGCCAGAAAAAAATGTTGAAAAATTAAGCATGACTATAAAAGAAGTTTTAAGAAATCAAGAATTAAGACATGTAGTTTCTCAAGAGGGGCGTGAGACTATTGTTAAGAATTTTAATGTTAAAATTGAAGCGAAAAAATTAGAAACAATATTTTATAGAAATATTAAAGAATATGAGGAAAAAAATAATTGGCAAAAAAATAAATTTTTAAATAAAAAAGAAAACAAGAAATTTAAAAAAATAGAAAAACTATATTTGATTGGTAAAATTTTACAAAAGATAATTAAACGTTGTAATGGTATGTTATCTTTTGATGTTTATTTAAAAATTTATCAGATTGCTTATAAGGCTAAGTCGGGCAATATGATAGAGCTTGGTGCCGCTCATGGAGCAGCTACGATTTGTCTGGCAAAAGGAATTATAAATTCAAGAAAAAAATCTCTTTTATTTACAATTGAAAAAGGCGATGGCGATAATGGTTCAATAATAAAATTTGGTTCAAAGATGTTAAATATCAAAATTTTAAAAGATAACATAAAACATTTTCATTGTGATAGATGTGTTAAGCTTATTCCGGAAAGAATAAAAAAGGCGTCTAAGCAAATAATCGAACATCAGCCTTTTTCTCTTATTTTAATCGACGCCGATGGTGCTTTAGACAGGGATTTTATAATTTTTTATAATCTTCTTTTGCCTGGTGCAGATATTATAATTGATGATTATGAAAATATTAAACACGTATCTTGTGATAGCGTTAAAAATCCTCTAGGTAAGAAATATTCGACTTATTTATTTGTAAACTACTTTTTAGAAAAAGGATTGATTCGAAAAGAGATGATAATAAATAATACAATATTTTGTAAAAAACCAGAAAATATAAATTATTATGTTATTATTAACGAAAAAGATTTAGAAGAAATCAGACTGAAAATTAAAAATGAATTTGAAAGATATTTTTAAATTAGTTTAATCCTTTTGTGTTTTATTTAATTTTTACATTAAAGACTAGCTTAATGGTTAAATGTTTGATAGACTAACATTAAAATTAATGAAATAGTCAATAAAATTGCCCGTTTGTCCCTATTTATTATGATTTATTTAGTAAAAGTATAAACTGTTTTATAATTATTTTGCATTCTAGTTTAATATTATATTAAATATTTTTTTACCAAGATTATAAATAAAAAACACCCTAAAGGTGTTTTTTTGAAGAATCATGTGAGAATTTTAAAACTGAATAGCATCAATTCGCGTTTTGTCTAGACTCTCGCGAGTTTTGACCACTCCGACACTATATCGGAGGCGACTAATTCTTCTTTTCAAATTGAGAAGAAGAAATTACTCCCTAGAAAGGAGGTGATCCATCCACAGCTTCCGCTACGGATGCCTTGTTACGACTTCGTCCCTGTCATCAGCCTTACCTTCGTCCCACAATTGTGAGCCTTCGGGTACTACCAACTCCCTTGACGTGACGGGCGGTGAGTACAAGACCCGAGAACGTATTCACCGTGGCATAGCTGATCCACGATTACTAGCGATTCCAACTTCATGAAGGCGAATTGCAGCCTTCAATCCGAACTGAGAAAGATTTTTAGGGATTTGCTCCACCTCGCGGTTTGGCGTCCCTCTGTATCTTCCATTGTAGCACGTGTGTTGCCCAAGGCGTAAGAACCATGCTGATTTGACGT
>CAZDYJ010000011.1:0-24351 GCA_964509735.1 uncultured Gammaproteobacteria bacterium
CATTAATATGAATTTTGAAAATAACAATAACTTAAGTGTTGAAGATTTAAAGAGAGAAGAACGCTTAAAAAAATTAAACAGCTTGATGAAAGAGGCTATAGAAATTGAAAATTATGAAAAAGCTGCGGCATTAAGGGATAAAATTGAATTAGTAAAAAATGGTGGAGAAATTATTAAAGAAGAAAATGATAAAAATATATTAGAAGACGACAAAAAAAATCAAAAAAGCAATGAAAGCTCTTTTAAGGAAATAATGGATAAAAACAAAAAGAGATATATAGAGTTAATACAAGAAGCTATCAAAGAGGCTATAGAAAAAGACGAATATGAATTAATTGATGTCTATAATAAAAAAATAGAAGATATCAAAAGTGGTAAAGAAAAATTAATGGGTGAGAGAGAGGAAATTGTGCCTACGGGAGAGGGTATAATAGCTGGCGTTAGTAAATATAGCAGAGCTAACGAATATTTAAGAGAAAAAGAAATTACTGATTATATGGCAGGCAGTGATGAGTTTGAAAAAACATCTCTTTCCATGTTGTTTGTCGATGAAGAGGAAAAATTTAATTCAACTCAATTTGTTACAAACGATCCCCGTACATACAGAAATATTCCAGATAATTTTAAAAAAAAATTAAGAGAAGCCCAGGGTGATGAAAATAAAAAAATTGATTTGCTTCTAAATCTTTATAAACAAAGAGAAAAAGCTGAAGAAATGGTTTTTTTAACGAATGAAAAATTTAATAGTATTTGGCAGCCTTACTGTAAACAAAACAAATTAGATGGCAGTGAATATAAAGAATATAAAACTCACTACAAAGAAGGAGAAGATATCGGGTATAGTTTTACCGGAAAACAATTAGAAGAGCTTGATAAGGTGCCTGTGAATTTACAAAAACCTTTAGAATACTGGCAGTCTGCTTATGATAGATCAAGAATTATTTTAGAAAATGTAAATAACGCAATTAACCAAATAGAAAATAGTCAAAGAGATAAATAATTTAATTTTTGCTCTCTTTATACATATAATCAAAAAAGTTTTCCAAGTTTTGCGATTAGCCACCCTATAAATAAAATACCCAAACTAATGTTTGGGTATTTTATTTAAGCGACGCTAGTCGCTGGGAATCGGACAAGCGGCGAGCGAGTCTTGAGCGAGGTCGGAAGACCGAGTGAAAAGGTGAGCGACGATAAACCCGAGCTAGCGTAGGGTTTAGCGGCCGGTCTGGACAACTGAACTTTTCGCATGATGGCGAAAAGTGAAGGCGGAATTCCCGATAGGCACCCATATGAAGTAACTCCTTTTTAGGGGTTATTTTTTGTTTTGGGTTTAATAGACCCCTAACGAGAATACAAACTGGTTGACATTGAATTTTTATAGTAACATATAACCACTAAACGATATTGTTTAGCGATCATAAAAAAAATAAAAAATGGCACAAAATGTAGTTTTAACAGAAGAAAGAAAGGGTCAAATTGCTTTAATTATTATGAAGCATAAATTTATCCAAGAAGCCCACACTCTTAACAGAGCCGATGTTATGGGAAGACTTGGTCGAGTTGCTGAGCAGCTAAAAGACCAAAACGTCACCAAAGAAGAATTAATAGAACTCTATAAAGAGTTTATTGAAGAAGCCGTAAAAAAACTTTTTTAAATCTTCTTTCAGGAGAAAGTAATCAAAGTTAGATAATAAGTCGCTAAAAGGGTAATTGCTTTTCCTTATTTTATAAGCTTAAAGCAGAACAAGAACCTCTCCTCATTACAATCTTCTAAGGCTCGCAACAACATCGCGGGTCTTTTTTATATTAATTCACCAAATAATTTTTTAAATCCCTTGTCCCTTAAAACTAACAACCCTTGAATAAATACAGTATTTGTGAAATAATAATTTGTTCTTAGAACTTTAAAATAAAACCAATAAAAATTATACGATGGATAAGAAAAAAATTATTTTAAATCGAGCCGGTAAACTTGCCACAGAAAGTAAGGAAAACCGGAAAATGTGGCTCACTGCCTTTATTATTTTTGTTAGTTGTTTTATGTTTTCTCTCTTAACTGGACATTATTTATCAATTAAATTCTTTGAAAATTTTTTTATTGATATTGTTTTATATTCTTTTATCGTTTTTGTTATTTCTATTATTTTATCAACTCTTTTAACGACAATTTTTCCGACAAAAAAAGAAGATCGCTTGGATATAATTTATTATTTTATACCAAAAGCAATTAAAGAACTTTCTGAAGAATTTAAATTAGAAATTAGTCAGTCAAAAAGTGAGGTAAAGTTTTTCACTAAAAGAAAAAAGGAAACTGAAAAAGAATTTGAAAGTTTGAAAAATCAATTAAATGATTTTGAAGAAGAGAAAAAAGAATTTGAGAATTTGAAAAAAGTTTAAAAATGGGGCGGCAAAAAATGTCGCCTTTTTTATTTTCTTAAAAAAATGCTAATATATATAATATATTTATAATAAAAATAAAATGACAAATAAAAACCCAAAAGATAATTTCAAAGTTGCTTATTTAAGCATGGAAATAGCCCTTGAAAATAGTATTAAGAATTTTGCTGGCGGCTTAGGAATTTTAGCTGGTGATATTTTACGATCAGCTAGTGAAAAAAAATTTCCTGTTGTCGCTATTAGTCTTTTATATAAGCATGGGTATTTTAAACAAATAATAAATGATAAAGGCAAGCAAAAAACAAGTATTGATAAAACTGATTTTTCAAAACTAAAACTTTTGCCCGCGAAAATATTTATAAACATAGCTCAAGATAAAGTTTTAATTCGTGCTTGGGAATATAAATTAAAAAGCGGTGATGGAATTGAAATTCCAGTTTATTTATTAGATAGTGATTGGCCAGAAAACAGAGAAAAGCATCGTCGACTTTGTGAAAATCTTTATGACGCCGATTTAAGAAAAAAATTAAAACAATCAGTTGTGCTTGGGCGAGGTGGTGTTAAGTTGTTGGAAAAATTAGGATATAAGAATGTTTCTAAAATTCACTTAAATGAAGGACACGGCGCTTTAGCGGCGGTTGAATTATTTTTAAACTCTAAACAAAAAACTGAAAAAGAAAAAATAAAAGAAGTAAGAGAGAAAATAGTATTTACCACTCACACACCAATTCCAGCTGGACATGATGTTTACTTTGGTGAATTTTTATTAAAATACCAACCCGATTTTCCCGTTAAAACAAAAGGCTTAATCAAAGAAGATAAAATTAATTTTACTAATTTGGCTATGTTTTTTAGTTCTTATATAAACGGCGTGTCTTTAAAACACAAAGAAGTGTCTCGAAAAATGTTTCCTGAATATAGAATCGATTCAATTACTAACGGGGTTAATTCTTTGCTTTGGACAGCACCAGAATTTAAAAATCTTTTTGACAAACATATTCCTTCCTGGAGAGAGGATAATAAACTATTAAAGAAAGCTAAAAATATTTCTATTTTAGAAATAAAAACCGCTCATCAAGAGGCTAAAAAAAGATTAATAAAACTAGTTAAAGATAGAAGCGGAAAAGTTTTTAAAGATGATGTTTTTACAATAACATTTGCTCGTCGTTTCGCGCCTTATAAAAGACCAACTTTAATTCTTGAGGATTTGGAAAAATTAAAAATGATTAATAAAAAAATTGGCAAAATTCAAATTATTTATACTGGCAAAGCACACCCAAGTGATGTGGTTGGGCAAACATTAATTTCCGAGGTTAATAAAAGAATTAAAAAAATTAGTTCGGAAATAAATATAGTTTTTTTAGCTAATTATGATATTGAAATTGCTAAAATCTTAGTAGCTGGCTCAGATCTTTGGCTTAATAATCCTGTTCCGCCAAATGAAGCCTCAGCAACTAGTGGAATGAAAGCGGCTCATAACGGAGTTCCTCAACTTAGCACCTTTGATGGTTGGTGGCCCGAGGCGGAATATTTATATAGAACTGGTTGGACAATAAGAGAAAAAGATAATAATAATGATTTATATGAAGTTTTAATTAATAAAATAATTCCTCTTTATTATAAAAACGAACAAGAATATTTAAAGATTCGTCGAAACGCGATTACTTTTAATGCTTCAAAATTTAACACTCAGAGAGTTGTTGAGGAATATGTAAAAAAGGCTTATAAAATGAGCTTATAAATATTATTTTTTAGCATTTTTTTTACAAAAAAACTATCTTTTTTAAGATAGTTTTTTGATATAACACTTTTTATTTTATAAGTTCTAAAACTTCATCTCTTTTTTTCTCCATAAGCACTTTATCAACCGCTTCTAAATTTAAACGAATTTTTGCTTCAGTGTTTGAACCTCTGACATTAAACCAGAAATCGGGATATTCTACTAAAACTCCATCAAGCTCGGTTATTTTTCCATCAGCATAAACTTCTTTTATCTTTTGAAACACCGCTTCTTTATTTTCAACTGTTTTATTTATTTCTCCTGAGTGAAAATATTTTTTATAAGGCTTAATAAAATCAGCAGAGCTTAAACCCGACTCAGACAAGGCGCTTAGAAATTTTATAATCATTATTTCTGGATATTCAAAACAACCAGCTAATCCATTAAAATAAAAGTGGCCCGATGATTCACCGGCAAAATAAATATCTTCTTTTATCATTTGCTCTTTTATAAGAGAGTGTCCAACTCTAGTTACGACTGGCACACCACCATTTTCCTTTATTAAATCGACTGTAATTTTTCCCGGACGAACATCATAACCTATTTTTGAACCTGGCTTATCTTTTAAGAAAAATTTAGACAGTAAACCTCTTAAAATTGCCGGGTCTATAGTCTCTCCATTATTATCAATAAAAAATATTCTATCACCATCTCCATCGGTAGCGATTCCTAAATCAGCCTGAGAAGTTTTTATTAAATCTTTTAATTGTTCTAAGTTTTCCTCTTTTAAAGGATCAGCTTCATGGGCTGGGAAATTTCCATTTAAGAAAAAATTTATTGTTCTAGCTTCAATTGGCAATACTTTAAGTAAATGACTTAAAAAACTAGTACCCATGCCGTTGGCTGTATCAATTGCTACTTTTAAAGGTTTTATTTTCTCTATATTAGCGAAAGATAAAGCGTAATTTAAAGAGTCTTTTTCCGCTTCTTTATTTTCTTCTATAATCCCTTTTATTTCAGCAGGTAAAAAATGATTTTCAATAATTCTATCTCTTAAATAATTTATTCCAGTCTCACCGCTGACAGGCTTCCCTTTACTGCGAACAATTTTAAAACCATTCCATTCACTAGGGTTGTGTGATGCGGAAATAATAATTCCCCCGTCGTAATTATAATTTCCGACTGCAAAATAAAAAGTCGGAGTAGCAATTAAACCTAAATCAACCACATCAGCTCCAGCTATTGTTAACCCTCTTAAAAGAGCTTCCTTAAGGGCTGGTGAGGAGTTTCTCATATCACAAGCAACAGCTATTTTCATTTTTTTACTAAGAGGAATGTCGCCGTCTTTTTTTCTTAGATCAACAAAAGCTTGTCCTAATTTAAAAGCCAGGTCATTATCAAAGTCTTTACCATAGATACCTCTAATGTCATAAGCTTTAAATATTTCTGGATTTGTTTTTAACATAAATAATAAGCATTCCTATACCAAGAATTGAAGCTAGGCCTGATAAGGCAGCGCCGACAAATGGCAAGGAAAAAATAAGCCAGCAAAGAATAACACCGACCAGAAGTTTCCAGATTGGCAAAACTTCTTTTTTAAATATTTTAAAAATTAAAGAACCAATAAAAATAGCACTTACAATTTTTCCTAAATAAATCAAAATTAAATAAAGAGACAAGCTTATAAGCGACAAAGGAATGCCAATAATTGAAATAAATAATAAAATACTTGCAATAGGAATTAGAATTGCAAAAATTAATCCAAACACAAAATCGTTTAATAAATATTTGGATTTTTCGAAGATAAGTTCTTGAACAGTGTTTTTAAAAAGATAAATAATAACTAAGCCAACTAAGAAAGCACTGATTATTAGAAATAAAGTTTTTAATAACCAAGCAGAAAAATTAAAATAATTTTTAGTTTCTTTTATAGATTCATTAACACTTCCGCTAATTAAACCATTTATTTCCGATTGAAAATATTCCGATCTTACATAATTTAAATCACCTTTTATCTCAGCCTCACTTAAAATAAATAAAAAAGAATCTTTTGTTTTTAAATTCAAATCAACATCTTTATCTACTTTTCCAGAAATTTTTATATTTTGAGCACTAGCTTTTAAATAATCATTTATAATTCCGTTTAACTCCAAAGAACTGCTTAGTGATATAAAATCCCAACCAACAACAGAATCCAGGCCAGTTATAATATTTGAGCTAAGAGCGGTAACATTTTTTTGAACTAAACCATTTATTCTTAAATTTTCGGATACAGTTCTAAGACTTCCATTAACTCTGCCGTTTATTTCAATAATACTTGCCACCGCTATTAAATCACCAGACAACTCTCCGTTAATGATTATTTTATTTGCCACCGCTATTAAATCACCAGAAATTAATCCATCAACAGTGATTTCTTGAGCACTTGTATATAAATTTTTATCAACTATTTCATCGCTTTCTATAACTAACTTATTTATAAAATAATTATTAGAAGAAGCCTCACTTATTTTTGTGCCAGAAAAAAACAAAACGGCGATTAATAAAAGAAATAAGCTTGATTTTAGAAAACTTGAATTAATATACTTTTTCATAGTATGCTGTTAAAATTATTAAATAAGTCTATTATCTAATTATAAATCACTTCTATGGAAGAAGCAATAAAAGAATTAGTTAAAAATTACATAAAAAAAATAAAAAGCCGAGAGGATTTAGACGTTTTAAAACGTTTGTTTTGCAAAAAATATAACCTAAAATCAATTACAAATTCAGATATTTTATCTGTTTACCGTGCTCTTTTAAAGAAATCTTCAATAAAAAGCGAGGCTGATTTTGAAAAAGTTTTAAGAAAAAGGTCTGTTAGGACTATGTCAGGAATTGCTCCAGTAGCTGTTCTAACTAAACCCTATCCTTGTCCCGGAACATGCGCTTATTGTCCTCGGGAAAGCGAGGATGTGCCGGTTAGTTATCTTTCTAACGAACCGGCAGTTATGAGGGCTATTCGATGTTCTTATAATCCTTATGTTCAAGTTGCTTTAAGATTAAAAGCTTTAGAAAACAACGGGCACCAACCAAATAAAATAGAAATAATTGTTATCGGTGGAACCTGGAGTTATTTACCAACAAATTATAAATATTGGTATATTTTAAATTGTTTTAAAGCGGCCAATGATTTTAACGTTGTAAAAAATAAAATAACCATTAATCCAGACTACGCCTTAGATAAAAAATTAAAACTGTTTAAGAGTGATTTAAAAGCTGTTTTTAGCGAAAAAACAAGCATAAAAACTTTAAAAGCAGAACTTCTAAAAGAACAAAAAAAGAATGAAGGGGCTAAATATAAAATTATTGGATTAACCCTTGAAACAAGGCCGGACTATATTAATCAAGAAGAGCTTTTAGAAATGAGAGAGCTTGGCTGCACTAGAGTGGAAATAGGTGTTCAGGCAGTTGATGATGAAATTTTAAAGAAAAACAAAAGAGGGCACGGTGTGCTTGAAATAGCTTTAGCAAGCGAGAGTTTAAGAGATTATGGTTTTAAAATAACTTATCATTTAATGCCCGGACTTCCTGGTTCTAACCCAGAAAAAGATTTGGAAATGTTTAGTCAGTTGTTTAGCGATGAAAGATTTCAACCTGATCAGATAAAATTTTATCCGACAGTTGTTACAAAAGGAAGTTTGTTGTATAAGTGGTATTTACAAGGAAAATATAAGGCCTATTCTGATAAAGTTCTTCAAGAGTTAATAGTAAAATGCAAGGAGCTAGTGCCAAAATATGTTAGAATAATTCGTTTAATTCGTGATATTCCTGGAGAGTCGATTATTGCTGGAAATAAAATTACTAATTTACGCCAAGTAATGAAAGATAGAGGTGTTAAATGTAATTGTATTCGTTGTCGTGAAGCGAAAGAGGAAAAAATAGGAAAATATAAAATAAATATTTTAGAATACCAAGCCGCTAAAGGAAAAGAGTATTTTATTTCAGCTGATAGCTTAGACGGTAAAACTTTATATGGTTTTTGTCGTTTAAGAATTAAAGAAGGTATGTTTATTGCTCCAGCAATTATTCGCGAACTTCATGTTTACGGAGAACTTGTTCCCAGTGGATCTAAGGATAAAAAAATTCAACACACCGGACTTGGTCGTCAATTAATTTCTAAAGCAGAAGAAATTTCTAAGGAAAATAAAGTTAGCAAAATAGCCATTATCTCTGGCGTTGGCGTTCGCGGTTATTACAGAAAATTAGGCTATAAGTTAAATAAAAGTTATTTGGTTAAGAATATTTAAGAATTTTTTATTTTTGACAAAAACCTGTTCATAAACTAAGATTAAGTTAGTTTTTATAAGCTAAAATATATGAAATATGAATTTTTACCGTCCGAAGACCCAGAGGTTTTTGGCATTTTAGAGAAGGAAAAAAAGCGTCAAAATGAAGAAATAGAACTAATTGCTTCGGAAAATTATATTTCACCTGCTGTCATGGAGGTTATGGCCAGCGTTTTTGCTAATAAATATAGCGAAGGTTATCCAGGGAAACGTTATTATGGTGGTAATCAAAATATTGATGAGTTAGAAAATTTAGCCATTTCAAGGGTTAAAGAAATTTTTGGTGCTGAACATGTAAATGTTCAAGCCTTGTCCGGATCGCCAGCGAACGCGGCTGTTTATATGGCTTTTCTTGAGCCAGGGGATAAAGTTTTAGGTCTTAAATTAGATCACGGCGGGCATTTATCACACGGACACAGTGTTAATTTTTCTGGTCGTTTATATAATTTTGTACAATACGGCGTTAGTTTAAAAGACGGGCTAATTGATATGGATGAGGTAAGAAAAATTGCTTTAGAAGAAAAACCAAAAATGATTGTTGCTGGATTTAGTGCTTACTCAAGAGAAATTGATTGGCAAAAATTTAAAGATATAGCTGATGAGATTAGGGCTTATACTTTTGCTGATATTGCTCATATTGCTGGTTTAATTGCTGGAAAACAATTAAAAAATCCTGTTCCTATTTTTGATGTTGTCTCAACCACAACTCATAAAACACTTCGCGGCCCAAGAGGAGCAATTATAATGTGTAAAGAAAAATACGCCAAACAAATTGACAGAGCTGTTTTTCCAGGCATGCAAGGCGGGCCCCATGACCATATAACTGCTGCTAAAGCTGTTTCTTTTATGGAGGTTTTAAGGCCAGAATTTATAGAATATTCGAAACAGGTAATTTTAAATGCTAAGGCCATGGCTGAAAATTTTATTAAATTAGGTTATGAAGTTGTGTCTGGCGGAACAGACAATCATTTAATGGTTCTTGATTTAAGAAATAAAGAGATTAGCGGTAAAGAAGCAGAGAAGGTTTTAGAGAGTGTTGGTATTTCTGTTTCCAGATCAACTATTCCAAACGACACAAACCCACCCCTAAACCCATCTGGACTTAGAATTGGCACTCCAGCAGTTACAACAAGAGGCATGAAAGAGAAGGAAGTTATTTTTATAAGTGAATTAATAGATAGGGCGATTAAATTTAGAAATAACGAAGAAGAGTTGATAAATATTAAGAAAGAAATTGCTGTTTTAGGAGAAAAATTTCCTATTCCCAGCGGAAAATAAAAAAATGGTAAAATTAATAGATGGAAAATCTTTAGCGGAAAAAGTTAAAGATAAAATAGCGCTTGAAGTTTTAGCTTTGAAAGGCAATCGCCCTAATTTAGCTATTATTTTAGTAGGCGAAAGAGAAGATTCAAAGTTATACGTTTCTTTAAAAGAAAAAGAGGCTGTAAAAGTTGGCATTGATACTCATATTTATAGATTAGACGAGGATGTATCTGAAGAAGAATTATTAAAGGTTGTTGATTTTTTAAACAAAGACGAATTAATAGACGGAATATTATTACAATTACCTTTGCCTAAAAATTTAGACGCTAATAAAATAATAAAAAAGATGGATCCGGAAAAAGATGTTGACGGTTTTCATCCTAATAAACCAGATTTTATTATTTCTCCAGTTTTAGCCGCGGTCGGAGCATCTTTAAAAGACACAAAAATAAATTTTCAAGGAAAAAAGGCTTGTTTACTTTTCAACTCTTCTGTTTTTGGAAAAGAATTAGAGACATTCTTGATAGGTTTTGGTTTTTCGGAATTTTTAAAAACAGAAAATTCTAATCAAGCCGACCTTATAGTTACTGCCGTTGCTAAACCAGGGAGCTTAAAAGAAGGGAATGTAAAAGAGGGGGCGGTTTTAATTGATATTAGTACAGTTAAAAAAGATAAAAAAGTTTTAGGCGATGTTGATTTTGAAAGTGTTAAAAATAAGGCCGCTTTTTTAACACCTGTTCCAGGTGGAATTGGTCCCATGACTATAGCCTTTTTACTTGAAAATACTTTAAATGTTTTTAAACATAAAAATAAATAAAAAAGCCGCTTTTTTAAGCAGCTTTATTTTACTCATTTTTAATTTTTAAAAACTTTTCGATTCTCTCTGGATTAATTCCGTAGAGAAAGCCGAAGATTATTATACCTGATGCTATACTTGGAAAAACAAATGTTTTTCCATGAAAACCAGCAAAGAATAAAAACAAAACAAGAAACAAAACACAAACAAATCTTAATCTTATTTCTTTTTTGCTAAGGTCCGACTCTCTAAAGAATCTCCCGTTTAATATTTTAGATAGTTTCATGATATAAGTTTTTAAGGTTCGTCAGAAAAACATAACATATTAATTATTTTTTTTCAATGATACATAAAAAGAAGCAAGAACTTAAAGAACTTTTAAAGATTCATTTTTCCTATGAATCTTTTTTGCCTGGACAAGAAAGAGCTATTGATTATATTTTAGCGGGAAAAAATACTGTTGTCGTTTTGCCTACCGGCGGAGGAAAGTCCATGATTTATCAACTGCCAGCCCTTGTTTTAGAAGGGGCAACTATTGTTATTTCGCCGCTTATTGCTCTTATGAAAGATCAGGTTGATTCTTTGGAAAAAGTCGGCATTCCAGCTACTTTTATTAACTCCACCATCTCACCAGATGAAGCTAAAAGACGACTAGAACAAGTAAAACAAGGATTTTTTAAATTAGTTTATATAGCTCCGGAGCGTTTTTATAATCACGATTTTTTATTAGAACTTAAAAATATAAAAATTTCTTTATTTGCTATTGACGAGGCTCACTGTATTAGTCAATGGGGTCATGATTTTCGACCGAGTTATTTAAGGCTTAAAGAAGCGGTTAAGTTGTGTGGTACGCCGACTGTTGTTGCTTTAACTGCTACCGCTACACCTGAAGTAAGAGATGACATAGCTAGACAATTAGCTTTTAAAGATTATGAAACAGTTATAACTGGCTTTGCAAGACCAAATTTGCAATTAGCAGTTATACCAACTCCTAGCGGACAGAAAATTGAAAATATTTTAAATTTTTTAATTACTAATTCTGATATTGGTCCTGGTATAATTTACGTTGGCACTAGAAATAAGGCTGACGAAATTTTAGAAAAATTAATGGAAAATGATATTAAGGCTGTGGCTTATCATGCCGGCATGGATGCTGGTAGTCGCGACTGGGTTCAAGATCAGTTTATTAAAGGCGAGGCTCAGGTTGTTGTAGCGACCAATGCTTTTGGACTAGGAATTAATAAAAAAGATATTCGTTTTGTAATTCATCATGACTTACCAGGAACAATAGAAGCTTATTATCAAGAAGCCGGTCGAGCGGGCAGAGATGGAAAAGAAAGTTTTTGTTTATTATTTTACAATCAACAAGATAGATATCTAAGAGAATTTTTTATTAAAGGTGATAATCCTGACCCTAAATTAGTTATTGAGATTTACGACTTTTTAATTGGTCGAGCGGAAAATTTACTTGACCCCCGCGATTCTATTTTAATAACTTATGCAGAGATAAGTCAGAATTTAAGTGATTCAATCCCTGAAATGGCAATCGGCACAGCTTTAAAGATTTTAGAAAAAGAAGCCTATATTAGCAGGCCAAAAGATAAGGCCAGTAATTCATTTTTGAAATTAAAAAAAACCTGGGAGGAAATTTTTAATTCAATTGGTAAAAGAGCTAAAAGCCAAAGAGAGGTGGCTGAGAAATTAGCTGACAGATACGCGGATAAGATAAAAGTCGGTTTTGATTTTAACCCAGAAGAAGTGGCCGTTGTTTTAAATGTTAAAAAAGATGCTATCTTAAGAGCGGTAAAAAAGATGGCAGAAAGCGATCTATTAGAATATAAACCGCCTTTTAGAGGCACGGAAATAAGAATTTTAAAAATTGTTGAACCTATTGATTTACAATTAGACTTTAAGGCGTTAAAAGAAAAATCAAAAAGAGCTTATGAAAAATTAGATGAGATGGAGTCTTATGTTTATTCTTTGTCTTGCAGGCAACAATATATTCTAAAATATTTTGGCGACACAAAAAGCGCTCCTTGTGGTTCATGTGACTCATGTTTAAAATTAGCTCGTCATAAGAAGGCAGGCAAAGAAGATTATCGACATAAAAGTTATTTAGACTAAAATGAAAAAAAATGTTTCCACTAAAATAAGAAATTTAGTTAAGGCTAATTATAATGAAATAGCTGCTGATTTTGATATGAGTCGAAAAAAATATTTATGGCCAGAAATGGAACGTTTAAGTCAGGAACTTAAAGAAGGTGATAAAATATTAGATGCTGGCTGCGGCAATGGTCGCTTAATAGAATCTTTTGTTAATAAAAAAATTGAATATTTAGGCTTTGATAATAGCTCGGAATTAATTTCTTTAGCCCGAAAAACCTATCCGGATAATAATTTTTTAGAATTAGACCTTTTTGATTTAGAAAAAATTCCTGATAATTATTTTGATTATATTTTTTTAATTGCGGTTATTATTCATGTACCAGGACATAAAAACAGAGTAAAAGTTTTGAAAGAATTAGCTTCTAAGTTAAAGCCAGGTGGAAAAATAATAATTAGTGCCTGGGACCTAAAAAGTCTAGAAAAATATAAAAAAATTATTTTTCAAGCCGAGCTTCGTCGCCTTTTTACTTTTAATGGATTGGAAAAAGGGGATTTAATATTTCCCTGGAAGGATGGTCGAGGTGGTAATTTTTCAAGCGATCGTTATTATCATGTTTTTACAGAAAAAGAATTATTGCTTTTGGGGCAAAAAAGTGGCTTAAAAGTTGAGAAAATATATCAACCAGACAGAAATTTTTGGCTTATATTAAGAAAATAAATTCTGATAAAAGATAATTTTTTATTCAGTTTGAATATTTATAAAAATACTGCTATAATTGAATAATTAGTTAATAAATAATAAAAAATTTATGTCAAAAGCACTTGAAATAACAAAAAATGACTTTGAAAAAGAAGTCTTGCAAAGTGATTTACCTGTTTTAGTGGATTTTTGGGCTCCTTGGTGTATGCCTTGTCGAATGATGGCCCCTACTTTAGATGAATTATCCTCTGAAATGGAAGGGAAAGTAAAAATTGTAAAAGTTGATACTGAGAACGGAGAGAATCAAGACTTAGCCTTAAAATATCAGATTCAAAGTATTCCAAATATGAAATTATTTAAGGATGGAAAAGTTGTTGCTGAGTTTGTTGGTTTAAGAAATAAAGAAGATTTAAAGGCCGACATCAGCGCTTTTATTAATTAAAAAAACTATAAAAAAAGACGCTTTTTTTAAAGCGTCTTTTTTATTATAAATGAAACTTATTTAGTAACAAGCTGCATCAGAATTTGAGCTAACAGTTGTACCTGTTCCAAAACCTGGAGTAGGGGAACTTGATGGTAAAACAGTATTACAAGCTTCTGGCTGAGAAGTAAAAGCACTACAAACAACACTTAAAAGAGAGGCTGAATCACGATTAGCAGAAACTGTTTGACCGTTAATTACTAAAGTTGGTGAACCTTGTACTCCGTATTTTTCGTTATCTGTTTTAAAGATATTAAAACTTGGGAAACTTCCTTGGTAAGCTACTTTATTTTCGAAGTTGCTAGTGATAGAAAATTCTTTATCAGTATTAGTGATGCAAGAACTTAAACTAGCCCGAGCAATTCCAGTTTCAGATAAACATCTTTCAGTGTCTCCATCAACCAAGAAGCAGCCCAAGTATTTAGTTAATAATTCAGGTTTTTCTTGAATGATACAATATTGAAGCATTTGTTCGTCTAATTCAATTTTGTCATGCATGGCATATGAATTGAATTTTAATTGGAAATCAATTTTATCACCTAAAGCTTCAACAACTGGTAAAATACCTTTTTCCATTTGAGTTCCGTAAGAACAATGACTCATAACGAATAATTCAACAACCGGCTTGTCACTTTTTACGTCAACTACTGCGACTGGAGCACTAGCGCCACCATTTTCAGCCCCACCAGTTTCGTTATATATTTCTTCGATATTTAAGGCCTGAGGGAAAAATAATTTACCATCTTTTGTGATATAAGAATCAACAATGCTTGTTCCTACATCAACCTGAACTTTAAATAGTCCATATTCTTTTTTAGCACTAACTACTTTTGCTGTTCCACCATCCATTAAAAAGTCATTAATAAATCTTTCTGACTTTAAAATAACTTCACTTTCTTTCATTGTTTTTTCTCCTCCCGAGAAAGAAAAGAAAGCAATTAAGCCAAGAATTATTATCAAGGCTACCGGCAAAGCTTTGGAAAAAAACTTTTTATTCTCCAACATCTTTTTTATTGATTTTTTCATAGTTTTTAAATTAATGAAAATTATTTATTATAAGCTTAATTATAGTCTAAATAAAAACTACTGTCAAAATAGGGGTTTTAATTTTTTGGAAGCTTATTTTTTAGATTTTCTGGAAGTTCTAAGTTAAATTCCATTTTTTCTCCATCGAGATCAGAAAAACATAATTTATCAGCAAAAAGAAAGACTCTTCCTAAATCAAGTTTTTTATTTTTTTCTTTAGTTTTTTTAGTAAAATAAAGATCGTCTCCAGCTAAAGGATGTCCATAGGCAAAAAAGTGAACACGAATTTGATGGGTTCGGCCGGTTTTTATTTTTATTTTTACAAAAGTATAGTTTACAAACTTTTTTATAACTGTAAATTCTGTGATTGCCTCTTTAGCCTTAAAAAAGCCACCAATATTTCCTAAATCACGGCCACTGGGACTTCTTCTAGTTAAAAGATCTTCGGTGTTTTTTGGCATAGCCGCCATTCTATATCCGTCTTTAGCTCTTTTTAAAGGAAAATCAATTAAATCTTCGTCTTTAGCAAGTTGTCCGTGAACAAGAGCGGAGTATTCTTTGGTTATCTTTCTTTCAATAAATTGTTTCTTTAAGTTTTCGAAACTTTTTTGATTTTTAGCCACCACCATTAAACCGCTAACATCCATGTCTAAGCGATGAACAATCCCAGGTCTTTCTGGGTCATCACCAACTGTTTTAATTTTTGGATAATAATTTTTCAACCAATCACTTAAAGTTTCTTCTTTTATTGTTCCGCCGCCATGAACAGCCAATCCGGCCGGCTTATCAATTACTATTAAATTATCATTTTCAAAAATTATTTCCGGTTCTTTTATGATCATATTTTTTGTTTTTTAAAAATTATTAAAACATCTTCTTTTTTTACAACCCCAAGAAGATAAAGAGATAAAGAGTATATTGAGCCAGCTAAAATAATTATTGAAATTAAACCAGTAACAGTTTCTTTATCAAAAAATCCTTTTGAACCAGTATATCCATTGATTACCAATAAGAAGATCGTCATTATCGCTCCAGCCCCCAATGTTTTTAATAAATTTATTAGGTTTAATCTAAAGCCGCTATATTTAAACACACAATAAGCAGAAAAGAAAGCAATCATTAGTTCGCTATAAATTGTTACTCCCGCTGCTCCGAAATAAGAATATTTTGGAATCAAGATAAAATAAGCAATTAAAGAGCTTAAACTTGTAAAAGCATAAAAACCAATCATTTTTTTTTGCTTATCAAGAGCAATGACAGCATGAGAAAACATAACCCCTATAAAAACAGCTGCGACTGAAAAAATTAGAATTTGAAGAATTAATCCAGAAGGAACAAATTCTGGCCCAGCAATTAAAACAATTATTTCTTTTGAGACAAACTGCAGACCAATAACTATTGGCACTGCCATTATAATCATAAAGTCAACTGATTTTTGTAATATTTTTTTAAAATAATCTTTTTTGTTTTCCAGCCAGGCCGCGGTTATGATGGGCAAAATTAAACCAGCAAACATAAAGGGGATTGTCGCTAAAACATCAATTATTTTATAAGGCATGCCATAAAAACCAACCTCTTCAGAGCTTTTAAAAATAGACAATATTAAAGTGTCAGCCCTTAAATAAACAAGATTTAAAACAATGGTTAAGGCAAGTGGCCATGATTTATAAAATATTTCTTTCCACAGAGAGAAGTCCCAGGCTAATTTTATGACCGCAAATTTTAAAGCTAAAATATAATGACTTAAAAAATTTATAAAAGCTGATATTGAAATTACCAATAAAACACCATTAAGACCAGTGTCTATTTTTTTAACTATAATAATGCCAAGCAAAAGAACTACCCTGCTAATATTTTCTGATATCGCATCTCTTTCCATACTTAATTTTTTTTGCAGCAATCCGACAATAACCTGATTTAAAGCTGGAAAAACAAAAGAAGCTAGAGCAATAATTAAACCAATTTTTATGGATTGGCTATATGGAAAAAATATTGCAATTACAGGCGCCAAAAGAAGAATAAATAGAATAGATACAAGTCTTAAGGTAAAAATATTATTTAAGACCTTATTTTCATCTCTTCTTTTATCACTTATAAACTGAACAGTTATTAAAGTTAATCCGAAGTCAGCAAAGACTGCAAAAAAACCTAAAAAAGCCAGGATGGTTGTATATTCACCAAAACTTTCCGGTCCAAGATATCTAGCAATTAAAGCCAAAGAAAAAAGACCCAAGACAGTCGAAGTCAATTTTCCTGATATTTGTGCCAAAGTATTAAAAGCAACTTTTTTTATTAAACTCATTGTCTTGTATTTTAGGTCTTATTTTTATATAATGAAGTTATAATAAATTATAGCATAATTATGTCAATCACTAAAAAAAAGATATTTTCCTTGTTTTTACTTCTTAGCGCTTTTTCTTTTTTGTTTTTTATTTCGCCAGTTTCAGTTAATGAAGTTTATGGTCAAGCCGGAAGTACTAATTTAATTGATGCTCAATACGGCATGGAAGATGTTGAGTCTGCTTACGGAGCAAAAAATCAACCTAAAGATATAAGAATTGTTGTTACTAGAATTATTATTTTTGCTTTGCAATTTTTAGCTTTAATATTTTTAATTTTAGTATTGTTTGCCGGATTTCAATGGATGACCTCTGGCGGCAATGAAGAAAAAATAAAAAAGGCTCAAGCTCTTTTGAAAAATGCAGTTATTGGTTTAATTATAGTTTTAGTAGCTTGGTCAATTTCTAGATATTTATTAACAATGTTTACAAAAGTTATAATAAAAGGCAGCGTTGACTATACATCCTACCCTTATTAAAATGGACAAAGAACTTTTGACAAAAAATGAAATAAGGAGTATAATTATATTATGGAAAGCTAGTTGTTTTTACAATTAGCTTTTTCTTTATAAATTATTTAAATTAATAAAAAAATTTGTTTAAAGTTAGCTAAAAATAAAAAATATGTCAGAAATTAGTTCAGCTATTAAATCGCTTTGTGAGGAAAAAAACCTCGACTATAAGTCTGTTATTGAAGCAGTGGAAATGGCTCTTGCAGCTGCTTATCGTAAAGATTATGGCGAAAAAAACCAAAATATCAGAGTTCAATTTGACCCAGAAAGTGGAAAGTCAAAGGTTTTTGACGTTAAAACAGTGGTTGATAATTTACCAGCCGAAGAAGAGGCCGAAATGTTAAAAAATCTTTATAATCCAGAAGAGGTAAATAAGGAAAAATATAAAGAAGAAAGATCTTTTGAAAAAAGAGAGGAAGTTGTTAACGAAGAAGTTGACGGGGTTGAGAAAAAATTCAATCCAAAAACCGACATGCAAATTAAAGAGGCAATGATTTTTAAACATGATGCTACAATTGGCGATGAACTTGTACTTGATTTACCTATTCCAGAAAGCTATGGACGAATGGCCGCTCAAACAGCTAAACAGGTTATCATTCAAAAATTAAGAGAAATGGAAAGAGATATGGTTTTCTCTGAATTTAAAGACAAGGAACATGAAGTTGTCTCTGGCATTGTTCAGCGCCGGGAAGGTCGTTTAGTTTTTGTTGACCTTGGAAAAACAATTGGTCTATTACCAGCCGAGGAACAAATCTATAGTGAAAGATATAACCCAAACGACAGATATAAATTTTTTATTAAAGAAGTTCGCGAGGGACACAAAGGACCAGAAGTTATTTTATCACGTCGTAGCGAAGAAATATTAAAGAAAGTTTTCTATTTAGAAATTCCAGAAATATCAAATGGCTTAGTAGAAATAAAAGCAGTGGCTCGTGAAGCTGGTAGCCGTTCTAAGGTTGCTATTTGGACTGATGAAGAAAACGTTGACCCAGTCGGTTCTTGTGTTGGGCAAAGAGGTTCTCGTGTTCAAACAATTATCTCTGAACTTGGTGGAGAAAAAATTGACATCATCGAATACAGCGAAGACCCGATTAAATTTATTTCTAATGCTCTTTCTCCAGCCAAATCTTTATCAATTGAATTAGATGAAGAAGAACATAAAGCTAGTGTTAAAGTTGCTTCTGATAAATTATCTTTAGCAATTGGTAAATCAGGACAAAATGTTCGTTTAGCTGCAAGACTTACTGGTTGGAAAATTGATATTATTGAAGCGACTGAAGATGGCGAAGAAAAGAAAGTTATCGGCAGCGAAGAAGATGGAAAGCTTATAGTTGAAGACGCTGAGCCAGAAATTACAGAAGAAAAAACTCCTTTAGAAGAAAACAAGGAATAAATTTTTTGACCAATTAAGTATATGATTATAACTTTAGGACATAAAAATCCAGACACTGACTCGGTTATATCTTCTTTTATGTTGGCTGTTTTTTTGAAAAAATCTGGACAAGAGGCAAAACCTGCTTTATCTGGAGAAGTGAACAAGGAAACAAAATTTATATTTTCTTATTTTAATGAAGAATTACCTAAACATTTTTCTGAAGAATTTTCTGGACAAGAAAAGATATTTTTAGTTGATCACAATGACCTATCCCAAAGTTTGGTTGAAAAAGATTTGGTTGCCGGCATTGTTGACCATCACGCTTTAGCTGGTTTTAATTCTTCTCGTCCAATATTTTTTAGAGTTGAGCCTTTAGGTAGCAGCGCTTCTTTAATTTATAAGATGATGAAAGAAAGTGGTTTTGTTTTAGAAAAAAAAGAAGCCGGAATGCTGTTAGCAGCTATTATTTCTGACACTTTAAAATTAAACTCACCAACTACCACAGATTTCGATACCAATATTTTAAATGAATTGGCTGATATTTCCGGTGAGAATATTGATTCATTAGCAGAGCAAATGTTTGCCGCTAAATCTGATTTTTCAGATTTAAGCCTGGAAAGTGTTATTGGGTCTGATTTTAAAGAATTTGATTTAGGGGGAAAAAAAGTAGCGATTGCTGTTTCAGAAACTACTTCCTTAGATTTTTTTGAGGAAAATAAGCAAGAAATAGTAAAAATTTTAAAAAAGATTAAAGAAGAAAAATCTTTATTTGCTTTATTTTTTGGGGCAGTAGATATTATTTATAATAATACTTGGCTTTTTCCAGCCACAGACCAGGAAAAAAACATAATTTCTCAGATTTTTTCCGGAGAGGATAAGGGGGAGTTCTTCTTTTTGCCAGGCATTGTTTCAAGAAAATCACAAATACTTCCACCCATAAGCGATTTTTTTAATAAAAGTTAATTTTTAATTAAAGAGTTTAGCACTAAAAAATGAGGATTTTAATCCTCATTTTTTGTAATATTAGAAAAAAATAGGGTATGAATGGGGACATCTTTAGCGTAAACGGTTTGCAGAAAATACTTGCTTAAATTAGCTATTGACAAAACATTTGTTTTAATGTAGACTTCTTAAAGTGTGCAAATCGTTCTTTATTAACAAAACAAAAAAAATCACAAAAAATGGAAAGAACTTCGAATGTAGTTAATGTGAAAGAAAAAGTCTTTTTAGACAGGTTTTTTGAAATTTTAGAAACTTTAAATTTTCCTGGACTAGGAGATCCGGTTTCTGAGTTAAAGATTTTTCTAAAATCCCTGCCAGGAGTTTTCTTGGTTGAAGATGAATTGCTTAACAATTCACTTGCCATTAAAGGCTGTGTTGTTATGGTTAACAAACAAAAAAAATTTCGAAAACTCGATCCCGAAAAAAAAGAGGCAAGGAAAATTCATTTTGAATTTTACCAAGTATCCGGAAAGCTAAATTCAGCCAGAACTTGGCGAAAAGACTCCTTTGACTTTAAAAGTTCCTCTTGCAGCGATGTTGTTGAGAAAATTGTTGACGAGATGTGTGTTGGTGATAAACTCATGTCACTGGGCAGAAGGAAAAAAGTTAAATTTTTCTCCACCAATTAAACGTGCAATTTAGCACAAAAAAATCTGAAGACAGGAAATATCCTGTCTTTTTTCTTAGTTGATTTTTTGTTTAAAAGTGCTATAATGGCATTAGAAAATATTTATTAATCAATTAAAGCGGGTTTAAACCCGCTTGTCTTAACGAAACAATAATTATGCAAGTTGATAAGAAAAATTTAGAAAAATCCCAAGTAGAAATAAGTGTCTCTCTGAGCGTAGAAGAATTTACTCCTTTTATTGAAAAGGGTGCTAAAAAATTAACAGAGAAAATAAAAATTGAAGGCTTTCGTCCCGGAAAAGCTCCGCTTGAAGTTTTAAAAGCAAAAGTTGGTGAAATGAGTATTTTAGAAGAAGCTGCTCAGCTTGCGGTTGAAAAAACTGTTGATGAAATTATTGAAAAAAATACTTTAGGTTTAAAACCGGTTGGCTCTCCGAGTGTAAATGTTACCAAATTAGCCCCAGATAACCCTTTTGAATTTAAGGTTGTTTTATCTCTTTTACCAGATGTCGCTTTAGGAAAATATAAGGAATTAGGTTTAAAAAAAGATGAGGTAAAAATAGATGCGGAAAAAATCGAAAAAACTCTAAAAGATTTAGCAGAGATGAGAGCCGTTGAGTCTTTAGTTGAAAGAGAAATAGAAGATGGCGACAAAGTAACAGTTGATATAAATATGTTACTTTCTAAAGTAGCTATTGAAAACGGACAACATAAAGAATTAGCGATTATAGTTGGCAAAGATTATTTAGTTCCTGGTTTTGATAAAAAATTAATTGGAGCTAAAGCCGGAGATGAGAGAAAATTTGATCTTGTTTATCCAGACAATCATCACCAAAAAGAATTAGCCGGAAAAAAAGTTTCTTTTGAAGTGAGAATAAAAGGTGTTTATAATCGAGAAATTCCGGAAGTTAATGATGAGTTAGCAAAAAACATGCATTTTAAAGATTTAAAAGATTTGCGTGATGCTTTAGAAGAAAATATTAAACAAGAAAAAGAAAGAGAGTCAGAACTTAAGTCAGAATCAGAAATGATTAGCAAAATTATTGATGATACTAAAATTTCCGAGCTACCAGAAATTCTTATTCAAAGTGAGGCGAAAAATATTATGTCCGAACTCGAACAAAGCGTTATTCGCCAAGGAGGAAAGTTTGATGATTATTTAAGTCATCTTAAAAAGACCAAAGAAGAGTTAATGCTTGATATGTTGCCAAATGCTGTTAAGAGAGTAAAATCTGCTTTAGTAATTCGAGAGATTGCTATAGTTGAAAAAATTGATGTTAGTGAAGAGGAAATTGAAGAAAAGATTTCTGAATTGAAAGAAAAATATAAAGGTAATGCCGAAGTTTTAAAGATGGTTGCTGAAGCTGGTTATAAAAGTTATCTTCGCAATATTTTAAATAATGAAAAAGTTTTGGCTAAATTAAAAGATTGGAATTATGCCGCCACTAGTACAAAACAAAAAAGCTAATTTTGATTACGAACTTCTTGAAAAATATGAAGCTGGTTTAGCTTTGTTTGGTTTTGAAGTTAAATCTCTGCGTGACGGACAAGGAAGTTTAAAGGGAAGTTTTATAAGTATTAAAACAAAAAATAATAAAACTGAGTTGTTTTTAATAAATTGTTTAATCCCTCCTTATAAAAACGCCGGAGCTTTACCTGATTATAATTCTCGTCGCGAAAGAAAGCTTTTGCTAAATCGTAAGGAAATTGACCGCTTAATTGGCAAAACACAAGTTGAGGGCTTGACACTAATACCGCTTAGAATCTATACTAATCATAGTTTTTTAAAGCTGGAATTTGCGTTGGCAAAAGGCAAGAAAAAACATGATAAACGCGAGAGCATTAAGCGTCGCGAATTAGACAGAAAGCTAAGGTCTTTGACAAAAAGAAAATAGAGCTTTTAATTACTGGGGATGCTAGGCATCGACAGTCGGAGCTTTTTCTAAATATGCAAAACGTGCTGATTGTCACGTTAATCCGATCAAAAAACACAAATGGCAAAACTGCCAAAGCGTTTACTTGGAATGTTCCAAGTTACGCTCCCGTTGTAGCCTAATTAAGCGCCACAACCATCGATTGATTATGAGTCTCCATAATTTTTAATCGGTGTCATAAACATGGAGATAGATGATTTTACTTCTGATAAAAATCATCGAAACAAATATCAGAATCGTTTCAATCGCTTTTCTCTTAATTTTAGATGATTGAAATTAAAAAATTAAATTAAGATATTTTTGTAGAAGTATTTAGCAAAACCGATTGGACATGGGTTCAAGTCCCATCATCTCCACACAGTTTACGGAAAAAGGCCGCGGTGGCGGAACTGGTAGACGCGTCAGACTTAAAATCTGGTTGCAGCGATGCAGTGCGGGTTCGATTCCCGCCCGCGGCACTTTATATGCGGGTATAGTATAGTGGCTATTACACGTGCTTGCCAAGCACGACAGACGAGTTCGATTCTCGTTACCCGCTCACACAAACAAAAGACAGCCTTCAAGGGCTGTTTTTTTGTGTTATAATAAAAACAATAAATATTTAAATATATATTTTATGAAGGGATTTATTTTTAAGAATAAATTAGCAATAATTGTGGGTAGTTTTTTAGCAATAATTGGTGCCTTGCTTTTTTCTTTAACTTTTTCTTTTTCCCCAAGTCTTAATTATGAAAATAAGTTTCTGGAAAACAATGAATTGAATCAAGAAGGTTTAGGCCGAAAAGTTTTTATTTCTCCTTATGATAATATAAATTGGGATGATGTAAAATTTTATCACGCTAATTTTCATGCTCATACAAATTTAAGTGACGGACTTCTGTCACCTGAAGATGTTATAAAAATTTATCAAGAAAATAATTATCATATTTTAGCTTTCACAGATCATGATAATATGAAAAATTATCAAGTCACTTGGCCAACCGATATTTATTTAGACATAAAAGAAGATGAAAATAGTTTTTTATTTCCTGGTCAAGAATTTTTGTTAATTAAGGGTAATGAGATTTCTGATGTACATCATATTGGAAGTTTGTTTAATGATTATGGCGGAGGAGCGTTTAATGAATATGATGATTTAAAAGAGATATCCCTGCGAAACGGCTGGGCTATTTTATTTCACCCTGGTCGCTACAATTATGATTTAAAATTTTACAAAGATCTTTTTAATAAATTTCCAAGTTTAGTTGGCCTTGAAGTTTATAATCAAAATGATAGGTATCCAAAAGATAGAGAGCTTTGGGATTTTTTATTAGATGAATTGTTACCAGAAAGAATTTTTTGGGCTTTTGCCGGTGATGATATGCATGACCCTAAATTACATTTTTCTTTTAATAGGAATATTTTTCCACTTGAAAGTTTAAATGAAGATAATTTGCGCAAGTCAATTAGAACAGGCAGCTTTTTCTTTTTTAAAGCTAATGAGTCGGGACTATTGCCAGACTTTGAGATTAAAAAGATTTATAACTCAGGAGAAGAAATTGAGCTAGAAATTATCGGGGATTATGAAAAGATAGAATGGCTTAGTTTTAATCCAAATAAAAACTTAAGCGAGATTGTTGGAAACACAAATAAAATTTTAATTAAAGATTTAAATGGTAATCAAAAATTTGTTCGTTTTGTGATAAGTTCTCAGTCTGGACGATTTTATAGCCAGGCTTTCATGATAAAATAACTTTTATTGACTT
>CAZDYJ010000011.1:24451-31456 GCA_964509735.1 uncultured Gammaproteobacteria bacterium
GCTTTTTCTTGACAAAAGCTTATTATTTATCTAAACTTAAAACACAATTAAATATCGCCTATAATAAAATCTTTGGAAAAGAAGGATGAGTAAATCCTGAGGCGGCCAAAGAGCTTCGTATTAAACGGGGTTAAGTCTGATTTTTTTGTTGCTAAAACAAAAAGTAAGACTAATATTTATATGGAAAATAACAATCAAGATCAAGATGTAGATTTTGAGAAAATTTTAGAAAAAGATTCTATTAAAATTCCTCAAATAGGAGATATTATTAAAGGAAAAGTTGTTTCAGCTTCTAAGTCAGAAGTTAAACTTGATATTAACGGAATTTTAATGGGTATAGTTCGTGGTCCAGAGCTTTATAATGAAGTTCCTGAGTTTAGTGATTTAAAGACTGGTGATGAAATTGAAGCAGCAGTTATTGATACAGAAAATGAAAATGGCGAATTGGAATTATCCTTCCGTTCAGTTGGACAGGAAAAAGCTTGGAAGGATTTAAGAGCGGCTTATAAAAGCAAAGAAACTATTAAAGTTAAAATTTCCGACGCTAATAAAGGCGGACTTATCAGTCGTTATTGTCAGATCGACGGATTTTTACCAGTTTCACAACTTGCTCCAGAAAATTATCCTCGTATTTCTGGTGGTGATAAGAGTAAAATTTTAGACAAGCTAAAATCTTTTGTTGGCACAGAATTTGAAGTCATGGTTATTACCTTAAACGAAGAAGAAGGAAAAATTATCTTCAGCGAAAAAGATGTTTGGAATAAAAAACAAAAACCAGCTTTAGATAAATATAATATTGGCATGCAGGTTGAAGGTAAAATTACGGCTATTACTAATTTTGGCGTCTTCGTTTCTTTCGGAGAAAACATTGAAGGTTTAATTCATATTTCTGAATTAGCTTGGCAAAGAATTGATTCACCAAATGAATTATTTAAAGTCGGTGATGTTATTAAAGCTGAAATTATAACTATTGAAGGGGCTAAGGTTTTCTTAAGTGCTAAAAAATTAATGGAAGATCCTTGGTTAGAAGCTAGTGCTAAATATCAGACTGGTCAAATCGTTCCAGGAACAATTCTAAAAGTAAATCCTTTTGGTTTATTTATTAAACTTGATGAAGAAATTCACGGTTTAGCTCATATCAGTCAATTAGGTTTAGATGGTAAGGAAAAAATAACCGACCTCTATCAAGTTGATGAGATAAAAGACTTTGAAGTAGTTAGCATTTCTCCAGCTGAACATCGCTTAGGTTTAAAGCCAGCAAACAGCAAAAAAGCGGCTAAGAGTAAAGAAGTAAAAGAAGAAGAAGGAGAAAAGAAAGATGAAGAAAAAGTTGAAAAAAAGAAAACAAAAAAATCTGAATAAATAAAAAAAGCCTCGCCTACTAAGGCGGGGCTTTTTTGACTAAGCATTTTACTAATATTTTAAAATTGCCAAAAGCTTTTTTTAGCTTTATAATATAGTTATTAATAAATAATTTAAATTGAAAATAATGAAAAATTTATTTAGAAATTTTTTTCTCCTCTTAATTGTTTTTTTACTTATTACTTCTGTTTTTAGTTATTTTTTTGAACAGAAAGAAGGTGAGCCAGTAACTGTTGGTATAGAGGCTTTAGTAAGTAGAATTGATAATGAGGAAATTTCCGAAATAATTGTTGAGGGAGATAAAATAAATATTGCCTTAAAAAGTGGCGAGAAGGAAATTGTTAAGAAAGAAAGTGGCGAATCTTTTTCTTCTTTAGTAAGTAATTTATCAGTTGACTCCGAGAAATTAAAAGGATTTAAAATTTCCGTTAAAGAAGAAAGCGGTTTTTCTTTTTGGCTAATTACAATTTTACCCTTTGCCCTACCTTTTCTTTTGTTTGGCCTGATTATATTTTTTATGATGCGCGGCATGCAGGGAGCTAATTCGCGAGCTATGAATTTCGGGCAATCATCAGTTAAAGATTTTAAAATAAACGGTAAAGAAAAGCCGACTTTTAAAGATGTAGCTGGCGCTAAAGAAGCTAAAGAAGAATTAAAAGAAGTAGTTGATTTTTTAAAGCATCCGAAAAAATTTCATGACTTAGGAGCTAAAATTCCTCGCGGTGTTTTACTTTTAGGTTCTCCCGGAACAGGAAAAACATTACTTGCTCGCTCAGTAGCTGGTGAAGCTGATGTACCATTCTTTCATATGTCTGGTTCTGAGTTTGTGGAAATGTTTGTTGGTGTTGGTGCTTCACGTGTTCGTTCTCTTTTTGAAAAAGCTAAAAAAGCAGCCCCTTGTATTATCTTTATCGATGAAATTGACGCAGTTGGTCGTCGTCGCGGTGCTGGCTTAGGCGGCAGTCATGACGAAAGAGAACAAACTCTAAATCAAATTTTAGTTGAGATGGATGGCTTTGAAGCTACTCAAAATATAATAGTTATTGCTGCTACTAATCGTCCTGATGTTTTAGATCCAGCCTTACTTCGTCCTGGTCGTTTTGACAGACGAGTAATGATTGATTTACCAGATTTAAAAGATAGAGAAGAAATATTAAAAGTTCATGTTTTGAAAAAACCATTAGCGGAAAATGTTAATTTAAGAATAATTGCTGAGAGAACGCCAGGGTTTTCCGGGGCTGATTTGGCTAATATTTTAAATGAAGCTGCTATTTTAGCAGCCAGAAATGGAAAAAAACAAATTGTAAATGATGATTTATTTGAAGCAATAGAAAAAGTAATGATGGGACCAGAAAGAAGGGGTAGGGTAATAAATGATAAGGAGAAAAAAATCACCGCCTACCACGAAGCTGGACACGCTATCGTATCTCACTTTTTACCAGATGCTGATCCGGTTCATAAAGTTTCTATTATTGCTCGTGGCGCAGCTGGTGGCTATACTTTAAAAGTTCCCACTGAAGATAGACACATGCATTCTCGTTCAGAATTTATTTCTGAGATTGCAGTTCTTTTAGCCGGACATGTTATAGAAAAAGAAATATTTGGCGAAGTTACAACTGGAGCAACTTCTGATTTAAGACGAGCCACTTCTTTAGCTAGACGTTTAATAACTGATTACGGCATGAGTGAAAACTTGGGACCAAGAACTTATGGAGCTAAAGAAGAGATGATTTTCTTAGGCCGAGAAATTCATGAACAAAGAGACTATAGTGAAAAAATAGCTGAGAAAATTGACGAAGAGATAGCCTCTTTAATTAAGATGGGACAAGATAAAGCTTTAGAAGTTATTAGAAATAATAGAGAAGCTTTGGAAAAAATTACCGAAGCTTTGCTTGAAAAAGAAACTATTGAAAAGGAAGATTTTGAAAGACTGGTTGGTTTAAAAAAAGAAGAGTAATTTAAATCACGCCTAAGCTCTTATTGACTAAAAGGTGTAATTAGTTATACTAAAAATAGAAAAGAAATATTATAAATAAATATGGCAAATCCAAAAAAACAAAAGACCCACAGTAAGACCCATATGGGTCGAGCTCATTTAGCTTTAAAGAAAGTTACTTTAAACAAATGTCCTAAGTGTGGCAAGGCAGTAAAACCTCACACTGCTTGTACTGAATGCGGTTCTTATAAAGGCCGTGAAGTTGTAAAAAAAGAAATAAAAGCAATTAAAAAAACTAAATAAGCTCTATGTCTAATCGTCATTTATCACGCACCATCGCTCTCCAAACTTTATTTGCTTGGGACTTTAACGGTCAAAAAGATGGCGATATTGAGAATATTATAGCTGATAATTTTTCTAATTTTGCGCCGAGTTTCGATGACGGCGGTTTTGTGCGTGATTTAGTTTTTGGTGTTAAGGAAAAAATATCAGAAATAGATCCTTATATTGTAAAATATGCTACCGAATGGCCACTTGATCAAATAACGGCTATTGATAGAAATATTTTACGTTTAGGGATGTATGAACTTTTATACACAGAAACTCCGCCGCGAGTAGTTATTAACGAAGCAATCGAGGTGGCAAAGAGTTTTGGCGGCAGCGCTTCGGGAAAATTTGTTAACGGTGTTTTAGGTGCTCTTTATAGCGATAAACCTGATGTTCAAAATCGTGATAATAAGGCTGAAGCAGAAAGATTAAAAAAAGAACTTGAAGAAAAAAAATCTCAAATAGAAACAGAGGAGACCAAAGAACTTTCTTAGTAAAATAAAATATTTATGGCTAGTCGCGACCTGCGTGATTTGCAGAAAAAGATTAAGATAAGATTTAAGGACGAGCGCCTGCTAAGACAGGCATTGGTCCACCGCTCTTATCTTAACGAACATCCCGATTTTAATATCGGTCATAATGAAAGATTAGAATTTTTAGGTGACGCGGTTTTAGAAATTATTGTCACCGAATTTTTATATTTACATTTTCCAGAAACGCCAGAAGGAGACTTAACTAACTGGCGAGCTTCTTTGGTTAATTCAAAAATTCTTTATGAGATAACTCCTAAATTAGGCATTGAAGAATACTTATACTTATCTAAAGGAGAAGCACGTGATAAAAATAAAAAATCACGTCAATTTATTTTAGCCGATGCTCTTGAAGCTATTATCGGTGCTATTTATTTAGATCAAGGAATAGAAGTAGCTAAAAAATTTGTTATAGATAATATTGTTTGCAAGCTTGATGAGGTTTTAAAAAATCAAGTATTTATTGATCCTAAATCTCATTTTCAAGAAAAAGCTCAAGAGTTAAAAGGAATTACTCCTCATTATGAAATACTTGAAGAAAGCGGACCCGATCATGCTAAAAATTTTGTAGTTGGTCTATATTTAGATACAGAGTTAGTGGAAAAAGGGCTTGGATCTTCTAAGCAAGAGGCTCAAGTTGACGCTGCTATAAATGGTATTAAAAAAATGAATTGGCAAAATTAAAAATATGGAAATAAAAAAATTATTTTCTTTAGCCGGAAAAAAAGGTGCTTCTGATATTCATTTGCTTTTTGGACAAGAGCCTATTTTTCGTATCGATGGGGTTTTAAAAAAACTTTCTGAATTAAGCGGGCAAGCAGAAGAAGTTGTTACTAAAAAAACTTTAGATCTTTACTTAGCTGAAATATTAAATAAAGAGCAACTACTTATTTTTTTAGAAAAAAAAGATTTTGATATTGCTTTTATTAGTGATATTTACAGGTTTAGAGTTAATTTAGCTTTTGAAAAAGGGAATATTACAATTGTTGCTCGTGTAATTGATGAACACAAGCCAACTCTTGAAGAAATTGGCATGCCAGAAGTTATAAAAGATTTATTAGAAATGCCTCAGGGTTTTATTTTAGTAACTGGCCCAACCGGCTGCGGAAAGTCAACTACTTTAGCAGCCATGGTAAATCATATAAATAAAAACCGATCTGTTAATATAATTACCTTAGAAGATCCGGTGGAATTTATTTTTACTCCAGAGAAAAGTATTATTTCTCAGCGTCAATTAGGCGTTGACATGATTAGTTTTCCAGCTGGATTAAAACATGTTTTAAGACAAGATCCTGATGTTATTGTTTTAGGGGAAATGAGAGATTTGGAAACAATTTCCTCGGCTGTTACACTAGCTGAAACCGGACATTTAGTTATCGCTACTTTACACACCTATAACGCTGCTCAAACAATCGACAGAATTATTGATATTTTTCCGCCCCATCAACAAGGTCAAATTAAATCTCAGTTGTCAGGTGTTTTAACAGCTGTCATTTCTCAACGTTTATTACCTAAGATTGGCGGCGGAAGAATTGCGGCTCGAGAAATTCTTTTAAAAAATAATGCTATTGCCAATTTAATTCGCGAAGGGAAAATTGCTCAGATAAAAAGTACCATTGAAACAAACTCTTCTATTGGCATGATTACTTTAGACAAACATATTAAACAATTATACAAGGAAGGAAAGATAGAAAAAGGTGTTGCCGAGATTCATATGGACGATCCAAAAATTTTAGAAAAATAAATAAATTTTTAAAACAAAAAAACAGCCCTAAAAACGGCTGTTTTTTTAATGTTTTTAAACCCTTGACATATTTTTTAAAACAGCTATAATAGTTAACAGTTTTAACAGGCTTAAAAAGCCGCAACAATATGGAAAGAAAAAATTTAAACCATGTTAGAAAGCGATTCTAAGTTTTTGCTGTTTTTAGCACCGACTCAGAACCGCCAGAAAGCGGTTTTTTTGTGCCCTGCGTCCCTTAACAACTGAATGTTAGAGTAAAGAAATCAAATAAAATAGAAATATATAGATATTTTATCTTTTATTTTTCCAATTTTTTCGTCTGGAAAAATAAAGGGCTGTAAATAAAATATCAAACACGTTTTTGTTCTCAAAAATAAAAGCGTGAGAAAATCACAGTAAGAGTGTATGGCGGATGCCTTGATATAAGAAGACGATGAAGGACGTAGCAGCCTGCGATAAGCTGCGGTGAGGTGGCAAGCAACCTTTGACCCGCAGATCTCCGAATGGGGAAACCCCCTCTTTTGAAGAAAGAGGAAGCTCGACCTTTAAGGCGAGCTGGAACACCCGGCGAACTGAAACATCTTAGTAGCTGGAGGAAAAGAAAATAATAATCATTCCCTAAGTAGTGGCGAGCGAAAGGGGAGGAGTCTAAACCGATATAACTGAGTAATCTGACTAGTTTACTAGAAGGGTTACGGAAGGTTCTGGAACCACATGTTTTATCGGTGTTGCAAGAACTGTTGCCCGTTGCCAGATCAACGAGGCGGAGTCAAAAAAGATATTTTTTAATCGAATGAGCTGGAAAGCTCGGCCAGAGACGGTGATAGCCCGGTAGGTGAAAAAAAATAACTCTCCGTGGACAGTATTCTTAAGTAGGGCGGGACTCGTGAAATCCCGTCTGAAGCCAGGTCGACTATGACCTAAGACTAAATACTTCTTATAATCGATAGTGAACAAGTACCGTGAGGGAAAGGTGAAAAGCATCCCGATAAGGGAGGTGAAATAGTACCTGAAACCATATACTTACAAGGAGTCGGAGCCGCGTTCGCGCGGTGACGGCGTGCCTATTGAAGAATGAGCCAACGAGTTTGTTCTATGTGGCTTGC
>CAZDYJ010000012.1:0-30782 GCA_964509735.1 uncultured Gammaproteobacteria bacterium
TGAGCGGGTAGGGGGAATCGAACCCCCATCCTCAGCTTGGAAGGCTGATATAAAAGCCATTATACGATACCCGCAATCTAAAAATATTTTATAAGAAAAAGAAGTATAAGTCAACTAGCTAAATTAGCTTATCTTATTTTTGTTTCTAATAATCCCCCCGATATATAACTAAGACAGTTTACTAACTTTTAACGACTATCTTTAATAGGTAAAACAACTCCTATACCTAAAATAGTTATTATTGACATGAAAAGAAATAAATATTGAACCGGAAAGAAAGCTAAAATTAAAATAGCTATTCCGGGACCAATAATATAAGCCAAAGGACTCGTAATTCTAAAAATATTTATCATGTCTATATTTTCAGCGTCAACTAGTTTAAAGAAATAACTCTCTCTCATAGCTTCTAGTATAGCCGCACCCGTTCTGCTTAAGAATAAAACTAGAGCCCAAATCCAGGCAGTTGGCACATCTATGTAATAAAAAAAGAAAAGAGACAGAGATAATATAACTAAACCAATAATTAACATTTCTTTCTCGCCAAAATATTTATCAGCTAAAATTCCAGCTGGAATTTCAAATAAAACAAAAGGTAAAAGCATAATGGAAAATATCGGCCCAAGAACTTCCCAGCCAATGCCTAAGTTTTGATGTAGATAAAAAGGAACGTAAACAACGGCTGTGCTGAAAAAAAGCTGAATAATTAAAGCGACAATAAATATGCCTCGTAAATTCTTACATCGCAACATTCTTATAATTTCCTTCTTTATATTGTCTCCTGTATATTTTATTTTTTTATCAAACCTTTTTTCAGTTATCGCAAATATTATAAGAACAGGAATTATTAATAATCCTGCTATCCAATAAACAAAGCTATAGCTAAATTTTTCAATTAAGAAGCTGGATACAGAGGGGGCAAAGACCCAGCCAAGATTATAAAAAGTAAAATAAATTGTTCTTATTCTTCCAGTATTATTATTATCTGTAAATTTTTCCAAAAACAAATCTAATTTAATAAAAACAAGATTAAAAGCAACCATAAAAGCACTTATCGAAATAAGCCCTTTAATAGCAGTGTCAGCTATTGAAAAAGAAAAAAGAGATAAGGCACAAAGCACTAAAATTGCTTTAAATATTAAATGATCATTAAACTTTTTAATTATTTTTGGAAAAAATATTATGAAAGCAAAGGTGATGGAATTGGCTATGATAAAAAACAAAGAGACCGTTTGCAAACTGACTAACTCTCCTAAGAAATTTGAATGAACGTAAGTAGGTAAAGCGTTTGAGAATGCCAAAAGAAGACCTAACAAATACAAAACAAGTATGCGTCCAGTTTTTTTAGGTTTAGTTAATTTCTTTAGTCTCATTTTTTTGAGTATTATAGTGTAGAAAAAATAAATAAAGAGACCCTATAATCATAATTAAGCTCATTATTTGTGGCCATCTTAGACCTAGAAAGTCTGGAGCTCTGTCTATGCGAATAAACTCTAAAGAGAATCTCAATATAGAATATGATAACACATAAAAAGCCAAAGGAAAAATATTTTTTTGTGATTTATTTTTCTGTTTTTTAATTATAATAAGAAGTATTAAAAAAATTAAAAGACAACCGAGGCTTTCGTATAAAAAAGTAGGATGAAAATGGGAAAAGTTTTCTAGTCCTAGCGGTCTGTTCTCTGGGCTGATAAAAATCGACCAAGGTAAATTACTTGGTAAACCAAAAAGTTCTTGATTAAAATAATTTCCAAAACGTCCGATGGCTTGACCAAGGGCTAAGGCAGGAACTAAAACTAAACTTAAATCCCAAAAATTTAATTTCTTTTTTCTAGCAAAGTAAATTAAAATAATAAGCCCAGCGATTATTCCTCCGTGAATAGCTAATCCACCTTCCCAAACACGAAAGACCTGTAAAGGGTCTTGGATGTAATAAGGAAGTTCCAAAAAAATATCATAAATACGAGCCCCTAAAAGGCCACCAATAATCAGATAAAAAAATAAATCTAATAAGTCATTTTCTTTAAATGATTTCTTTTTGCCTATTTTTAAAGCCACAAAAATAGCCGCTGTCATTGCCAGGGCTAGAAAAAAACCATACCAATAGATTGTGATTATTCCAAAATCGAACATTATTCGACTTGGGATAAAGTTGTGTAAAAAGTTTAACATTGGTGCGGACGGAGAGACTCGAACTCTCAAGAGTTGCCCCGCTTGGTCCTAAGCCAAGTGCGTCTACCAATTTCGCCACGTCCGCCTGAGAATATAATAAATTATTATTTTAATAAAGTAAAGAGACGCTTTTTAGTTTAAAGAAATTTATGTTATACTGAAAAAAGAAAAATAATAATAAAAAATATTTTATGAAAAACGAATTAGTTCTTTTTTTTAAAGAACTCTCTATTAAAGACGTCCCTTTAGTAGGAGGAAAAAACGCTTCTCTTGGGGAAATGTTAAGTCATTTAACAAAAAAAGGCATTAGAGTTCCCGACGGTTTTGCCACAACCGCTTATGCCTATAGATCTTTTATTGAAGAAAGCGGCTTAAAGAAGAAAATAAAAGAAGCCTTAAAAGATTTAAACACTCACGATGTTAGAGATTTAATGAAACGCGGAGCAGCGGTTAGAAAGATGATTTTAGAGGTTGAATTGCCAGAAAATTTAAAAAAAGAAATTGCTCAAGCTTATAAAAAATTATCCGCTCAATATAAAGTAAAAGAACTTGATGTGGCCGTTCGCTCTAGTGCTACAGCTGAAGACTTGCCAGACGCATCTTTTGCCGGACAACAAGAAACATTTTTAAACGTACGCGGTGAAAAAGATTTGCAAATTGCTGTTAAAAAATGTATCGCTTCTTTGTTTACTGATAGAGCTATATCTTATCGTTTTGACAAAGGTTTTGATCATTTTTCTATTGCTCTTTCAGTTGGAGTGCAAAAAATGGTTAGAGCTGACCTTGGTTCCTCCGGTGTTATGTTTACAATTGACACAGAATCAGGTTTTGCTAATACAGTTTTAATAAATTCAATTTTTGGTTTAGGTGAAAATATAGTTCAGGGTAAAGTTACGCCAGACGAGTTTTTTGTTTTTAAACCAACCGAAAAAATAATTTCTCGCTCAATTGCCAAAAAAGATATTAAAATGATTTATAATCCGGGCGGAAAAAATCCTGTTAAAGATGTTAAAGTAGCTGCTGATTTACAGAAAAAAGCTTCTTTAAACGACAAGCAGGTTATTGAGCTAGCAAAATGGGGGATGATGATTGAAAAACACTATGGCAAGCCTATGGATATTGAGTTTGCTTTTGATGGAAAAGAAAAGAAAATGTATATTACCCAGGCCAGACCAGAAACCGTTCAGAGTAGAAAAGACGAACAAGTAGTTGAAATTTATAAATTACAAAAGAAAGGAAAAACTATTGTTTCTGGGCAAAGTGTCGGTAGTCGTATTGGTGCTGGTGTAGCAAATAAAATCATGTCCGTTAAAGATATTAATAAGTTTAAGCCCGGACAAGTTTTAGTAACTGATATGACCGATCCTGATTGGGAGCCGATTATGAAAATAGCTTCTGCTATTGTAACTGATAAAGGCGGACGAACTTGTCATGCGGCTATTGTTTCTAGAGAATTAGGAATTCCTTGTGTGGTTGGAACAGCCGAGGCTTCAAAAAAAATAAATTCTGGAAAATCAGTAACCGTTAATTGTGCTCAAGGCGAAGAAGGTTTTGTTTATGAAGGAAAACTTCCTTTCGAAATTGAAAAAACTAGCATTAAAAACTTTAAAAAACCAAAAACTAAAATCATGATGAATATTGGTGAGCCGGATTTAGCTTTTGCAAATTCTTTTTTACCTAATGACGGAGTTGGTTTGGCTCGTTTAGAGTTTCTTATTAATAATTATATAAAGGTTCATCCTTTAGCTTTAATTAATTTTAATAAATTAGAAGATAAATCAGTAAAAGCTGAGATAGCTAAATTAACTGCTGATTATAAAGATAAAAAACAGTATTTTATCGATCGCTTAGCTCAAGGCATTGCTATTATTACCGCCGCTTATTATCCTCAAGACGTTATTTTAAGATTAAGTGATTTTAAAAGTAATGAATATGCTAATTTAATTGGCGGCAAAAGTTTCGAACCACTTGAATCTAATCCGATGATTGGTTTTCGTGGTGCTAGTCGTTATTACTCAAATCTATTTTTACCAGCTTTTAAATTAGAATGCGCAGCAATTAAAAAAGTTCGCGATGAAATGGGTTTAACAAATTTAAAAGTTATGGTGCCATTTTGCCGCACCGTTGAAGAAGGAAAATTGGTTCAGAAAATAATGGCGGAAAATGGTCTAAAAAAAGGCGAAAACGGCTTAGAGGTTTATGTGATGGCAGAAATTCCTGCTAATATAATTTTAGCTGAAGAATTTTGCCAGGTTTTTGACGGCTTCTCTATTGGCTCCAATGATTTAACACAGTTATGTTTAGGTATTGATAGAGATTCAGGAAACGCCCTTTTGGTTGAAGGAGTTTCAAATGAAAAAAATGAAGCGGTAAAAAAATTAATTAGACAGTTAATTAAAGTAGCTAAGAAAAATAAGAAAAAAGTTGGTATCTGCGGACAAGGTCCAAGCGACTTCCCCGATTTTGCCGAATTTTTAGTAGAAGCAGGAATTGATAGTATTTCCCTTAATCCTGATACGGTGGTAAAAACAAGTATAGCGATTTATGAGAAAGAGAAAAAAATAAAAAGAAGTAAAAGTATAATGAGCTTTTTATTCTAAAACTAAATAGAAATAGACATAAAAAAACCGCCTTTTATCAAAGCGGTTTTTTTAAATATATTTAAAGCTTATTTTATTTCTTCTAAAACTTCAATACGAGCAGTTCTAATTCCAAACTGCAAAGCGTCTTTTTTATTTATCATCCAGACATCAACTCTGTCAGTATATCTTTTGTTCATACGGTCACGAACTGTAAATACGCGGTCGCCAAATAATTCCGGGATTCTCACTTTTGTGCCAAACTTTAAAAAGTTAGCGGCTACAGTATCCTCAATTCCATGTTCGCAGACATTAAAACCATTAGCAGTTATACAAGGAGTGTCGTCTGTTTGCCCAACTTCAGAGTTGTAAGCCGTCATGGCATGAGTGCCAACACTTATAACTGTGTATTTTTTGTCTGAATAGATTTCTATTTTGGAAACATGATCCGGAAAGCCTGTTTCCTCAGATGATGTTAAAACTTCTTGGTCTGCTGATTCACTTTTTTGTAGAGAGGGAGAAAAAACAAGGTCATCATTTATTTCTTCATCTTGAAGCTGGGTTTTTAAAACCGCTTCCGCTGCTAAAACTGGCGAAAAGAACAAGGCAAATTGAAATATGCAGGCTACTGCAACAACAAGAGCAATGTTCTGTCGTCTACTGAGAGGGATTATTTCCTCTCTAAGGTTAAATATTTTTTTCATATAATTTATTTTTTTTGCCAAATAAAAAATCCCTACTTTATCAAGATAAGAAATAGGGATTTTCTCGACTGTCAAATATATCATATAAAGAAAAAAAAGTCAACCATAGACTGAGGATTACTTGTGGATAAACTATTGACAATTTAACTAAAGTATGCTATAATTGAGGCATAGTTGAATAAGTTATTAATATTTATTAAAATTTTGCTAATTTTAAGCAAAAATTAATAAAAAAAGAACATTAAAAAATAATAAACAAAAAATAGAGCCGGAGGAGGGCCTAAGTCATGAAAAATTTAATATTATTAGCTTTAGCTTTAGTATTTCTTTTACCAGTTTCCGCCCAACGTAATAAGTTTTATTACGGTGATAAGGATAATAGTAGCATAACTGCCTCGGTCGCAAATTTTGACCGGGAAATTTCCAAATACGAAGCAAGAATAAGCTCGCTTCAAAAGGAAAACGAAAGACTGATCGCTCGCTTCGAGCGCTCTAGTAGTAAAGCTGTCATGGAGGCTACTGAAAAATCCATTGTTTTAAACGACGAGCTCATTGCTGAGTATCGTCAAAAACTGCTAACAATTGAGGATATTCGCTCAGAATTCCTCGCTGAAGCAGCGGGTAAGGATAAGCAGGCGTTTGTAGCCTCAAGGGGGAATAATCCCGTTAAGCTGCAAGCAGCTGCTGATGCATACACCCAAATGGTGTATGCCGATGCCTATGTAAATGCCGCCGCCGCTGGAAAAACATCTACAAAGGGCTTGAAAGGGATAGTGCTAAATAAGTACTATCGCGATGCCCATGTAGTCGTTCATGGACCAGCCGGTTTTCGACAAGAATTTTTTCTTGACCGAAACAAAGGACAAGCGGTGTTTGAGATACCGATGCCTGGCGACTATACGGCCGTGTTTAACTACGGCGAACAAAAAGCCGTGGTTAGTAAACCCGTAGAGCTCGGCCCAGGAAAAGGGTCGTTTATTGACGGAGAAAAATATGACTTCTCAGCTATGCTGATGAAGCGATATTAATTTAACTCCAAAAACAAAAAGGATGCTCTAAAAAGCATCCTTATTTTTTTAAAAAAACTAATAAACCAATAATAAAAGGCTATCTACAAGATAGCCTTTTTAATTTATAATGATGTACTTATTTTAAAATTTTTTAAACCGCTTGAGCGCCACCTAAAGGAGTTCCTGCTGAGAATGGCAATTTGCTAAAGATAAAGTAAGTTATTGCATAAGCTGCTAAAACAATGATTAAACCCATAACCGAGTTTTTTAAAGATGTTTGAGCTTTTTTAACTTCCTCCTCGTTTCCGCCAGCTGTCATCCATTTAAAACCAGCCATGATTGTTAAAACAAGAAAAATTAAAGCCAAAAGACTAAGAGCTATAGATATTACAACGGAAATAATTTTACCCAAACTTATGCTAGTAAAACCAGCACTACCACCAAATTCATTTGAAACATTTGATATTTTTTCAGAATCAATTAAATTTTGAGCTTTTACTAAAGAGGTAAAAAGGAAAAAAGAAGGTAGACTTATTAGATATTTTATTTTTTTCATATTTAAAGTGTTAAAATTTAGAAAATAAGTCTTTGAGCAATAAACTCCCAAATAGCCCAAGAAGAAAGAGTAATTATTAAGCCAATAATTGCTCTTTTTATATAATTTGTAGCAGTTTTTACTTCATTTTCGTCACCGCCAGCCGTCATCCATTTATAACCACCAACAATTATTAAAACCACAAAAATAACACCCAATAAACCAAGGGCTGAGTTAACCACCATCCCAGCTACAGCAGGTAGACTTACTTCATCTGTTTGAAAACCACCACCACCAGCTACTTTATTTAACATATCCAATGGTTTACCGCTAGAAGTTTTAGATTCTTCAAAGCTTGGAACATCGCCGCCGCCTTCTGTTACTGCTGGATCTGCTTGGGCAAATACAAAAAAAGGCAGAACCAACAGAAGTGTTAAAACTATTATTCCAAATAATGGTTTAAAGTGTTTTTTCATAAAAACTAGAAAAATGTTTTTCGCTTTACTAATTAGTTAAAGCGCCTAATGCATTTATAATAAAATAACTTAAAGCGTAAGCTCCTAAAACTACTATTAAGCCAATAATTGCCTGCTTAAGGGTTCCCTTGGCTTGTGTTACCTTTTCTTCTTGGCCACCGGCTGTCATCCAAGTAATTCCACTATATATCAAAAGACCAACAAAGATTACTCCTAAAAGAGATAAAACTATAGAAATTACATTACTTATTATATCTGGTAGCTCTGCTTGGCCACTTGTTTTATATCCCGCTTTATTGCCAACGGTTTCTTGGATTGATCCAAAAGCATCACCTAAGCCAGCGTTAGCAAAAGATGATTCAAAAAATAACAAAGCTGAAATGCTAAATAAAAATAAAAAAATCAGAGATAAAACTTTTTTCATATTAATTCGATAAAGTGGTGCCACTAAAATAATTAACTATAAAGTAACTTATGGCATAAGCTGAGAAAACAACAATAAGACCAATTACACCGGCTGTTATTGTTTTTTTAGCTTTATCAACTTTTGTTTCATTTCCTTGAGCCGTCATCCAATTAAAACCTCCAATAATCATTAAAATTAAAAAGCCAACGCCAACAAAAGTCAAAACCAAACTTATTACTTGCATTAAAATACTTTCCGGACTCATTGATTTAAGGGTGTCTGTGTATCCCGCTTTTAAAGCAGCTGAATCTAAGCCACTTTGAGAATTAAAATCATAAGCTAAAAGATTCTTAGCTTTTATAAAAGCAGAAAAGATCAATAAACTTAATGATATTTTACTTATTTTTTTTATTAACTTTAATTTCATTAATTTACAAATTGATTACCAATGAAGCTGGTAATTGTATAAGCGGCAAAAACGATAACTAAGCCAATAACCGCGTTTATTATTATGCTTTTAGCTTTTTCAACTTTTTGTTCGTTTCCAGCTGAGAACATCCAGGAAATTCCACCGTATATAATTAGAATTAAAAATATAACACCAACAAAAGACAAAACTAAGCCAATTATATCACCTACTTTATTAGCTACAAAAGCCTGGTTAAAACCAGAGCTATCTTGTCCTTTATAAGCATCCACCGCTCCGGCGGTCTCATCTAAGCCAAAGCTTTGAGCCAGAACTCTTGTGCCTGAAAAAATAAAATAAGCAAAAGATGTTATTAAAAATGAAATTTTTTTCATAAAAATAATTAATAAAGACAAAAGTTCATCCATTGCTCAAAACACTCAAATAAAAATAATGTTTTAGGCAATGGACCCCATTAAAATGAGGTCTATTGTTTAGCTATATAGCAAAATTTTTAGTTACCACTTACTTGTCCCGCTACGTTAGTAACAAGCCAAGAAGCAAGACCCCAAGAAGCTAGAACGATGATTAAGCCGATAATACCAGCTCCCAAAAGTTTTTTTGCTTCACCGGTTTTTTCTTCATTTCCACCTGAAGTCATCCATTTGAAACCGCCGATTAAAATAATACCCACAGCGATTAAACCTAAGAAACCAAGAGCGAAATTAATAAAACGACCGATAATTTCACGAGGATCTGAATTTGTTTCACCTAAAGAACCTCCCAATCCGTCTTCAATTGGCTTGATTCCGTAAGGATCTGTTTGAGCTGAAGCACTTGGAACAGCTAAAATAGGCGCTACAAATAAAGCAATAATTGCAAAAGCAATCAAATGTTTTGTGATTTTTTTCATAATTCACCACCTTTCTAGTTTGAAATTTATTTTTCTTTACCATTTAATTTTAGCATATTTAAAAAGGAAGGACAATCTCTTTCTGGGGAAATTTATGAAAAATATGGTTTCTTAGAAAAAAGCCCCTCTTGCTTTAAAAAATGTTTTTATAGTGATGCAAGGTTGCGGTTTTTTGAGTAAGAAGTTCAATTACAATTAAATCAAATTTTATTTTATCTAAACCTAGGATGTATTTTTTTGAAAAAGCTAAGGCGGCTATTTTAATTCTTTTTTTCTGGCTTGATTTTAGCAACCCATCGATAATTAGTTTCCCATCTTCTAAATATTTTTTTCTAGCTTTTATTTCAAAAAATATAAATTCATTATCTTTTTTAAAAATTAAATCAATTTCACTTCTTTTGTAACGCCAGTTTGAGAACATAAATTGATAATTTTTTGAGATTAAGTAGTTTTTTGCTAATTCTTCTGCTTTTTTACCAAACTCAATTTTATCCATATTTTTTTAAAAACAAAACCCTCGTTTTTGGCGAGGGTTTTTAAAAAACTCAATTTAAATTAATTTATTAAGGAATATATTTGTTTTTTTCTTTAATTTCTTTTAAGGCTTTTCTTTTCTCTGGTATTTTTCTTAAATCTTTTAAAGAAAAATATAACCAAATAGCTAAAGAAATTATCCATAAGGCTAACCAAAATCTACCAGATAAGAAAGGGATTGTTTCGTAGCGAAAGAAAAATAAAAGAGAGGTAATTACAAAGTTTCCTAAAGATAAAGCGTAAAGATCATTTAATATTTTTCTATATAAACCAGCTCTTTTTTTGAAAATTAACAAAACTACCGCACTTAAAAAGAAAAATAAAACAATAGTTAAAAATATTTGCTGTCCAGAAACACTAAGATATGGCGGTTGCAAATCGAGCCAATAGGAAAGGTTAAAAAGATTTTTCATATTTATAATTTAATTAATAAAGCACCATAGTGATAAGGTCCTGTTTCGAATTCTTCTTTAATACTAAGACCTATTTTTTCTGTTTTTTCTTTAAGCTCTTCGGCTTTTATTCTTCTTTCCTGATCTGGTCCCAGAGGGGAGTCTATTTTTTTCCAGTCAACTATAATTATTTTTCCACCTCTTTTTAAAATTCTAGCCGCTTCTTTAAGAATTTCTAATTTTTTAGCAGACTGACTCAAAACATTTATAAGAGAAGCAGTATCAACGCTTTCTGTTTCTATTTTCATTCCTTTATATACTTCTAAGTCGCTCCAGACTATTTCTATTTGTGATAGATTTTCTTGGTTTGCAATTGATTTTATCTCTTTTAAGGAATCTCTTAAAATATCAACCGCATAAACCTTACCCTTTTTCCCCACTAATTTTGCCCAGGGAAAAACAAAGAAGCCAAAATTACCACAACCGAGCTCAGCTACCTTTTGTCCAGCCTCGATTTTTATTTTAGCTAAAATTTTATCAATGTCAAATAAGGCGGTCTTTTTAAAGTTAATCATATTTTTATTCTTCAACCAGTATTTCTCTGGTTATTATATTTTCTCGGCTATATTTCTTTTTAGCTCTAATACTAATATTGTTTAAACCGCTTTTTAAATTTATCTCTTTTTCAAATAAACCATCGCTATCCCCTAAAACTAGTTCACCGTTGATTTTTAGTTCTGCCTCTTTTTCTATTTCCCCTTTGATGGTTATAGATTTTTCTTTTGTGAGTAAATTATTTTCCGGGTAGTTTATTATTAATTCTGGGGGAGAAAATATTTTTTTAGCGTAGAAAGCAAGATAAAGCGAACACATTAATACAATTATTATAAAAATTACATTTCTCACTATTTTAGGAAAAACTATAAAGTCGTGACGTTTTATTTTTTGCGAGGAAAAAGGATTGTCTTTTCTTTCTTCTGATAATTCGTGTATTTTTTGGTTAATTAATTTTTTATCTATTTTTAGAAATTCCGCATATTTTTTAAAGAAATTTTTTCCGTATAGGCCGTCTGGAAGTAAATCAAAGCGATCAGATTCTATAGCTTTTAAATAATCTATTTTTATGCCTAGTTTTCGGGATATTTCTTCTATTTTCCAGGGGCTTTTTTTTCTCTCAGAATAAATTAATTTGCCTATATGATTATCTTCGATAATATTTTTTTCAATAAAATTATTCATTTTTTTAAGGATTTGTTGGCGTTACTATCGGGGTTATGGATGGCAGTTGGGGAATAATTTCTATTGTTGGGGTTGTTGTTTGAGGATTTGTAACCACTGGCGCAGTGCTGGTTTGTTGAATTTTTTGCTCACCTGACCAGTCTATTCCAATTGCTCCTAAAACGAAGCGGATAATTAGCCAGCTACCGAAAACGATTAATAAACCAACAACAGCGGCGGTTATTATTTTTTTAGCTTGACTAACCTTATCACTTGAGCCAGCGGAAATTAAAAATATAAAACCACCGTAAACAAACATTAGAAGGGTTAATGATCCAATTATGCCAAAAACCCATTTTACGACTAACAATGCTAGTCTAATAAAGTCATCAACAGTATAGTCTCCGCATTCAGTAGCACTTAAACCAGCACAACGAGAACTACCCGAAGCACTTGGTATTAAACCTCCTTGGGCCAGGACATTTGAAGCGAGCAAAAAGCTGAAACTAAGAGTTAATAAAAGCAATAATCTTTTTTTTGTTTTTAAATTTATTTTCATATTTATTATCTTATTGTTTGTTGAACTCTTGAGGCGGCATTATTTATAACTTCTTGCATTTTAATAGCAGGGTTTAAAACAACAGTTTTTATCATTTCTTTTATTGCTGTTTCAGCTGATTGAGCATCCCTTCCTTTATACCAGCTTTTTGAATTTAAAACTTGTGAAGCAAAGACGCCTAATTCATCGTCTCTCATTTGCTCAGGAATCAAGGATTTTAAAGCCGCTGGTTTTTTAGTTTTTGTTAAATATTTTATTACTTGCTCTTTGGTTGTCATAAATTGGATAAAGTCCCAGGCCTCATTTTGATAAGCACTTTTTTTAGAAACTGTTTCTAGCCAATAATTAGCAAAATAAACATTTCTTTGAGTATTTCCTATTTGAGGAAAAGTTGTGACAGAAAAATTTAATTTTGGTGCTTGAGTTCTTATTGTCTCTAAGTCATAAGAATAAGAAAACATAATTGCTAAATTTCCACTAATAAACATATCTAAAGAATTAGGAAGTTCTTCGTTCCAGGAATAAGATTCTTTTGTTGGGTTAGCAAAATCTGTATAAAATCTTAAAGCATCCATTCCCGGATTATAACCACTTTCTCTAGCAAAAGGGGGGATGATATGAAACGAAACAGAACCTTCGTCAGACATCATAGTAGCCCCGTTTTGAATCATAAGAGCGGACAAAATATCAGTTGAACGGTTTATATTAAAACTTCCGCCTAAAGCAGTGCCTGATTGAAGTATTCCTTGGCGACTATCAATTCTTGTTAATTTATTAACAGATTTTAAAAATTCCTGATTCCAAAATAAAGTTGGTTGAGCAATTCCGGCATTATTTAATAAGTCCCGATTATAATACATAGCCAGAGTGTCAATTGATAGAGGTAATCCGTATATTTTATCATCGATAACTGCGTCGCCGGCAACTACATCAGCAAAATTATCTCTTAAACCCTTTAAAGTTAAAGATGGGGTTGTTCGAATTTCATTTACTATTTCTTTTTTAATTGAACCTTTTTCAACGGGATAGACCATGGTGGTAGAGGGAGGAAGAGGGGCTATTTTTGATTCATATTTTTTTACCCAAGTATTATGGATAGAAAAAATATCCGGACCCCTGTCTTCGGCCAAGGCGTTTAAAAGCTCATATTCATATTCATCATAACGCAAGCGTCTGTATTCTATTTTTACATAAGGATGCATGGCTTGATATTGTTTTATTATATCTTTAAAATCGTCTTCTCCGTCAAAAACACGCCAATAAACCAGGTTAACTGGCTTCATTGCTTCTTGAACATTTTGATTGCTTAATTTACAGCTAAACCCAGACGTAGAAATTAAGATAAATGTAAAAAGTAAAGATAGAGAGACTAATTTCTTTCGCATATTTTTATTATAAGTTTAAAAATTGGAGATAAATCCATCTTTTATATTATAGCAAAAATACAGTCTTTTATCCAAGCGTTTTTAGAAGTTTTTAATTTCTTTGTCTGTATTGTAATGCCTCTGCTAAATCGGGGATTTCTATTTCTGGCTTTTCTTTTAAATCAGCAATTGTTCGGGCTATTTTTATAATTTTAAAATAAGAGCGTTGAGAGATTTTTAATTTTTCAGCCGCTAAATTTAAAAAATCTTCCCCGGCTTTATTTAGGTGGCAAAATTTATTTATCAAGTTAAAAGGAATATCAGCATTGGTTTTTATATTAGATTCTTTAAATCTTTCATTTTGAATTTCTCTAGCCCTATCTATTTGTTTTTTGGCAGTCTCCGAATTTTCTTCAATTTTATAATTTTCTGACAGAGAGAATTCATTCCAGTTAAAACGTTTCATTTCTATTCTTAAATCTATTCTATCCATTATCGGTCCAGATATTATTGCTGAGAAATTTTTAATCTGCTTTTCGCTACAAAGGCAGATTTTTTCTTTATCTTTATAATAGCCACAAGGACAGGGATTTATAGTGGCTATTAAAATAAAGTCGCTGGGTATTTTAAAGAAATAATTAGCCCTTCTTATTTCTATAAACTTTTCTTCCAAGGGCTGGCGAAGTGATTCTAAAATTTTTTTAGGAAATTCGGAAACATCATCTAAAACTAAAACGCCTCTATGAGCTAAAGAAATTTCACCAAGCTTAAAACTATTACCTCCGCCTATGAAACTTATAAGAGAGGAATTATGACGCGGAAAACGAAACGGTCTCTCGTTTATTAAAGATTTTATACTTAAATTATTTTTTAAACTTTTTATCTTTGTTATTTCTATTTTTTCTTTTTCATCAGGACAAGGCATTAAACCAGTCGCCGCTTTAGTAAGCAAAGTTTTTCCTGTTCCTGGTGGCCCAAAAAATAAAATATTATGTCCGCCAGCTAAGGCTATTTTTAGGGCTTTTTTAGCATTTTCACAACCTTTTACATCTTTTAAATCAGGGTATTTTTTCGGGTTTACCGAGGGCTTATTTAAAAGTTTTGGAATAATAAAATCTTTTATTGTTTTTTTGCCTTGCAGAAAATCTATGAGCTCATTTAAAGTATTTATCGGAATTATTTCTAAATTAGTTTTAATTATTACCGCTTCTTGATAATTTTCGTAAGGCAGAAAAATTCTTTTTAATCCTTTTTTAAGAGCCATTAGGATAATAATAAAAACTCCTCTAATAGTTTTTAGTTCCCCAGTTAAAGAAAGTTCGCCTAAAAATAAATCAGTTTCAGGGTGCAAATGAAATTTATTTTTTAAAGATAAAATAGAAATAGCAATTGCTAGATCAAAAACTGTTCCGTGTTTTTGCAGGTCAGAAGGATAAAGGTTGATAGTTATTTTTCGCTTCGGATAATCTAGGGAGGAATTTCTCAGAGCACTTCTTACTCGCTCACTAGACTCTTTAACCGTTTTGTCAGCTAAGCCGATAATGTTTATATAACCGAAATCACCACCACCGCTATCAGCTTCTACGTAAATTTTTATTGCATCTAAACCACTTAACGCGGCTGAAAGAATTTTTGCAGGCATATATTTGTATAAAAAAATAAAACCGTTTTTAAAACGGTTTTATAATAACGGAAAATATATTAAGAAAAGATAAAGTCAGCCCTACTTATCAAGCTTTATTTCATCAAGCTTAACGCTTAATAGCTTACTAACTCCATCAGCTTCCATAGTAACACCATATAAAATACTGGCTTTTTTCATTGAAGCTCTATTGTGAGTAATAACTATAAACTGAGTTTTATTAGATAAATCATCTAAAATTTTAGCTAAACGCTCAGAATTAGCTTCATCAAGAGCAGCATCAACTTCGTCTAAAACTACAAAAGGAGAAGGATTGGCGCTAATAATGGCACAAATAAGAGCAATGGCTGTTAAAGCTCTTTCGCCACCTGATAGCATGGTAACTGTTTGAATCTTTTTTCCTGGCGGAATAGCTTGGATGTCTATTCCTTCTAAATCGGCGCCATTTTGTTTTCTAAGAGATTTTAAACGTTTTAGCTTATCGTTTATTTCATTTTTTATTTCTAGCTCTTCTTTGGTAAATCCAGCTTCAAGACCTTTTTCTAAGTCATCATTTTTATTGTCTTTACTTTTATCTTTTTCTTCAGCCATTAATTTTGCTATTTTAGCATTTCCACCGTTAAAAAGAATTTTAAAATATTCAGCAAATTTTTCAGAAATAACTTTAAATTCTGCATCAAAGCGAACTTTAATATTTTTATCAAGTTCAGTAATTATTTCTTCTAAAGATTTTATGGCTTTATTTAAGTCTTCAGTTTGAGAGCTTAAAAAATCAAATCTGGTCTTTGTTTCTTCGTATTCTTTTTCCGCTTCAGGATCGATACCACCAATTTGTTCTAATTGATTTTTAGCACTATTAATTTTTCGTAATAAATTTTCAGCACTCTCTGTTTCTTCAGAAGTAGATTCTTTTTCTATTTCAGAAATACTTAATTCATCATTTCTAATGCTATTTTCTAAATCTTCCAGACGAGTTTCTTGACGAGTTATTTCTATTTGCAAGGAATTTAAACGATTATTTAAAGAGTTTAATTCATTTTGAATGCTTTGAGCATTTTTTTGAATTTCAAACAGTTTAGATTTTTCTTCGTCCCGAGCGGTGTTAAGTTTTTCTAAACTTTCTTTTAACTTTTTAATTTCTTCTTCAAAAGTAGTTATTTGAGCTCTGATTTCATTTTCTTCATTTTTTATTTCCGAGGCGTCAAACTTTATTTCACTTCTGGCTAATTTATCTTTTATGTCTTCTATTTCTCTAGTTAAAGATATTTTTTTATTCTCTAATAAGCGACTTCTTTCTAAACGGGAAGATTCTTCCAAGCGCCATTCCTGCCATTTATTTTCAATTTGCCTTTTCTTTGTTTCTAGTTCAAGTGATTCGTCTTTTCTTTCTAAATCTTCTATTTCGTTTTTAAGAGCTGTTATTTTTTTAGAAATATCTCTTTTGTCATCTTCTGCTTTTTTAATATCAAATTTTACATTTGCCTGAAGCAGGTCAGCTTCGACTTCTTTTAATTCTTTTTCTAAGTCATTTTTTTTCTCAGACAAGGAAATTATTTTTTCCCTTAAACTAGATAGACGAATTTTTTCTTCATTAAGCTTAGAATTTAAATTTTGCTTCTTTTCAGTTAAAGAAATAATTTCTTCTTGAATGTTTTTAATTCTTTCTAACTCATCAATGTTTTCTCCGGCAATTAAAGCTTTTATTTTAACTCTAAATTCTTCTTTAGCTTCAGCTACTAATTTTCTAACTGTTTCTAAATTGCTTTCTTTGCCAATTTCATCTAAACGAGATAAAAAATTATCGATTAATTTTTCGATTTCTTCCTTTCCTTGAAGTTCTCCTTTATTTTTCTTTATTTCCCTGTTTATATTTTCTAAAGAATTATTTAAAACTCTAATTTCTTTTTCTAAATTAAATATTTCTTCAGATAATTCTTTTTCTTTATTGTTATCTTTTTCTTCGTTTAAAGTTTTTAAAGATTCAGCTAAAGAGTTTAATGAATTTTGTAAATTATTCTTTTTTTCATTTAAACGATTAACATCAAAACGTCCTTGAATTTCTAAATTCGTTTCAATAATTGTTTCTATTCTGGAAATATTTCTTTCCTCATTTTCTTTTTCATTCTGCAAGCGTCTGATTTCCTGTTTTAGAGAATTATTTTTTGTTAATTCTTTTTCTATTTCCGATAATTCATTTTTAATTAAACTTTCTTCTTCGTTTTTTCGTGATTTAGATAAAGACTCTATTTCAAATAAAGCATTACTGTAATCACTTTCTAGTTCTGATAATTTATTATTTAACCAAGAAACATCAAATTGACCCTTAGCTTCTAATTTAGCTTCCATTTCCGCCTGAAGTTTGGCTAATTGTTTTAGGGCTTGGTTTCTTTGGCTTTCTTTTTCTCTTAGTCTTGGTTCAAGTTCATTTATTTCTTTAAAATTATCTGCTCCTCGAAGTTTATTTAATTCTTCGTCAAACTTATCTAATTTTTTTTCTTTTTCTAATTTTTCAGTTTCAATTTCTAAAAAACTAGTATTAGCCGTTTTTAATTTTTTATTTATTTCATGCCAAAGTAAACGGTAATAAGTTGTTTGAGTTATTTTTAAATCATCTTCAACACTTTCTCTTCTTTTTAGTTTCTCTACTTGTCTGGTAAGACTTTTTAAGCGAGGCTTTATCTCGGTTAAAAGCATATCTACTTGTTGTAGATTTTCGTAACTGCTTTCTAATTTATTTAAAGCAGAATCTCTTTTTATTTGAAACTGTTTAACTCCCGTTGCTTCATCAAAAAAATCTTTACGTTCAGAAGCAGAAGCAGTTAAAAAGTTTTCAACCATACCCTGACCAATAACGCTATAGGTTTTCTGTCCAAAATTAGCCTTAGCAAGGAGCATTTGTACATCACCTAAACGAGCTCTATTGCCGTTTAATAAATATTCGCTATCACCACTGCGATACAAACGGCGAGTAATAACTATTTCATTGCAAGAAGAGATAATTTCATTTAAACGATCATGATTTTCTTTTTCAGCTTCGTTTTCTGGAAGCAAACCATCATCTTTTTTCTTAAAAGAACTTATTTTTTCTTCATTGTTTAAATACAAAGACACCTCAGCCATACCTAAACGTCCTTTTTTATCAGATCCGGAAAAAATTACATCTTCACTTTTTTTACCACGTAAGGTTTTTAAACTTTGTTCGCCTAAAACCCAGCGGATAGCGTCAGCTACATTAGATTTTCCCGAACCATTAGGTCCAACAATAGCAGTTAAACCTCTTCTGTGGTCAGCTAATATGCCAGAAAAGATTAATTTGTTTTTATTGGCAAATGATTTGAAACCGTTTATTTCTAGTTTTTCTAAATACATAATTTTCTTAATTTTTCTTGTTTGGCTTTTAAGATATTAATATGATAAACTTTTATTATCAAAAAGACAAATAATTTTTTATTAAAAACTGATAAATATGATCATATCTTTAAGCGGGGCTGGCGGTTCAGGAAAAAGCACCGTGGCTGAAAAATTGGCCGCGGAATTTTCTTGGCCAAGATATTATATGGGCGGCTTAAGAAGACAAAAGGCGGCTGAGAGAGGACTAACTTTAGCTGAATATAATGCTTTAGGGGAAAAAGACCCACAAACAGACAAAGAAGTTGACGAACATCAGGTTCAATTAGGAAAAACAGAGGACAATTTTATTATTGAAGGTCGAACTTCTTGGTATTTTATCCCTCATTCCTTAAAGATTTATCTCGATGTTTCTTTAGAAGAAGGAGCAAAAAGAGTCTTTAATCATTTACAAGAACAAGCCGGAAAAGATAATAGAAATGAGGACAAATCTCTTAAGAGCTATGAAGATGTTTTAAATAGCTTAAGAAAACGAGCGGAAAGTGATAGAACTCGTTATGCTAAGTATTATAATATAGATGTCAACGAGAAAAAACATTATGATCTTTTTCTAGATACGAGTAATTTAAACCCAGAACAAGCCTATCAAGCTGTTTTAGATTTTGTTCTAAAACATCTTGACAAGGGTAAAAAATCGTTATAGTATAGAACAAGATTCGACTTAGTCGAGCTTTTTTAGTTCGACTTAGTATTAAACAATAATTTTAAAAGATAATTTAATTATATGGTTGAAACCAAAATGGAATTAAAACCGGGAATGACCGTTCGTGTCCACCAAAAAATCAAAGAATTAAACTCTAAAGGAGAAGAAAAAGAAAGAGTTCAATACTTTGAAGGTATTATTATTGCTAGAAAGCATAATAAAGAAAAAGGAGCCACGATTACCGTTAGAAAAGTTTCTGATGGTATTGGCGTAGAAAAGATTTTCCCTTTACATTTGCCAACTATCACTAAAATAGAAATAAAGAAAGAGGCTGCTGTTCGCAGAGCTAAATTATATTTCCTACGTGATGGCTATAAGAAGAAACTAAAAGAAAAAGTTGTTAAAGCTTAGTTTTAGATTTTTCGGGCGGATGGTGGAATTGGTAGACACGCAAGCTTGAGGGGCTTGTGACCGCAAGGTCGTGGAGGTTCAAATCCTCTTTCGCCCACAGGTTCGTGTCAAAAAATAGGCGGTATCGCCTAAAAGGGCGCATAGCTCAGCTGGTTAGAGCACTTCGTTTACACCGAAGGGGTCCAGGGTTCGAATCCTTGTGCGCCCACACAAACAAAAACAACCCGAAGGGGTTGTTTTTGTTTGTGCAAAGAAGCACAAGGATTCGAACAAGCGGCGAGCGAGTCTTGAGCGAGGTCGGAAGACCGAGCGAAAAGGAGAGCGACGATAAGCCCGAGCTAGCGCAGGGCTTAGCGGCCGGTCTGGGCACGAGAGCTTTTCGCATGACGGCGAAAAGCGAACACGGAAATCCTTGTGCGCCCACAAACAAAAACAACCCCTTCGGGTTGTTTTTGTTTGTGTAAAGATTATTTATTCTTGTATTAACCTGACACTATAATAAGCACCTTTTCCTGTCGCATTTCGAGAAATTTTAGTATTTCCATAAAATAAATACCTATCCCAGGCAGTTGTAGGACTAGCTTCACTTGCCGTCCAATAACGAGCATTTCGCTCATCAACCCAAGTCCAACCATCGCTATCTTGAAGTCCTCCAGGAATAGCATCAAAGCCACTATAACCAAAATCTGGATCATTCTCAATTGGACCATCTATCCATAAATCTCCCCTGCCAGCTATTTTACTACCCTCATTTGTTCCTCTATAGCTAGTTGAGTTTGCTGCAACCTCATCCATTCCTAATTCCATCTCTAATATTTTCCAGTCCTGGTCACTTGGTAATCTCCAGCCACTAATACTATTTGCAACTCTGTTAGCCGCCGCCCAAGTGTATAAGTAGCCATACTTAGCAACATTAGCAGGATTATTTCCGTAAGGAATAATTCCCCCTAAACCATCATTTATATCTAAATTAGCACTCATCCAAGTTTGTGAACCTTGAAAGCCGGTGTTTTGGTTTTCTTCTTCAGGGGATGAATTATTTTGAGAATTATCTGGCAACAAGGAAATAACTTTTAAGCGATTGTTTTCTCTGTAAACAGCGTAATAGGTTTTTTCGGGACTGCCAACAACTGGGTCATAAGGGATATCTGCTACATAAACAGGAGCTACATAGTCTTTTATATCTAAGCACTCTGAAGCCGTTTCACCTATAGAATCATCGATAAGAATATTACAACCCTCATTGCTAGTTCCTATCATTCTCGGAGTGTTGTCAATTGCTTCCGGAAAATAACCTTCATTATCAATTGAATATTGAAATAAAGAATCATGAATTGTTCTAATGTCAGCCGCTCGACGAGAATCTTGAGTTTCTTTTATTTGTTTACTTGGATTAATAGCAATAACAACAATTAAAGCCAGAATAGAAATTACAGCAACTACTAATAATATTTCTAATAAAGTAAAGGCATTTTTAATAATTTTTTTATTGATTTTCATATTAATATTTTTTATATCTTTAATAATAACATGAATTTTAAATAATTAAAAAGCTCTGGGGTTTCGCCAGAGCTTTAATTTTTCAATTGTTGTTTATAGGTTTTAAATTAGTTTCGGTGCCACGGGAATTCCGTTTATCTTTTAATAAAAATTGACTAGGAAATTTTTTTTCCGGGTCGCTTTCATCAATCGAATTAAAAGAGGTCATTAGAAATACCAAAAAACAGAAAACGGTGACACCCATACCTCCTTAGGAGCGTGCCCAAAGGCTACAGCAACCAAAAGATCGTTCGCATCGATAAGCCCACTTTCATAAGCGGGTTTATTTGTTTTTATTCGATAAGGCAAATCATCACTTAAACAAATAAATATTTCAATCTTTTGAAAACTTTCCTTATCATCATCTGGAGCAAAGAAAGATTTATTATCTTCTTCATTTAGAATGCTTAAGTTAATTTTTTCAGAAGAAATAGATGCTAAAGAGAAACTAATAAAAAATATAAACAACAAGGTTTTTAAAAGAACAGTTTTACCTTTCATACTTGTCCTTGTTGATTTGTAAATATATTAAGAAATAAAATAAAAAATGTCAAGCTCTAAAAAATTTATTCTGTTTCAAATATTAAGTTTTAATTTAAATCGCCATGTGTGTGTGCACATTGCCTAAAAAGGTTGACTTTTTGTAAAAACAATGTTATATTTTTTATTCAATTAAAATAAGTTCTTTATAACAAAAAATAAGAAAAGGATGCAAAGAAAAGAAGTTTTGTCAGATTCCTTTATTGAAGAAAGGAAAAAACAAATTTTGAAAAGAGTGGGTTATCTGGACAATGAAGACGTTTTAGTTAATAAGGCTGACGGTAATCAAAGCTATCAAGCAATTAGTTATCGACCTAAAGACTTTAAGTCTGTGTTGTTAACTGTAATAAAAATTATCGAGACAGATAAAGAGTCTTATGGGGTTTGCAGGTCCTGTGGGGCTGATATTGAAAAAAATCGATTAATTCTTTCGCCAGCCGCTCTTGATTGTCAAAGGTGTATGCGATAAAGGTCCAAAACATTTTAATTTAGAAACCGCTTCGATAAGAGGCGGTTTATTTTTTTTGTAAGCATTCTTGATAGCATTATTCCTGATACAATTTGGCACTATAAAGCAATATAATTGCTATTGACAAAAACATCAGTATAGTGTATAATTTCTCAACAATTTAAAAACTAAATAAATGGAAAAGATGACGGTGAGCCTAAAGGCTCTTTTAGATGAGGAGCTATCTAAGCTGATGGGCGAGTATGAAAAAAAACGCCTAGAGGTGGCTCAGTCAGCGACTGACGGTTTTGATATTTCTGCCGCTCTTGAGGAGGAGAGGATTTGGGAGGCAAAGATTAAATCCATGAAGGACCTCGTAAAAGGCAAACAACTTGTTCGCTCGAATAAAAAAAGTGAACAAGTAAGTCTCGGGAGTTGCGTGGATATTATCCATAATGAAGAAGAAAAAAGCTTCATTGTTGACGGCGTTGGTTATAAAAACGACTTATTAACAGTTGTCAGCTATACCAGTCCAATCGGGTCCGCTCTTATGGGCAAACAAGTAGGCGATATTATATCGCTTGATGGCGCAACCATTAAAATTAACAAAGTTGTCTGTGCCTGGTAGTTTTTTAAATTTCAGTCGTTCATTTTTGAGCGACTTTTTTTTATCTATTATTTAAGTTATAATATAAAAATAAAATATAATTATATGATGAACGAAAGAGGTGGCTTTGCCAACACAAATAGCGAAGACAGGAAAAATCAACAAGGGGATAACGACTTTTTAATGAGCCCTTTTAAATTAGATAGCATTAGAAATGGCACTAAGACTATGGAAAAAAGAGCTTTTCTGGACAGACTCAATAAGCGCCTAGATGAAATTGTTGATAAAACTGAGCCGACTATTTTTAAAAATATAATTAGAAAAAATAAGGGCGAAGATATTGAAGATAAAGAAATCTTAAAACAAGAAACGGATAGCATACTTGCTGGTAAAAGTCCTAGCGATAAACTATCAACTATTTCTGAAGAAGATTTGTCTAAAATATTAAAGAGACTTCCCCGACAGATAAGACAGATGATATACGTTCAAAGAGATTCTTTAAAAATTAAAGACGCAATTTTAGCCATGGACTTCCATGCTAATAATAGGGTTGTTCTTTTTCATGTTGATGAACACGACATTGAAAACGAATTGAGGCCTGGAAAAAATGAGGATTCAGTTTATTTTAGCACTGATATAAAAAGATTATTTAATTTAGACTCAGCAAAATATATATACGCCGTGACGATGGATAAAAAAGCCTCCGAAGCTTCTAAGTACTCTGGGGCACCTGATTGTTTTCGAAAAATAAAATATAAAGGTGAGGGGGATTTTGAAATTGTGGATAAAATTAAAATATTTGACGAAAAAGATCCGAGCCATCGAAATAAAACCATTGAAGACTTAGGCGCTAATTTTGAAAATTACTCTCCTGCTAATGCTAGCGGGGCAAATTTTTTAAAGTCAAGAGTTGACGATGATAGTGCTTTTACTCTTCGAACTTAAATTTAATTATTTTAAAAGCCTCGTCAATTGACAAGGCTTTTTTGTTTTTCTTCCAAATTTTTCATTAATAGGGCCATGTTTTTAAAGCCCAAATTTTTTTCTTTTTCCATCGCCCGAGTTAAGGTGATGAAGTTTCTAATGCCATTTTTTTCATTATAGCTATCGCTGATAGCATCAAAAATTTTCTCTTTTTTAGAATCTTTGTTAATAATAAAGTCTTCAGCGATTATGGCTAAAAATGTGACATGAAAAAACCCTTCCACCCCTTTTATCTCCGGTGTTTTTTCTGGAGGAATATCTTTTCTTGTTTCGATAAACTCCAGAATAAGGTTAAACATTTTTTTAGGGTTGTTGCCAAATAGCATAACCACCTCCTTTCTTTTTTAAGAACGATTAAATAACTAGATAATAATATCATATAAATAGCCAGATGTCAATAGCGAGGCTAGATTTTATTTAGGAGATGTAAAATAGACAACAAGATTGCCAAATCTCTTTTTATCTCTTATACTCAATTTGAATATAAATGAAAAAATATGCCATTATCAATTGGAATTGTCGGCTTGCCGAATGTGGGAAAATCAAGTTTATTTAATATTTTAACCAAAAAAGGCGTGGAAGCGGCGAATTATCCTTTTTGTACAATCGATCCAAATGTTGGCGTTGTTAAAGTTCCCGACGAGCGCTTAGAAGCCTTAGCTAAGGTTTCACAACCGGAAAAAATAATCCACACAACGATTGAATTTGTTGATATTGCTGGGCTTGTGGCTGGCGCTCATAAAGGCGAAGGCTTGGGTAATAAATTTCTCGCCAATATCAGAGAATGTGACGCGATTTGCGAAGTTGTTCGTGATTTTAAGGATGATAATATTATTCATGTGAGCGGAAAAGTTGATCCTAAAGGAGATAAGGAAACGATAAACATGGAACTTATTTTCGCCGACTTAGCGACGATTGAGAAACGCTTAGATAAAGTAAGACGCGAGGCGAGAAGCGGAAGCAAGGAGTTAAAAATTGAGCTCGTTATTTTAGAAAGAATTTTTAAAGCCTTAAGCGACGGACAAGCGGTTCGAGAATTAGTTTTCACAGACGAGGAATTATTAGTTGTAAAAAGTTTTAATTTATTAACGATTAAGCCGATTATTTATTTATTAAATGTTGATGAAAATCATGACGGCAGTGACTTTTTTGGCGTATCGGATCCGGTTATAAAAGTTAATGTCAAAACTGAGGAGGAAATTGCGAGCTTGCCAGAAGAGGAACAGGCAGAATTTATTAAAGAGCTTGGCCTTGAAGAAAGCGGTTTAGATAAATTAATTAGAATTGCTTACAAAACTTTAGGACTTGATACTTTTTTTACCACCGGAAAAGATGAGACCCGGGCTTGGACGGTTAAAAATAGTTCAAAAGCCCCAGAAGCGGCTGGAGAAATTCACACAGATTTTATTAAAGGCTTTGTCAGGGCAGAAGTAATCGCTTGGGATAAGTTTGTGGAATGTGGGAGTGAGGCTAAGGCAAAGGAACTCGGCTTAATGCGAATTGAAGGTAAGGAATATATTGTTAAAGATGGTGACGTTTGTAATTTTTTGATAAATAAATAGAGGTTTTTAAATAAAAAAAGACATCTTTTTTGAAGATGTCTTTTTGTTTATAAGTAATTAAAAAAATATTTAACTGTAAAGTAGTTATCCTCTTTAATCTATTCTCTCTCCAAAATAACAATCTCTCTAAAAACCTTCTGCCCTGAGCGGCTATAAAGGGGATTTTTTCTGGGACTAAGACCAGCGTTTAATAAAGAATTATTTATTAAATTTTCTGGTACTAAATTTATAATTTTAAAACCCTCATAACTTGGGCTAATCGCTCTTTGCCCATAAAAACTAGGCCAGACCATAACGACTTTTCCGCCGGTTTTTAAAACTTTTTTAAACTCAGTTATCGCCCCAGAATATAAAGTTTCCAGCTCGGAAATAACTTGGGAGAAATTTATCATTCCTCTTTGCGGGCCTAAAAACGGCTCAGTTATAATTGCGTCAGCTGATTCGCTTTTAATAAATTTTGATAAGGCTAAAACATTTCTAACTGCTAATTTTAATTTAACATTATCTATTTTGTATAAATCTTTAAGCCAAGAAAAATTTGTGTAAGTATCATCTACTGCCCTTTTTGAAATATCAGAGCCAAATAAATTTTTATAATTCATTAAAGCTGCTTCATTTAAAACCGTGCCTGAGCCACAAAAGGGGTCAATAATAACACTGTCATCGGAGCTTAATTCAGCTAAATTTATCATTATCATCGCTAGTTTTGGCGGCAGCATGCCGGACAAATCATCACGAGCCGGGCGACCGAAATCACGACGGGATAAATCTTTAAAAGGCTGAACAGCTAAAGTTTCGCCTAAAAATACTTCGCCGTCTTTTTTAATGCCAACTAATTCAACGCCTCTTTTTAGTAATTTATTTTGAGTTATAACAACGCTTGATAAAGTTTTTTCTTGACTAATAACAAAACGTGAACTTAAATTTTTATCTCTGAAATAATTTTTTATTTTTATGCCAATATCTTTTTTATTAAAATCGCTATTTCCATAAGCGGAAAAACCAAAATTAAATTTTCCTGATTCAGATATTTCTTGTTTTTCTTTAGCAATTTTTATTAAAATTTCCGTTACTTTATTTTGTCCTTCGCCTTTTTTCAAAATCTCTCTAATTACACCAATTTTTATTGTTCCCCCTAAGCGGTTTATTAATTTTTCAGCATTAAAGCTTTCCGAAATTTCAGCAATTAAAAAATCTTCCGCTAGTAATTGCGGGTTTTGTAAGTTTAAAACTGAATTTAGCTCAGCTAAAGCTAAGGCGTTGTTTTTTCCAAGGTTAAAATAGTATTTCATATAATAGAAGCATATCTTATCATTAGTTTTTTGGGAAGAGCTTGAAATAAAGACTTTTAATTCACTGTCTATTGACTTTTTAAAAAAAGATTGATAAGCTTTGTTTGTAAAAAAGAATATTTTTATATCTTTCCCATGATCGATTTATTCGATTAAATTCCCTTGAAATAGAGTGGAATTAAAGGTATTTCTTAACTCCAAAGTTTTAGGAAATACTTGGGGTTTTTGTTTAATATTAGAATAATTAATAAGAAAAGAAGGGTTTTAAAAATTGTTTATAAAATCTTTGTTTAATTTTCATTACCTTTTCTTTATAATAACTATGTCAAAAACCAAAAAAGCCGGAACCGGCCATTATGAAATCTTATTCATCATCCCAAACAAATTCACTGAGGATGAAGGAAAAAAAGTCATCACTAAAGTCGAAAAAATGATTGAAGGTGAAGGCGGTAAGATAACTTTTAGTGAATATTGGGGAAAAAAGCGTTTAGCTTATAAAATTAAGCATAACGAGTACGGTTACTATGCTTTATATGAATTTGATCTAGAAAGGATTAATTTAGCTAAAATCGATAAAGACCTCCGCTTATCAACTGAAATTTTAAGACACCAAATCGTCTTAAAGAAAGTAAAAAGCGAAGCAGAGATAAAGCGTGAAGCAGAGATTCGTGCTAAAATTGACTCTAAAAAATCTGTAGAAGACAAAAAATTGGCTGATAAAAAAGAAAAAATCGCCAAAGAGACCAGCAAAGAAGCTAAAAAGGTTGTTTCGAGCGATGAAGGAAAGGCTGATTTAAAAGATTTAGACGAGAAACTGGAGGGCATCTTGAATGCCGACGATTTAATTTAATAATCGTGATTTATCGTTTAGGGTTTTTTAGACGCTAAACGGCAATCCAGCAAAATTATGAATTTAAACAAAGCTATGGTTATCGGCAATCTAACTAGAGAGCCGGAATTGAGAAATACAGCTGGCGGACAGTCAGTAGCCTCTTTCTCAGTAGCAACTAACTTAATCTGGACAGATCAATCTGGACAGCAACAGAAAAAAACTGAGTTCCATAATATTATCGCTTGGCGTAAATTAGCAGAAATTTGTTCTAAATATTTACACAAAGGTTCAAAAGTTTATATCGAAGGTCGTTTGCAAACAACTGACTGGACTGGACAAGATGGCGTAAAACGTTATCGAACAGAAATTGTGGCTGAAAATATGATCATGCTTGATAACAAAGGAGGTTCTGCAGGTCCTTCTTTCGGAGGACAAAATTCTTCAAATGACGAAGTTATCGAAGTTCCTGAAGAAGTCATCGATGACGAAGAAATAAGGGTAGAAAATATTCCTTTTTAATTATTGAAAAATATCAAATAGAAAAAAATATGAATAACAAGAAAAAGAAAGAATGTTACTTTTGTGTTAACAATTTAGAAGTAGATTATAAAGACGTTAGAACTTTAAGACGTTTTATTAATTTCTTTATGAAAATTTTACCTGGTTCTAGAACTGGCGTTTGTGCTTGGCACCAGAGAAAATTATCTTCAGCTGTAAAAAGAGCTCGTGTGATGGCCCTTTTAGCCGCTACTCACAAGTAATTTTTAATTTTTAAGATTTAAAACCATGCTAAATTTTAATGAAATAAAAATTGGAAAAATTATAAAATTAAATAACGAGCCTTATATACTTATTAAAACCGACCACCATAAGATGGGTCGCGGCGGCGCAGTTTTAAAAGTTAAATGCCGAAATTTAATAAACGGGAATGTTTTAGAAAGAACTTATCAAGGTTCTGAAAAAGCAGAGGAGGCGGAAACTGAAACTAAAAAAGCAAACTTTATGTACAAAGATAAAGACGATGCTTATTTTATGGACAATACCAGCTTCGAACAATTTAATCTTCCCGTTGAAGAACTCGGTGAACAGGAAAAGTTTCTAAAAGATGGGACTGATGTTGATGTTTTATATTTTGAAAGCAAACCAGTTTCTGTTAGCTTGCCGATAAAGATGGAATTTAAAGTTATTAGCGCTCCTCCGGGGGTAAAAGGAAATTCCGCTGGTAATGTTAATAAAACAGTAAAAATAGAAACAGGTGCCTCTATTAGTGTGCCTATGTTTATTAATGAAGGTGATGTTATTAGAATAAATACTGATACCGGTGAATATGTTGAAAGGGTTTAATTTTCTTTCTTCTCTTGAAAAAGCCGTCCAGACTTATTTTAGTTAGGGCGGTTTTTTGTTGGTTTTTGTGGTATAATTTTTTATATGGAAATATTAATTGGATTATTTTCTTTAGTTTTTTTAGCTTTAGCGCTGAGACGTTTAGACTGGGCGATTCTTTTTATTTTAGTTTTTTTACCTAGTTATTTAATTCGTTTTCAGATTTTTAGTATTCCTTTTACTCTTTTAGAGTCCATGATTTTAACTGCTTTTGCAGTCTGGTTTTTTAAAGAGCTGCCAAATTTAAAAAAGAGAATTTTAGGAAAAAACAAAAAACAAAATTATCCTTTCTGGCGAGAAATTATTGCTCTGCTTATTATTTCTTTTGGAGCTGTGGCAGTAGCTGGTTTTTCAACGACTGCTTTGGGAATTTGGAAGGCTTATTTCTTTGAACCAGTTTTACTTTTTATTTTGATAATCAATAATTTATCAAGTGCTAAAAATAGAGATAGAATTTTTATATCTTTAGCCTGCTCTGCTTTTATAGTTTCTGTCGTGGCAATTTATCAAAAAATAACAGGTCATTTTATTGTTAATGAATTTTGGGCAGCTTATGAGACAAGACGAGTTACTTCTTGGTTTTCCTATCCTAATGCTCTTGGTCTTTTTCTAGCTCCTATTGTAGCTATTTTATCTGGATTTTTTTATTATTTGCCAAAGCGAACTAACATTAAAGGGTCTTTAAAAAAAATATTTTTAATTATTACAATTTTAGTTTCCATTCTATCGATTTATTTTGCTCGCTCAGACGGAGCTTTAATTGCCCTTCTTGTTGCTTTTTTTATCTTTGCAGTTTTAGCTGGCGGAAGAAAAAGATATTTGGCTTTAGTTTTTTCTCTTATTTTTATTAGCACCGCTTTTTTCTATCAACCTTTAGGTGATTTAGTGAAAGATAAATTAAGCTTTGCTGATTTATCAGGACAAATAAGATTGCAGCAATGGCAGGAAACAAAACATGTTTTAAAAAATAAAGCTTTTATTCTAGGCAATGGTTTAAATGGTTATCAAAATGCAGTTGAACCATATCACCAAGAGGGAATATTTTTTAATTCAGATGGTTTAGAAAATTTTGATGCTGTTGTTTGGGCGTCTTCTACTTTAAGAGAAAAATATTGGCAACCAGTAGAAATTTATCTTTACCCTCATAATATATTTTTAAATTTTTGGACAGAGTTGGGATTCTTTGGTTTAATTATTTTTCTGTGGCTTATAATTAGATTTTTACTTATTTCCTTGCAACTTAATTTGAAAATGAAAAGTGAAGGTAGTCGAGAGAAATATATTGCTTTAGGACTTTTAAGCGCTATGCTGGTTATTTTAATTCATGGTTTTGTTGATGTGCCTTATTTTAAAAATGATTTGTCGGCTCTTTTCTTTGTTCTTTTGGCACTTTTAGGTATTGTTTGGTTTGAAAATAAAAAACTTTTATGAAAATAATTTTACAAAAAGCTATCGCTTCAAGCGGTTATTGCTCCAGAAGAAAAGCGGAGAGTCTAATTCGAGAAGGAAAAGTTGAGGTCAATGGAGCTGAAGCTATTATAGGTGACATGGTTGACTTAAAAGAGGATGAAATAAAAATTTCTGGACAGCTAATTGGCGAGGCAGAAGAGTTTGTTTACATAAAGCTTAATAAGCCAGTTGGTTATGTTTGCACCTCGCGGAAGTTTAGCGGTGAAAAAAACATTTTTGATTTAATACAAATTTCAGAAAGACTTTATCCGGTTGGACGTTTAGATAAAAATAGTCGCGGTTTGGTTTTGCTAACAAATGACGGCGACTTGGCTCAAAAATTAAGTCATCCTAAATTTGAACACGAAAAAGTTTATCACATTCGTTTGAAACCGGGGGCTTTTTTTGATGGACGGGTAGTAGCTGAAAAGTTAGAGAAAGGTGTTGACATTGGCGAGGGTGAAGGTATTGCTCGGGCGAAAAAAGCGCAATATTTACAAAACAGAGATTTTATAATTACTTTAAGTGAAGGTAAAAAAAGACAGATAAGAAGAATGTTTGCTGCCTTTAGATTAGATATTGACGATCTTTTAAGGGTTGAAATCGCTGGTTTAAAATTGGATAATTTAAAAGAAGCCGCTTTTCAGCATTTATCAGATAGAGAATTAGCTGATTTAAAAAAGAAATTAAATCGAAAATAATTTAGTGATAGAAGGAGACGTGGCAGAGCTGGTTGAATGCGCCGCACTCGAAATGCGGTATGCCGGAAACGGCATC
>CAZDYJ010000013.1:0-7764 GCA_964509735.1 uncultured Gammaproteobacteria bacterium
AGATTAACTAAAGAAGAAGCGGAAGCAAACGACGAAGAATTTGACGGTCAAACTACAGAATAAATTTATATGAAATTACTTATTACTTGGATAGCTAGTGCTTTGGCAATATTGCTTAGTGCTTGGTTGGCACCCGGGGTTTATATTAGCGGCTTTGGAACAGCATTAATAGCGGCAGTAGTTTTAGGAGCCGTAAATGCTATAATTAGACCGATTTTAATAATCCTTACTTTACCGATAAATATCTTAACTCTTGGTTTATTTACCTTAGTTATTAACGCTTTAATGGTGACTTTAACCGCCTTTATTTTATCAGGATTTAGTGTTAGAAACCTTTTTACAGCTTTAATTTTTAGTTTAATTTTGTCTTTAGTTAATTGGGTTATAGAAGCTTTGCTTAAGGATGAGAAAGAAAAGGTCTAGTTTTTTGATTTAAAAAAATAATCATGAAAAAGAAAAAAGCAACTCGTAATTGAGTTGCTTTTGTTTTGTTTTCGTTTTTCTACTCTTTTTAGGGTTTTCGCTGGCCCCTCAAATTTTTAAATAACTAAAATTCTCGTAATTATAGCATATTTATAATATTTTGTCAATACTAAGCAAAAATCTTTATATTTAAAAATATTTCAAATAATTCTTTTCTTGATTTTATGTCTTTTTCGGGCTATTATTATAAAATAATAAAAAATTAAAAAATTTAAGATATGTTTAAAAAAATATTGTTTATTTTAGTTTTTAGTTTGCTTTTCATAAGTCCTTTTAAGGGTGTTTCCGCTGAAAGCCCAGAGCTTGTAGAAGTTAAGGAGGCCTTAAGTGAAACTATTTATGTTCTCTCTAGTCCCGGTTGTCCGCATTGCACGGATGCGAAAAGATTTTTTCTTGATTTTCAAGAAGACAATCTCTTAGTTTTAAATATTTCCGATAATAATATTTCTCAAAATTTAGATTTAGCTAAAGATCTTTATGAGAAATATAATGTTCCCAAGAATCGACAAGGTTTAGTTCCGGCTATTTTTATTGGTGACGAATATTTTATTGGCTTTAATCAACAAACCGCTACTGAAATAAATTCTTTACTTTTAGAGAAAAAAATAGATAAAAAGTCGGTTGTAAAAATTCCTTTTATAGGGGAAGTTAATTTACTTAGCATGTCTTTGCCGGTTTTATCAGTTGTTTTAGGAATAGTTGATGGTTTTAATGTTTGTTCTTTAGGTGCTTTAGTTATTATTTTAGGCCTGGTTATGGTTTTAAAATCTCGTCGCCGAATATTTTTATTAGGCGGAGCCTTTCTTTTAACAACGGCTTTAGTTTACGGATTAATGATTTTTCTTTGGCATCAATTTTTTACCATTATAACCCCGTTTATTAAAAGCTTTGAACTTTTAATAGGTTTATTTTCAATTATCGGTGGTCTTTATTTGCTAAGAGAATTTTATAAAGCTTATAAAAGCGGGCCAGTTTGTAGTTCAAATAACTTGATGTCCCGCCTGTCTCCTAAAATAGAGAAGATATTTAAAAATAAAACTAATTATTTTGTTCTTTTCGGAGCAGTTGTTCTTTTTGCGGTTGTTGTGACTATTGTTGAGTTTCCTTGTTCAGCAGTTGTTCCGGTTTTATTTACGGGAATTTTAGTTGATTCAGGAATATCTCTTAACCTATCACTTTTCTATATTAGTCTTTTTCTATTATTTTACCTTTTAGACGAAATTATTATTTTTGCCATTGCTGTTTTAACCATGAAAATAAAAATTGTTTCCCCTAAGTTTATTATTTTCTTCAATCTTTTAGCAGCGGCTATTTTCTTGTTTTTAGGAGTTTATTACATAATAAACGTTTTATCCTAAAAAACTTTTGTTTTAAGTTATGACTCAAGTTAATAAATTTTATCTTGCTTCTTTTTTAAAGAATCAGGTTTATTTTGTGCCAATTATGGTCTTGTTTTTTCAAGATCTTGGTTTAACATACGCTCAGATATTTTGGATTTTTACCATTGGCTCGGCTTTTTCTTTTTTAATAGAAATTCCCACTGGCATGTTTGCTGATTTATATGGCAATAGAAAAAGCATTATCATCTCTAAGTTTTTAATTTTTTCTAGTTTTATTTTATTTGGCATAGCCGATAATTTTGTTTTTTTATTAATTGCTAATTTAATTTATGAGCTGGGAAAAAGTTTTCGCTCAGGCACGGAAACGGCTTATGTTTTTAATTATTTAGATGATGGTGATAATCGAAATAATAATCCTAGTTATAGTAGAATAAAAATAAATCAAAAGTTTTATGCACGTATTTCAGAAAGCCTAGCGGCTTTAATTGGTGGTTTTGTTGCATATCGCTTTGGTTTTAGTTTTGTATTTTATTTAGCCGCCTTGCCAGCTCTTATTAATTTTTTACAATCACTTAGTTGGGAGAAGCTTAGTTTTGAAAATAATGGACATCTTAAAAGTTTTTCTTTGGCTGATAATTTCAGTTTTATAAGAAGTGCTTTTTTCGATGTTTTTAAAAATAAGCTTATTTTAAAAATCATTATAAATATTAGTTTGTTTTCAGCCGCCTTTGCTGCTTTAGATAAATTTATTCAGCCTTATATGAAAGAGGCTGGCGTTGAGTTACAATATTTTGGAATTATTTATGCGGTTTTTTTAATTTTTGTGGCTTTTCTGACTAAGTTCGCGGCTAAGTTAGAAGATAAATTGGGCGGGGAAAGGATTATGAATTATTCTAGTTTTTTTGCTTTATTACCTTTGTTGTTTTTAGCTTTTGGTGCTAAATCAATTTTTTCAGTCGCTTTGTTTTTTATTGTTTTAATGATTGATAATTTAAGATCTCCAGTTGTAAATACTTTATTTCACGAGCAAATAGGCCGAGAAAAACGAGCGACCATGGGTTCTATTTTAGAGCTTGTAAAATCTCTTAATAAATTATGGATTCTACCACTTATCGGTTATATGGCGGATATTTATTCTATTAAAACAGCAATTTTAGTTATTGCAATTATTGTGCTTATAAATGGGATTTTATTTGGAGCTTTAAGGATTGGTAGAAAAAAATTATCTTCTCTTGAAACTTCCTCTTAATTTTTTTTGTAAAAATATTTTTCATAGGAAAATGTGTTATACTTGAAAGATAATAATTAAAAACATGAAAAAACAAGTAGCAATTTTTACGGGACTCGTAAGTGTTGATGAAAATTTAGTCGGCACGGCGGTTATTTATAAAAAAATGGCTGACATTTTTTTATCTCAAGGTTATAAAGTTTTTATGGTTGTGCCAGAGGAAAGTAATTTGCAAAATACAAAAATTAATTTTTCTATTTATAATAAAAAAAATAATCAGAAAATAATCAATGATTCTCATTTAGTTGTCTTCGGTGCTTATCCGCCGCTTGATCCTTTATTATATGCTTATTCTAAGAATAAGATAATTATGACCTATCTTTGGAGTATTGCTCCGATTGGTTCTTTAGAGTTTAAGGATTTTAAAAAAGAAGGAGAGCAAAAAAATCTTCACCAATTTATTTCTGCCTCTTATAATATGTCTCTTCTTTTATCTGATAAGATATTTTGTCGCGATGAGGGGGTAAGAAGAATAGTTTTAGGTTCGCTTATTAGTCTTGGTAGACTTAATTTAGATAATTATAAAAATGATAAATCATTTACATCTTTAATTGAAGTTGCTCCTTTTGGCTTAGAAAAAGATAAACCAAAAAAAGGTCCAGCGCTTTACCGCAATTTATATCCAGGCATAGATAAAGATGATTTCATTTTGCTTTGGAACGGGGGAATTTGGAATTGGAATGATGGTTTAACTTTAATCAAAGCGATGGCTAAACTAAAAAATAAGAAAATAAAACTTATTTTTCAAGGTTTTAAACATCCCGGGAAGGGGAAGGAATTATCAAGAGCGGCACAGGAGTCTTTAGATTTAGCTAATAACTTAGGTTTAAATGGTAAAAATGTTTTCTTTATGGATAAATGGATTCCTTATCGCGAGAGAGGACGCTTTCTTTTAGAAAGTGACGCTGGAATTATATCTTCACCAAATATTCCCGAGGCTAACTTCTTTTTCAAAACTAGAATTTATGATTATTTCTGGTCGGAATTACCGATTATTTTAAATGACTGCGAAGCTTTTGCTCCTTTAGTTTCAGAAAAAGAATTAGGACTTATTGTTAAAACAGGCGACGCTAATGATTTAGCCAAAAAGATTATTATTTTAAGTAAGGATAAAAATTTATATCAGAAAATCAAAAAAAATATTCGAGAATTTAAGAAAGAGATAAGCTGGGAAAAAACTTTAACACCTGTTAAAAATTTTGCTAAAAATCCTCAAGCTTTAAAAGATAAAAAAGATTTAAAAAATAAACTGATTCAAAAAAATATCATTTTAAATAGCGACTTTTAATTTTTTGGCGAACTAAAGCTAATTTTTCACTATTTGCAAGCATCTACAATATATTGTATAATAAGTAATACTTATAACACAATATATTGTTTTTTAATTTTATGACTAATAATTTAAAAGAAGCAAATGAAAGAACTTTGTTTCAAAAAAGAGTTAATTTAAAACCTTACGAATATCCCGAATTATATGAGTATGTCGATGCTATTCGCCACTCTTATTGGATTCATACCGAGTTTAATTACTTAAGTGATATTCAGGATTTTAAGACGAAAGTAAATGATAGCGAAAGACAGGCTATTAAAAATTCGATGTTAGCAATTGCTCAAATAGAAGTTTCAGTTAAAGCTTTTTGGGGGGATATTTATAAAAAGATTCCTAAGCCAGAAGTAGCGGCTGTTGGTTTTACTTTTGCTGAAAGTGAGGTAAGACACATGGACGCCTATTCTCATCTCTTAGAAATACTTGGTTTAAATGATGAATTTTCTAAAATAAATGATATTCCAGCTTTAAGAGATAGGGTTGAGTATTTAGAAAGCGCCGCTTTAGCAGCCCGCGAGGGAAGTGATAAAGATTATGCGACCGCTGTTTTACTTTTCTCTCTATTTATTGAACATGTCTCCTTGTTTTCTCAGTTTTTAATTATGATGTCATTTAATAAACATCGCAATCTTTTTAAGGGTGTTTCTAATGCGGTTGAAGCTACTTCTAAAGAGGAGCAAATTCATGGTTTATTTGGCATTGAGCTTATAAACATCATTAAAAAGGAACGACCGGAATGGTTTGATGCGGAGTTAATTGAGAAAGTTTATGAGGCTTGCCGTAAAGCTTATAAGGCTGAAGAAAAAGTTCTTAATTGGATACTCGAAAAAGGCGAGCTAAATTTTTTATCGCAAAAAGTTATTTTAGAGTTTATTAAAAATCGTTTAAATAATTCTTTAGTTAGTATAGGACTGGAAAGAATTTTTACAGTTGACGATAATTTACTTCTTGAGACGGAATGGTTTGATGAAGAAATTGCTACCACTAAACACGGCGATTTTTTCGTCAAACGTTCGATAAACTATAATAAACGTTCCCAAAGTATTACTGGGGATGACTTATTTTAATTATTTATTTTTAAAATATTATGTATTGGTTAAATGAAAATTCTCGTTCTTTTTTAGCGAAAGGTTATTTAAGTGCTGATAAAAGTGCGGAGGAGAGAATTAGAGAAATCGCTAATAGAGCGGAAGAGATTTTAGGCAAAAAAGGTTTTGCTGATAAATTTTATAATTACATGGCTGAGGGTTATTATTCTTTAGCCTCGCCAATTTGGTCTAATTTCGGTTTAAGTAAAGGCTTGCCGATTAGTTGTTTTTCTTCATATTTAGGAGATGATATGGGGCAAATTTTATTTACTCAGGCGGAAGTGGGAATGATGAGTAAATACGGCGGTGGTACAGCTGGCTATTTTGGCGACCTAAGACCACGAGGAGCAGTTATTAAAGACAACGGCACCTCATCCGGTTCGGTTCATTTTATGCAGCTTTTTGAAACCTTGGTAAACGTTGTTAGTCAGGGCTCTGTTCGTCGTGGTCATTTTGCTCCCTATCTACCTCTTGATCATGCTGATATTGATGAATTTTTAAATATTGGCACAGAAGGGAATTCAATTCAGGAAATGACTTACGGCGTTACTGTTAGCGATGCTTGGTTAAAGGAAATGGAGGAAGGGGATGCGGATAAAAGAAAAATTTGGGCTAAAGTTTTACAGCGTCGCAGTCAAATGGGATATCCTTATATTCTATTTAGCGACACAGTTAATAAAAATACGGCTGATGTCTATCAGGATAAGAATTTAAAAATTCATGCTAGTAATTTATGTTCAGAAATTCTTTTACCCTCTAACGAGGAATGGTCTTTTGTTTGCGATTTATCATCTTTAAATTTACTCCATTATGATAAATGGAAAGATACAGACGCAGTTGAGACTTTGGTTTATTTTCTTGATGCCGTTATGAGCGATTTTATTATTCGTCTTGAAGAAATGAGAGATAGTAATAATCCTCGTCAGCAAGAAGTTTTCCATTTTATGCGTCGGGCTTATAATTTTGCAGTTGCTAATCGAGCTTTAGGTTTAGGGGTTTTAGGTTGGCATTCATTTCTACAAAGTCAGATGATTTCTCTTGAAAGTAAAGAGGCAAGTCGCTTAAATACCAGAATTTTTGCTGACATTCAAAAACAAGCCTTAGCCGCTTCTTCTAAAATGGCTCAAGAATACGGTGAACCAGAAATTTTAAAGGGCTATGGTCGCAGAAATACAACCCTAATGGCTATTGCTCCGACTACTTCATCGGCCTTTATTTTAGGACAAGTTTCACAAAGTATAGAACCGATTTGGTCTAATTGTTATGTTAAAGATATTGATAAAATGAAAGTAACTATTTATAATGAGCATTTAAAAAAATTATTAGAAACTAAGGGAAAAAATGATAAAGAAACCTGGTTATCTATTCGTAGTCATGACGGCTCGGTGCAGCACTTAGATTTTTTAAGCGAAGAAGAAAGGGCTGTTTTTAAAACATTTCACGAAATAGATCAGAAAATAATCGTTGAACAAGCTGCCGCCAGACAATCTTTTATTGACCAGGGGCAATCTCTTAATTTAGCCATTAATCCTAATACGCCTGTTAAGGAAATTAATGCTTTATATATGTATGCTTGGAAAATAGGCATTAAGACTCTTTATTATCAACACAGCACTAATGCCGCTCAGCAGTTCGGTCGTTTGAAGGATTTGCAGAACTGTCAATCCTGTCAATCATAGATTTTCGCTTGCTTTTAAATAATTTAAGGACTACACTGCTTATATAAATTATTAAGTAAAATTATGAAAAACTTTAATCAAGATAAAAGAGGGGATTTTGCTCCCAGAAACGACAGAGCAGGTGGCGGCTTTAAAAAACCTTTCTCAGGTGATAGAGGTCGAGATTTCGACAGAAAACCAAGATCTTTTGGTGGCGGTGGTGGAAGGCCATCTTTTGGTGGCGGACGTCCTCAAATGCATAAAGCGGTTTGTTCAGAATGTGGTAAGGATTGCGAACTTCCTTTCAACCCAACAGGAGATAAGCCAGTTTTTTGCAGTTTTTGCTTTGGCTCAAGACAGGAAAAAGGTCTAAACGACAGACCGAATCGTTTCGAAAGAAGTGATAGAGGCGAAAGAAGACCTAGTTTTTCTAGCGATAATAAGGAAGGATCTTCAAATAAACAAGATATTAAGAATTTAGAAGAAAAAATTGATAATCTATCTTCTAAATTAGAAGCTTTAACTGGTGTTTTAGAAGACTACTTAAAAGATGGGCAAAAAACTGAAAAAGTAAAACAAG
>CAZDYJ010000013.1:7864-17435 GCA_964509735.1 uncultured Gammaproteobacteria bacterium
AAGTAAAACAAGTTGAAGTTAAAAAAGTTGAAGCTAAAAAGCCTGAAGCTAAAGTAGTAAAGGCAAAAGCTAAAGAAGTAGCTCCAAAAAAGGTAGCCGAGAAAGCTAAGAAAAAAATTGTGAAGAAAAAATAAATATATTATTTACAAAAAGTCATCCCAGCGGATGATTTTTTGTTTCTTAAATGCCTTTTTTGATCCATTTATAAAAATTACTTCTTTTTAGGGTTTTTATGTGGCAATTGCCCTGTTTAGGCCTGTTTTTGAGTTATGAAATTATAACCTTGAATCTATAAAATTCGCTATTTATACATGACGCTATAAAGCAAAAGTCACCAGCGATAATGAGTTTTTATGTAATTATTGACAAAAAAGCTTAAAATCATTGACAAGAATAAAAATAAGTGCTATAATGTAATAGAGTAATTGCTAGTATTTTTTTGGCAAAAACTCAACAAGTCGAACTTTAAAAATTTGTTTATCATGGAAAGAACAGAAGATTTTTTAGCGACCGAGAGTCGTTTTTATGGAGAAATGCTTGACCGTAAAAATCGGTCAAATGGATTCGAGTTTTCCTTTGAGGAGCTTTTCCCGGATGTGTGTGATTCGTTACCGGCAACAAATTGTTGCTGTGGTCAGTTTATTCCCATTGAGGAAATAGTTGATCCCGATGTAGACATCGAGGCAGCGGTTGATTATTCTCTTATCAAGTCTTACAAAAAGGCTATGAAAAGAAAGGAAAAAAAGGCCAAACAGGAAGCCACGAGAAAACGATGGATTGCTGAAGCTTCCTTAAACGAAACCCCCTTTTCGTTCGAAGAAGTTTGCGAAGCCACCTCGCTCGCTCCGGCTTACCCTTACAAAGAAGGGATAAAGGCTCGGCTGAGAAATTAATTTTTTCTCAGACAAAACAAAAAACAAGACAGGTTTTAAACAAGCCTGTCTTTTTTCTTTATAATCTTTTATGTTATAATATAGCCATAAAATTTTAAAAACATGAATTTACAAGAAATTAAAAAGAATCCTCAAATTAAGGAATTCTTAAAACAAACAGAAATTTATTTAAACGCTCTTGGTTATACAGACCATGGAGAAAGGCATGTAAATATTGTTGCCGATAGAGCTAAAAAAATTGCTTTAAAAGTTGGTTTAAGTGAAAGAGAATCCGAACTAGCCTCTATAGCCGGATATTGTCATGATATGGGTAATTTTTTAGGACGCTCTAATCATCACTATTTTTCAGCCCTGCTTTTTTCTCAAATATTTATTGAAAAAATGCCAGTTAACGATTTAAGTATTATAATGCAAGCTATTTCAAGTCATGATAAACATGAGTATAAAATAGTTAATAAAGTTACAGCTTGCCTTGTTTTAGCAGACAAATCCGACGTTCATCGCACTAGAGTAAAAAAGAAAAATATGGAAGAAATAAGAAGTGATATTCATGATCGAGTAAATTATGCTGTTATTAAAAATGATTTAAATATAAATAACAATACAAAAAAGATAAGTCTTAAAATGATAATTGATACAAAGATAGTTAGTCCGATGGAATATTTTGAAATATTTTTAGATCGTATGACTTTTTGTCGTGAAGCGGCTAAATCTTTAGGCTATGATTTCATTTTAATTATTAATAATTTTCGTTTGTCATAATTTTAAAAATATGAAAGAACTTTTTGAACTTTTTAAGAATGGCAATCAAATTTCTTGGCAATCTCTTGAAATTGATGAGGTCTTTAAAAAACTTAAATCTTCTCAGTCTGGATTAAAATCAGCGACAGTTACAGAAAGGCAAAATGAATTTGGTTTAAATAAATTACCAAGCAAGGAAGTACCAAAAATTTGGATAATTTTTTTAAGACAATTTCTCAATCCTTTAATTTATATTCTTTTAGCCGCCGCCGCCGCTTCGCTTGTTTTAGGTGAAGTAAATGATTTCTTTTTTATTTTTGGTGTTTTAATTCTTAACTCCTCGGTTGGTGCTTGGCAAGAAAATAAAGCAGAAAAAAGTGCTGCGGCTTTGCAAAATCTTTTAGATATAAAAACAATAGCCAGACGAGATGATTTAGAAATAGAGTTAAGCGCATCCGAGTTAGTTGTTGGTGATATCGTCTCCTTAGAAAGCGGTTATAAAGTCCCGGCTGATATTCGTCTTTTTGAAAGTCGAAATTTGTCCGTTGATGAATCATTTTTAACTGGAGAATCTAAAGCAGTTGCTAAAGAAGTTGGTATTTCCAAAGACGATGCCCCGGTTAATAAGCAGAAAAATATGCTTTTTGCTGGTTCGACAGTTTTTTCTGGGCGAGCCTGGGGTGTGGTTGTTGAAACCGCACTTAGAACTGAAGTAGGAAAAATTGCCGGAATAATTACTTCCGCTCAAAAAACAAAACCACCTTTAATTATTCGCATGGAGCAATTTACGAAAAAGATTTCCGTTATCATTCTTTTTCTTTGTTTAATTTTAGCTTTTTTGGCTTTCTTAAAAGGCGTGCCAGCTTCCGAAGTTTTCTTTTTGGCAGTGGCCTTGGCTGTTTCTGCTATTCCAGAAGGTTTACCAGTTGCTTTAACAGTAGCTTTGTCTGTTGCTACTACTCGTATGTCTAAGCGCGGGGTTGTGGTTAGAAAATTAACTGCCGTTGAGGGTTTGGGAAGTTGTACTATGATAGCTAGTGACAAAACAGGCACTTTAACCGTTAATCAGCAAACTGTTAAATTATTTAAATTTCCCGGAGGAAAAGAACTTGAAGTAAACGGACAGGGATATAATGGCACGGGAGAGATTCTTGGGCAAAAAGAATTATCGCCTGATGAAAAAAATATTTTTCAAAAAGTAATGGAAGTTTCTGTTTTAGCTAATGAATCTAATTTACAGGAAAAAGATGGTAAATGGGAGCATCACGGGGATTCTGTAGATGTGGCTTTTTTAGCCTTAGCTTATAAAAGCGGAGTTTTAGTTGAGGATTTGAAAAAAAATACCGAACATGTTTTTGAAATTCCTTATGAATCAGAAAGACGTTACGCTGGAAAAATTTATCGTCAAAATAATAATTTAGAAATAGGAGTTAAGGGTTCAGTTAATAGAATTTTAGATTTTTGTGATAAAGCCGATGGTTTAGAAGCTTTTGATAAAAAGGATTTAAAAAATAAGGGAATAGAATTAGCCAAGCAGGGTTACAGAGTTTTAGCTTTAGCCCATGGTTCTTATGAAAAAGAAATCCCTAAAGATATGGACTCCTTTAAGGACAAGGCGATTACAAATTTAAATTTCTTAGGCTTTGTTTGTTTTATAGACCCTTTAAGAGCTGAATCAAAAGAGGCTATAAAAAAATGTCAGCAGGCGGGCATAGGTGTTAAAATGATAACCGGCGATCACCCCGCTACAGCACTTTTTATTTCTAAAGAAATTGGTATTGCCGCTTCCGAACTTGATGTGGTTGATGGTAAGGACTTGGATAAAAAGGACACAATAACTCCAGAATTTTTGGAACTTGTTTCAAGAACAAAAGTTTTTGCTGGTGTCTCTCCTCTGCAGAAATTAAAAATTGTTGATGCTCTTGTAAAACTTGGTCATTTTGTGGCAGTAACTGGAGATGGCGTAAATGATGCTCCAGCCTTAAAACATGCTAATATTGGCGTTGCTATGGGCTCAGGAACGGACGTGGCTAAAGAAACCTCAGCCATGATTGTCGTTGATGATAATTTTTCCTCGATTGTTGGCGGAGTTGAGGAGGGAAGATTTGCTTATAGTAATATTCGTAAAGTTGTTTATTTTGTTATTTCTAGTGGCGTAGCTGAAATTGGTATTTTTATTTTAGCCATTATTTTTGGCTCACTTATTTTACCAGGAGAATTACTACTTCCTCTTACAGCCGTTCAATTGCTTTGGTTAAACGTAGTTACAAACGGCATACAAGACATAGCCCTATCTTTTGAAGCGGGAGAAGACGGTGAGATGAAAAGAAAGCCGAGACCACCTAAAGAAGGAATATTTAATCGTTTAATGACCCAGGAAACATTATTATCAGGACTAGTTATGGGCATTGTTTGTTTTGTAGTTTGGGCTTGTCTTATTAAAATGGGCGAGTCAGCAGCAGCCGCTAGCAGTTTTATTTTAATGCTTATGGTACTTTTTCAAAGTGTTCATGCTTTTAACTGTCGTTCAGAATTAACTTCAATTTTTAAAATTCCCATTAAGAAAAATATGATTCTTCTTTTTGGAGTTTTAGCTGCTCAATCTTTGCATGTATTTGCTACCTATAATCCTTTTATGCAAAAGATTCTTGGCCTGCAACCAATTTCAGCCAAAGAATGGTTAGTTTTATTAGCCCTGGCATCTTCGGTTGTGCTTAGTATGGAAATATTTAAATTTATTAAAAGAAGAAATATTTTAAGTAATTAAATATGGTTTTTTTAAACATCACCTACTTAGTTATTGGCTTTTTCCTTTTAATTAAAGGGGCTGATAAAATGATTGACGGCTCGGCCTCGGTGGCTAAAAAATTTGGCTTATCAGGTTTAATGATTGGCCTTACTGTTATTGCTTTTGGCACCTCGGCTCCTGAGTTAATTGTTAATGTTTTAGCTTCAATAAATGGGAATTCCGATATCGGCATGGGCAATATCATTGGCTCAAACATTTCTAATATATTATTAATTCTTGGTGTCTCCGCTTTATTCGCTAGCATAAGAGTTGATAATTCAATTGTAAAAAAACAATTACCATTCTCTATTTTAGCTATCGTCGCTTTATTTGTTTTGATAAACAGCACCTTGATAAATGGCAGTGGTTTAAACGGTTTAAGTCGTTCAGGTGGTATTATTTTGATGTTATTTTTTTGTATTTTTCTCTACTATACTTTTAGTATTACTAAAAGCAAGGAAGACGAAGAAGATGGTGATAAAAATATAAAAATTTATAAAAATTGGCTATCTTTTATTTTTATTATTGGCGGAATTATAGCCCTTTTTGTTGGCGGAAAATTAATAGTTGAAGGAGCTACATTTTTAGCTTTATCACTTGGTTTAAGTGAGGCTTTAATTGGTTTAACTATTGTAGCTATTGGCACATCTTTACCGGAGTTAGCTGCTTCAATTTCAGCGGCTCGAAAAAATCAAATGGACATGGCAGTTGGCAATGTTATTGGTTCAAATATTTTTAACATTCTCTTTGTCTTGTCTTTAAGTGCGGTTATTCGACCAATAGAATTCAATCCTTTGATGAATTTCGATATTTTATTTTTAATATATATTAGCATTCTCCTTTTTCTTCTTATTTTTATGGGTCGAAAATATTATTTTGAAAAAAAAGAAGGCTTTGTTTTATTGGGAGTATATTTTATTTATTTAGTGTTTATTATTTTTAGAGGTTAAAAATTTTAAGCAAACCGAGACTCTTTTTTAGTCGATTAATAAATGTGAAAAAAAGGGGGGGTATGTAATAAAAAAAGCAAGTTTTTAAACTTGCTTTATTTTAATTTTAAGAAGACTGCTTTTGTTTGGAAAAAAAGTCAAATTCCATTTTCTTTTTTTCCAATTTCCACTTTTTATTCTCCATAGACAGCACGGCAAATAAGTTTATGCCCTGACTATCTTTTTTAATATAAACTTTATTTCCTTCTTGGAAAAAAGTCATCAGAGCATTCATAGCCTCGGCTACCGACCTTCCTTTAAAGGAAAATGTTTCGTAATTTCTACTAGTCCACATTTTAAATTCTGGGGTAGAATTTATTTCTATTAAATAATCTTTATTCAGGCTGACCATGAAACGAAAATTTAACATTGGCCGAAAAACACTTTGTAACTTAGCTAGCTCATTCCAGGCAATTTTGTCTGTTTTTATCATCTTTTGATCTTTTTTAAAAGTTCTACATACAACTTAGATAATAAAATCTTATTATAATAAGTGTTTTATGTCAATTTGCCACTTGACTTTAGATAATTTTTTGTTAAAATTTTTAAAGAACCTTTAAATTTAATTTATGGAAAGAAAAATTAAAATTCTACCGTTTCACGAGTCAATTATTGAAATTATTCAAGATTGTAGCATGAAAGACGTTTTGCTTCTTAGAAAAATTATCATGAAAACAAAAATTCCTCCGGTGCCAGTTTTTTATGATTTAATAATCGAAGCCTGGCAAACAAAAATGAGAGAAGTTAGACTGCTTGATTCAAGTGAATTAATAAATAACTTAATTTCTCGCAGAGACGCTATTGAGATGTAAAATTTTTTGCCATAGTTTTTTAATTTTAAGTTTTTAGCCCGATCATTTTTATGGTCGGGCTTTTTCTATATTAGAAATATATTTTATGCTATAATTTAAAAATGAAAAATAATTTTGATATTATAATTATCGGTGCTGGTCCAGCTGGTTTAATGGCGGCCGCTTCAGCCTCTTCTTTAGGGGTTAGAGTTTTGATAATTGAAAAAAATAAACAAGCCGGAATAAAACTTTTAATGACTGGTGGTGGTCGTTGTAATCTTAGTAACAACATTAGCGACGTCAGGGAACTTGCTAAAAACTATGAACCATTTAGTCCTTTTTTATTTTCTGTTTTTTCTCGTTTTGGTCCAAGCGAAACTATAGATTTTTTTAAAAGTATTGGCTTGGCCTTAAAAGAGGAAAGGGGAGGGCGAGTTTTTCCTTTAAGTGATAGAGCGGATGATGTTTTAAATTCTCTATTAACTTATAATAAAAATTTAGGAGTTATTTTAAAAACCAGCTCTAGTCTGAAAAAAATTAATTTTGATAAAGAGGCAAAGAAAATTTTAAATATTGAACTCGCAGATGGGGAAATTTTAAATGCTAAAAAATATATTTTAGCCTGCGGCGGAAAGTCCTATCCTTTCAGTGGTTCTAGCGGGGAGGTTTATGATTTTTTAAGAGATATGGGTCATAAAATAAATAGACCAAGGCCAGCACTTTCTCCTCTGCTTGTTAAAGATTCTTTTATAAAATCGCTAAGCGGATTAAGTTTAAAAAATATCGAATTATCTTTGTTTTCTGATAATTTAAAAATTGCTAGCGAAAAGTCTGACCTTCTTTTTACCGATAAATCTTTAAGCGGTCCCGCTGCTTTAAATCTTAGTCGCCTACTCGACTTAAAAAAACATAAAAATATAAGAGTCTCTCTTGATCTTTTTCCAGATATTAGTAAAGAGAATTTAGAGATAGAAATTCAAAAAGCTTGTCATGCTGGGAAAAAAGAATTAAAGAATGTTATGCGTCTTTTTTTGCCACCAAAATTAAATGATTTTATTTTTGATTATTTAAAAATAGATGACAGTCAAATGGCCAATTCTTTAAAAGTTCAAGATAGAAAAAAGATAGTTAATTTTTTAAAGTCCTTTGATTTTTCTTTAAAGAAGGAAGAAGATTTTAATCAAGCCATGATAACGGCCGGCGGATTAGATGTTGGTAATTTGAACCCAAAAAACTTTCGCTCCAATTTATTTGAAAATCTTTACGTGATTGGGGAAAGCCTTGATTTAAGTGGTCGAAGTGGTGGTTTTAATCTTCAACTTGCCTGGTCAAGTGGATATTTAACTGGAGAAGACGCTGCTTTAAGTTTGTAATTTCTAGATGATTGACAATAGTATTCTTTTCTGATATAATATTTTTCTAATTAAATAGATTCGAATTTCCGTCAATTATATATAAATAAGTGATCCTTGGGAAAAATCGGGTCACTTATTTTTTATTATGAAAAAAGAAGAAAAAACCTTTTCGGATCTTGGTATAAAAGATTCCATTTTAACGGTGTTAAAAAAATTAAACTTAGAAATTCCTACCCCTATTCAGGCTCAGGCTATTCCGCCTGCTTTAAACGGTCAAGACTTAATCGGTATTGCTCAAACAGGGACTGGTAAAACATTTGCCTTTGCTATTCCTATCATTGAAAGATTAGCTGCTTTAGGTGGTCAGTCTTTAATAGTGGTTCCAACTCGCGAACTAGCTCTTCAGGTAGCGGAAAGTTTTAAAAAAATTGGTAACCATTTTAATTTACGATTAGCGACTTTAATTGGTGGCGAAGCTATTGATCGCCAGCTTTTTATGTTGCGTCGAAAACCTCACGTTATTATTGCTACTCCTGGTCGTTTGCTCGATCATTTAAAGAGAAGAACTTTTAAATTAAATGAAATAAAAATTTTAGTTCTTGATGAAGCAGATATGATGTTTGATCTTGGTTTTGCTCCACAAATTGAAGATATTTTAAAACAAGCGCCAGACAATCGTCAGACTATGCTTTTCTCAGCCACTATGCCGGCTTCAATCGCTAAGTTAGCCGCTAAACATCTAAAACTGCCTATAAGTATAGAAGTTGCTCCTCAGGGCACTACAGCCGAGAAAGTTGAACAAGAAGTAATAATTTTACGTCCTACTGAAAGATTTGTTTGTCTTGAAGATATTTTAAGTCGTCACAAGGGCTCTATTTTGGTTTTTGTTAGAACTAAATATAGTGTTAAAGATATAACAAAAAGATTAGTAGACCTCTCTTATAGAGCCACAGAAATCCATTCTAATTTATCTCAGAATCAAAGAAAAAATTCTTTAGAATCTTTTAAAAGTGGTCGAACAAATATTTTAATTGCTACTGACGTAGCGGCTCGTGGTTTAGATATTAATGACATTGAGTTAGTTGTTAATTATAATTTGCCAGATACTCATGCTGACTATGTTCATCGCATTGGTCGAACTGCTCGGGCTGGTAAGTCTGGTAAAGCCATATCATTTGCCACCCCAGACCAGCTAAGAGATATAGCAGCTATTGAAAAATTAATTAATAAAAAAATAGCGATTAGAAAAAATAATGTTTTAAATAATAACCAACTTGAACCAGAAAGAGAAAATAAATTCTTTAAATCCAAAAGTTATCCAAAAAAGAGTTTTGCTTCGAAAAAAGAGAGTTTTAAAAAACGAGAGGACGGTGGCTTTCCCAGAAAAGAAGGGGGAACTAAGAAAAGATTTCCTTCAAAAAATAAGGGCAGGACTAAGGGCTTTTTTAAACAATTATAATTTGCTAAAATATAACTATGAAAATAGTTATATTTTTTTAATTTAAATTTTTATGAAAAAAGTTTATTTAGGTTTATTTTTACTTTTATCAGTTTTTTTAGTCTCAGCTTGTAGTTCTGGTTCTAGGGATGAAAAAAACAGAGCGAAAGCTGTTTCAGATGGGCAACCACTTTTCCAGGAGACTATGGATATTTCAGTTAAGTATCTTGATTTGCGTTTAAGAACTGATGAGATTTTAACTAAAGCCTCAAGTTATAATGATTATGAAGAGTGGCAGGCAGATTTAAATCAAATTATGACCGAATGGGCGGATTTAGAATTAGATGCCATAGATTTTGAAGATACAGCTGATAAATATTCAAATAATAAAAAATTAAGCCTTCTTAATAATTCCTTTTTATTTACTAATTTAGCTCAAGCTTATTCAACTAAAGAAATAAATGACATTTTTGACAAAGCCCCAGCTGGAAAAAAAATAAAAACTTTAGCTAGTCATTTAGGAGTTGATGCTAAAAGAGCTTTTGCTATTTTACAACAAGCCCAAAATCAAGTTCA
>CAZDYJ010000013.1:17535-20070 GCA_964509735.1 uncultured Gammaproteobacteria bacterium
TCTCTTGATTATAATTCTTCCGAAGAAGATATGGTTGATCCAATGTCTATTGAGGCTTTGCAAAGAGAAATGGAAAGAGATTTAAACACATCTTATTCTGATATTAAAATTTTTATTGATAGACCGGACGGAGTAGATTTTTATAAAGGTCAGGCAAGGGGTTGGCGCTTAGCAGTAGAAGGTTATAATCCTGGACCAGGGGCTTCAAAAATATGTAACTGGACTTTTTATCTTAATGGAGAAAAATTTAGAGAAATGTTAGATAATCGAGGATGTGGCTTTACTCACACATTTATTGATCAAAAAGGTTCTTTAAAGGCTGAAGTAAGAATTGATTTTCTTCAAGGCAGATCTGTTTTTGACGAATCTGGTAATTTTGTTGAATATGTTCAAGATGTTGTTCACTCTTTAACAACCTCAAGAGAATATCAAGTTATATAAAATTAAATTTGTTTTAATTACTTATAAGTGTTAAAATATTAGTATATAAATTTTAAAAATAATAATAATTTTATGACTGAAAAAATGAAGGAAGAATTAACTTCAAATGATAGTCGTCAGTATAAGATAAAAATTGGTAGTGCGATTGCTTCTTCTTTGTCTGGTTTTTTAGCTGGCTTAATAGTAGCTTCAATAATTTTTTTAAGTATTTTTGAAATTACTTTAAAATAATTTTTTTGAATTTTTGGTTTTTTAAAAAAAATCAGGGAACTATTTCCTTGATTTTTTTGTATTAAAAAAGGAGTCTGCGTAAAGTTGTTTTTTTAATAAATTTTGAAACAAGGATTTAGAAGTATTTGCTAGTAGTAATTAATTTTTTAATGAATTAGTAGTTGTTGAACGATTATTTTTACCTAAATTAAGCTCTAAATTAAGTCCGATTTTTACTATTGACAAATTGTCATAAATGTTATATGATTATTTATTAGAACTTTAATAAACAAAAAATAGGCCGAAGGAGGGCCTTTTAGTATGAGCGTGAATACGAATAAGTTTATTAAGGAAAATCTTATTTTAAGTATTTTCCTAATTTTTTTAATTGTTTTCCTTGTCTGGAAACTTGCTCCAAGTCGGAATAATGTTTCCGCCAAGGAGACTGAAAAAGTCTCGGTTTACGAACCGGGCATAGTGGCGCCACAACCACCATCGCACACTGCTCCGGCCCCAGTTAAAAAGACAGGTGCTATTGAGTGGTGCGTAAGGCTTGACGGCTCAGAAGGCAGTCATGTGCCGCACTTGTTGGGCCAAGGAGAAGACAATGGCCGCGGTGGGTTTAACTGGCTATCCCAGTCAAATGCTACCGGCAGCGAAGATGCTGGTATTTTGCCCAATGGAACTTTCTTTGTAAAAGAAAGCGTTCTGAAGCAAGCCGGAATGATTTCTGGTGCCGATTTAAAAGCCGATGTATTTGGTTGGAGGGCTGTCCCGATGGTACTCGCCACCATAAACGGCGAAAGGGCTTATGTTGTTCAGCCTAAATAAACAAAAAAGAACAACAAAAAACCTCGAAAAAACGAGGTTTTTTATTTATAAAACATAAAATATTTTTTTATCTACCTGCTAAAAAAATATTAAAAACAAGAAAAGCCAGGTAAATAAATAAAAGGACAAAACCTTCGCGTCTAGAAAGGCTTTTGTCTGTATGAGAGAAAAAGACAAAACAAGACATGATTAGGAATAGAAAAAAAGCTAAAGAATAAAAAACAATATCAAGAGAAAAAACTATTGGTCTAAAAACCGAGAGAATGCCTAAAACTAAAATATTAGTAAATGATGAGCTAAGAAGAAAACTAACTGATAGCTCTGAACTTTTTCGACGCCAAGCAGTAAGAGCGATGGTTATTTCTGGTAAGTTTGTGCCAATGGAGAAAAATAATAAACCCATAAGTAACCTGCTTATACCGGTTTTGTCTAATAAATTAGTTGATATATCAACTGCTACATTAGAAGAAATAAGAACAATTATTATACCTATTAGAAATAGAAATAAAGCTTTAGTAACTTTTTTTCTCTCTATTAAAACTATTTGCTCGGTATTTTTTTGCGGATTTATTTTATGAAGATAAAGTATTAAAAATAAATAAAGAGCTATCATGACCAAGCCTTCCCATAAGCTAAATTTACCATCTAAACCTAAAATAAAAGGCGAAAGAATTACTATGGTCGCTGGTATAAGCGGTTTTAGACTGTCTTCAGTGCTGATTTTTTTGTGCAATATTAGACTAACACCTAAAATAAGGCCCATAACAACACTTATGCCACCTAATATATTACCAATTGAAACACCAGGAATACCTTTAATAATAGCGTTTATACCAACTGATAATTCTGGTAAAGTTGTTGATATGCCTAAAATTATACCTAAGGCAAAAAGGCGTATTCTTAGAACTAAAGCTAAGTATTTTATGTTTTTTACTGCTAAATCAGCCGCTAAACCAAGAATAATAAAAAGAGCTATTAAAAAGGCAATGTTAAAAAATAGAGAGTCAAAGAAAGTAGGCATAGTTAAATTTTAGAAACATTATTTTATTTTTT
>CAZDYJ010000013.1:20170-21258 GCA_964509735.1 uncultured Gammaproteobacteria bacterium
TTGAATCTTTTGAAAATGCTGAGGCTTTTGAGAATGTTGAAGACTTTGAAAGTGACGAGTTAAATGAGTCAAAAATGTTTAAAGCAGAGATAGTTGAGGTAATAGCCGAACTTGAAAAAACAAGGGAAAATGGTTCTACTTTTAAACAGCAGGATTTAAGATTAAAGATTTTAAACGGTGAAAGAAAAGGTCAGGAAGTTTTTTATTACGGAATTTCGGAAATGGAAGTAGTTGATAGTAATGTTTATCAAAAAGGGGAAAGAGTTTTTGTTGATTCTTATATTAGTATTGATGGCGAAGAGGTTTTTTATGTAGTTGATTTTTTAAGAAGTAGGTCGCTTATTTGGCTATTTTTATTATTTATATTTGTAGTTTTACTTGTTGGAAGATTTAAAGGTTTAAAAGCTTTACTTAGTCTTTTTTTGAGTTTTGTGGTTATTGTAAAGTTTATTCTACCCTTAATTTTAAAAGGACAAGACCCATTTTTAATTAGCTTAATCGGTGCTTCCTTAATTTTAGCTATTATCATTTATTTAACCGAAGGCTGGCAGAGAAAATCCCATCTCGGTGTTTTAGCGGTTTTTATTTCTCTCTCATTTACTTTATTTTTATCTTTACTTTTTGTAAAAATAAGTCGCCTGAGCGGCTTAGCCCAAGAAGAGACAATGTTTTTAGTTGATGTGGCTGGTTTAGATATTAATTTTCAAGGACTTCTCCTGGCCGGCTTTGTTATCGGTGCGATTGGGGTTTTAGATGATATAATAGTTGGACAAATAGAGGCAGTAGAGCAGATAAGAATAGCTAATCCTAAATTATCAGCTAAGAGAGTCTTTAATTTATCTTATAAGGTTGGAAATACTCATTTAGGAGCGATTATTAATACTTTATTTTTAACTTATACCGGAGCAGCCCTGCCCCTACTTTTATTATTTGCTTTAAATTCTGGTGGAGATTTAAATTTTGAGAGATTTATTAACATGGAAGCGGTTAGCACCGAAGTCGTTAGAACTTTAGTGGGCAGTATTGGTGTTATTTTATCCATGCCTATAGCCACATTTTTAGCTTCTTTTTGGCCGAGAAAATAAAGA
>CAZDYJ010000014.1:0-20112 GCA_964509735.1 uncultured Gammaproteobacteria bacterium
CTTTCACCCTGCGAACACAGGCGAAACTCCAATATATTAACTTAATCAATCTTTCCACTTAACCCTGTAACCTTCACGTAGCGAGAACATAGGCGAAACTCCATCACATCACATCGCCTCAAAAACTTCTATCTTTATTCTCCCAAAACCCTATCAAGCACACTTTTTAAACCTTCAACTGTTTTCCCTTCTGAATTCTGATAATCATCATATGGCCTAGCTCCTAAAATAATTTCGTTGCCGATGAAAATTGTTGGACTACCGAAAACACTGTATCTGCTGGCCTGAGAACGCAACTCTTCTATTTTTGCCGATTTATCGCCATTAGTCAAGCAATCGCTATTATAATCAATGGGCGCTCCCTCATTCTCTAAATCATTTAAAAGACTGGAAAAAATATTCTCCCTTAAATCTACCCATTTACCCTCTAACGAAGCACAATGAAGAGCTAAAGCATTTCGAGACGAATTTACAGATGAACCAATATAAGGACGACTGACAACAGCCACATTATTATTTTCTGAAACTAAACGATATAAAGTCTCTGATAATTCCGCACTAAAAACATCGTCGTAATCCTCATACACAAAAACTTTTAACTTAGCGTTCTTATTGCCGATTAAACGATCGCTTTCTTCAAGGACTGGCTGAGATGATGATAAATAACTTTGACTAAAGGATAAATCTTTATCTTTTATTAAATCCGCAAAAGATGGTAAATCTGCGGGAGCATTTTTTCCTCCCTTAATAATGTTGGCTAAAGATAAAGCCGCGGCCGCTATGATAATTAAAGCTAAAACAACTAAAAGATATTTCTTGTTTTGTATTTGACCTGTTTCACTTTGTTTTTTAAATATCATATTAATTAAATTAAATTATTTTTTTCCAAACTATAAATTAATTTCAAAACTTCAGCTTCTTTTAAATATGGTCCGATAATTTGAGCTCCGATAGGCATTTCTATATTCCCATTTTTAGGCAAAACTTTTCCGACCGGAAAAGACATAGCCGGTAGACCAGCTAAACTAGCTCCAGTTACAAAAATATCTTCTAAATACATAGCCAAGGGGTCGCTATTTTGTTCACCGATTTTAAAAGCAGGATGAGGGCTAGTAGGAGTCAATATTAAATCAACTTGAGAAAAAGCTTTTTTAAAATCTTCAATAATTAAAGTTCTAACTGCTTGAGCTTTTTTATAATAAGCGTCGTAATAACCCGCACTTAAAGCGTATGTACCTAACATAACTCGCCTCTTAACCTCTGGACCAAAACCCTGACCACGATTTTTTTTATAAAAATCCTGCAAACCTTCAGCCTCATTAACGGACAATCCCCAGCCAATACCATCAAACCGAGCTAAATTAGAGCTTATCTCCGATGGAGTAATAAGATAATAAACAGGAATGCCGTGCTTTGTATAAGGCAAACTAATATCTACAATTTCCGCCCCTAACTCTTTTAGCTTCTCCGCTACTTTATCTAAATTATTTTTTATCTCTTTATTTAAATCAGCTAAAAAATATTCTTTAGGCAAACCAACTTTTAAAGATTTTAAAGGTTTATCTGTTTTAGTTTTTTTATCTAAAAATTCTGTGTAAACTTCTGGTCTGGCGCCGGCTGAGGTAGCGTCAAGAGAATCTGGTCCAGAAATAACTTCCATAACCATAGCCGCGTCGTAAGCTGTTTTAGTTAAAGGTCCAATAACATCAGTAGACGAAGTCATTGATAAAAGACCAAAACGAGAAACTCGTCCATAGCTTGATTTCAAACCGAAAACACCACAAAAACTAGCTGGCTGACGAATTGAACCGCCAGTATCTGAACCAATCGCAAAAATACACATATGAGATGCAAGGGCAGCTGCACTGCCACCAGATGAACCACCAGGAACTCTTTCTAGATCAAGAGGGTTTTTAGTTACTCCAAAGGCAGAATTTTCCGTCGAAGCACCATGAGCAAATTCGTCTAAATTTGTTTTTCCTAAAAGAACTGCTCCAGCAGCTTTCAATTTTTTTATAACCGTTGCGTCATAAGGCGCTACATAATTTTCTAAAATTTTTGAAGCAGCTGTCGTTTTTAAACCTTTAACCATTATATTATCCTTACATAAATAAGGAATACCTAAAAGTCCGCCACTTTCTCCCGACTTTAACTTTTTATCAGCTAAAGAAGCCGCCGCTAAAGCCCCACTTTTATCAACTAAAAGACAGGCGTTTAAAATTTTATTATTTTTCTCTATCGCTAAAAGACAAGCCTCGGTTAAAGCTAAGGAACTTATTTCTCCTTTATCAAGCAAAATTCTCGCTTCTTTAATTGTTAGTTCATTTAATAATTTTGACATGTTTTTACAAAACTTTTTTTACCTTAATAAAGCGACCTTCTCTTTCGCCCTGATTTAAAGCTAATTCACTTTCATCTTCCGGCCAAGCATTCACTTCATCAGCTCGCCAAATATTCTTTAAACCTCCTAAAAAAGCGGTTGGTGAAATGTCTTTTGTGTCCACGCTTTCTAAAGATTTAACATAATCTAAAACAGAGGCTAACTGTTTAGCAAAAAGCGCTTCCTCTTCCCCTGATAATTCCAGGCGAGAAAGTTCGGCAATATGTTTTATTTCTTCAAGACTTAATTTCATAAACTATTTTAACAAATCCAAAAATTCTTTTTCATTAATTATTTTCAAACCAAGTTTTTTCGCTTTTTCTAATTTAGAACCAGGTTCTTCGCCAACTACTAAAAAGTCGATTTCCTTAGAAATACTATCTTTTACTCGGGCACCAACTGCTTTTATTCTATCTTTTGCTTCCCCTCGTGTCAAACTACTTAAAGAGCCGGTTAAAATGAAATTTTTTCCGAAGAGCGGATGTTTTAATTTAGCACTATCTAATTTTTTTTCACTTAAAATCTCTAAACCACGGCTTTCTAATTTGTGTAAATATTCTAAATTATGTTCATCTTTAAAATAATCACTTAAGCTACGAGAAACAACTGGCCCAACATCGGGAAAATCAGCTAAAGCCTCTTCGTTTAAATTTTTAAAATATTCAATTATTTTAGAAATAGAAACTTCCTTGTTTTTTTCAAAAATCTTCCCCGCTAGCATTTCCGCTGTCTCCTCTCCCACATGACGAATTCCTAAGGCAAAAATAAAGCGTGCTAAATCAATCTTTTTTCGCTCTTCTATAACTTTTAAAATGTTATCGGCTTTCTTCTCAGCAAATCTTTCTAAACTCAGTAAATCAGGTTTTTTTAAAGCATATAAATCGGCCGGGTCTTTAATTAAACCAATTTCTAAAAACTGTTCAATTACTTTCGGGCCGAGCCCCTCCATATCAACCGCGTTTTTAGAGACAAAGTGAATTATTTTTCGCAAATTAACCGCGTAACATTTTTTATTTAAACATCTATAAGCTACCTCGTCGCCGATTTTTTCAATTTCCCCTTCACAAATCGGACAAATTTTCGGCGCTTTAATATTTTTCTCTTCACCGCTTCTTAAATTTGTTAAAACTTTTATAACTTTCGGGATAACGTCTCCAGAACGCTCAATTACAATCGTATCCCCTATCATTAAATCAAGTCTTTTTATCTCATCGAAATTATGTAAAGTTGAACGACTGATTAAAGCTCCGCCAACTCTTACCGGCTCCAAAACAGCCGTCGGTGTTAAAGCTCCTGTTCGCCCAACCTGCCAAACGATATCAAGAATTTTAGTCGTCGCCTGTTCGGCGGAAAATTTATAAGCCATCATATACCTTGGTGCTTTACCGACTATCCCCAAAACATCCCACATTTTCAAGTCATTAAATTTAACAACGACGCCATCAATTTCAAAAGGCAAGCTATCTCGTTTTTTTTCAATGTTTTTATAAAAAGAAAAAACTTCTTTTAAATCAAGCCCTAACTGATTATATTTTAAAGTTTTAAAACCAATTAAAGCCGCTAATTTATCAGCCATTTCCCGACTTTTTACAATCTCGCCTCGAGGCAAAATATCACCCTTTAAGTCGCTTAAAATTAAGTCATAAGCATAAAAATCAATCTTTCTCTCGGCGGAAATTCTTGGATCAAGTTGACGGATAGAGCCAGCCACACCATTTCTAGTATTAGCAAGTAAAGCTTTGCCATTTTGAGCGTATTTTTTATTTAGCTCAGCAAATACTTTTTTTGTCATTATTGCTTCCCCTCTTAACTCAATTCGCCCTTCTTTTATAATTTTAAGTAAACTATCTGCTTCAGCTTCTTTTAAGCCTATTTTTAAGAGCTCATCTTTATCAGGTACTCTTAAACTAAGCGGCACACTGGAAATAGCTCGCACATTAGCACTAACATTTTCACCGACCCTCCCATCGCCTCTTGTAGCTGCTAAATTAAATAAGCTCTTTTCATATCTAATATTTATCGCTAGGCCGTCTAATTTTAATTCGCAGTAATAACTAGCCGCTAATTTTCTTTTTAAATAATTTTCATTTCGCTCTTGCCAGGCCAACATATCGTTTTCAGAAAAAGCATCAAAAAGAGATATCATCGGTAAAGAGTGGTTTGTTTTTTTAAATTTTTCCGAAACTTCGCCGGCCACTCTTTGAGTCGGAGAGTCAGGAGTAATTAATTTAGGAAATTCATTCTCCAAACGAAAAAGCTCCGCTTTTAAATCATCTAAAGCGGCTGGGCTCAAAGTTTCTTTATCTAAAACATGATAATTATAACGATGAAAATCAATTTCTTTTTTCAACTTTTCAATTCTTTTTTCAGCGGAAATAAAATCCATAAATTATTTTTTTCTTTTAATTCTAAAGCTATTATAACACAAAAGCCCTGTAAAAAACAGGGCTTTTTTCCTAAATATTTTTCAAAAATTATTGAGCAGTCTCTGTTCCAGTTGCCCCAGTTTGAGCTCCAGTTTGACCTGTAGCTTGATTAATGAAATTAACAATTTCATTAATAGAGGTAGAGTTCTGCATAGTTGCCTGTTCAATTTGTGCTAAGGCAGTGCGAGTATTATTTAGACGAACATTAAATTGCCAAAAAATCATAAGTAGAGCACCTAAAACTATTCCGGCAACTAAAGGAAGAACGAAATCTTTTTTCATATTATTATTGTTATTATTAACGGACCGGTAAGAATAAGTTTTTTTAACCGGCTTATTTAATTTATTGCTGAGAGGCATTTAAGTTAGAATTAAAAAAATTAACAATAGCTGAAACCTGACCAGAGTTTGCAGCGGTAGCATTACTAATTTCAACTGTCTTTTTTTCAAGTCTATTTAAAGAAACGAAAAAATAAACAAAAATCGCTGTCAGTAAAGCAAAGGCGATAATTGTTAAAATAGGACCAACTAAGTTTTTTTTCATATTTATATTTATTTAATTTTATTCAACAATTATTTCTTCTAGTACTTCAACTTCTTCCGCGGTTAAAGGTGGGGTAGATATTTCATCAACCAATATTTCGTAAGAAGTTATTGTTCCGTCTTGGCTTTTTCCCAAAACCATAACATTTAAATCTTCTGACAAACCTAGTCCCATCTTTTCCTCTTTAGTCATTAATTCAGGAGTAAAATCGCTTAAAGGTAGGGCAGAAACTTCTGCATCACCTATTACATTTTCTTCTGCTTCATTAATTTCATTCATGTTTTCAATTGCTGAATTTTCTTGAGACTCATTAATTTGATTATTCTCATAAACGGTTTTATCTCTTGACAAAAGAACGAGTAAATAAATCCCACCGATTACAATAATCAGCCAGGAAATAATCATAATTGGAGACACTTTTTTCATATTTTTGATAATTAGAAAAATTAAAGATTAATTTCTTATATAAATAATTATAGCATTTTATAAAAATATGGTAAAGATTCTTTTACAAAAATATAAAAACTAATCAAGACGCTTAATTTCAAAACTTGTAAGCGAAAAAATAACTGGTCTAGCTAAATCTACAATAACATCATTTTTAAATAAGGACGGAACTTGAAAATTACTAGCCACCACTTTTCGATCGACATAATGAGTCATATTTCTATTCAAAGAAAATTTAATAATATCGCCTGGTTTTGGGTTGTTGATTTCAGAAATATGAATAATATTTTCCCGATAGCTATGAGCAAGAACTTCTTTTTTGCCAAATTTTAAATCAAAATTAATTAAATCAGTGCCACTACCATCTATAATTAAATAGGAATCATTACCTAAAACATCTGGCCAAGTAAATCTAAAATAATAAAGTCCGCCACCAATATCCACACCTGATTCATATTCTTGCCAAACATAAGCATCCTTTGAATATTCAAAATCAATTACATCGTAATATGGCCCAGACACCGGCAAAGAATAATATGTTTGATTATTTTCATAATCTTGACCATTTAAAGAGAATTTTTTCCAAGAAAGGGGTACGACAAAATTTAAGTAATTAGAATTAATTAAATCTCCTTTCACAAAAGATCCTCCTTCTTCTTTAATCATTTTGTCATTATTTAATATTTTAACCTTATCACTTAAACAAGGATTGGTGAAAAATATATTAGAATAATTTTTCAAACCAGAATGAGTAGTATAACTAAACTTTAATTCTTTTTCACCATCCCATTTCAGTAAAAATTGATAAGGAATAAACACTTCCTTAATTTCATTCGGTAAAAAATCACCTAAAGATATTTCATTATTATCATCTTTTAAAATAACTCCTTTTAATTTATATTCTCTAATATTTTGCAAACTAATATTTAAACCATCCTCGCACCAACCAATGTCCCGCCCAGCAAAATCATCAACTATTTTTAAGTCTGATAAAATTTCTTTTAAAGCTCTTAATTCTATTTTTTCTTCATTCTTATGATCCCAAAAACCGCGTAGATCGTCATAATGCTCTGCTTTATTAGGATCATTATAGCCACCCGAGGCTGGTAAGGGCTGTGCCCAGTTATCGTGTGATTGATAAAAATTAGCCCCAATTCCACCGGCAGCTAATAACTTATTCCACTCATAAGATAATCTATTATAACGTAATTCTGGATAATTTTTTTCCCTAAAAGCCACAAAACCGCCTATTTCACTAGCATAAAACATCTGACCACTGTCTTTTAAATTTTCTAAAACTTTAGTCCAATAAGTATCGCCGCTGTCTAGCATATTAATTGCCAAAATATCAACTGGGTAATTAATGAAAGTTAAATATGTTGAATAAGAGTTGGGAAAATTTTTAACCCTTAAATTAGCTTCCTGAATTATTTTGTAAACAGAGCTAGCTAATTGAGGAGCGGGATTTGACAATTCCCATTCATTTCCTATTCCTGTTAAAAGGGCGTAAGGATTTCCCTCTTGCCTTTTAACTGCTCTCTCATAACGATTAAGAAAATTTTTAACCTGATAATCATTTTGGATATTAAAATTATTCCAAGTAGAGCTATCTGGTTGATCGATAATTAATAAATCGTTATTTGCCGCTTCTTGAATTATTTTATCAGTTGCTCCATGATAAAATCTTAAAGCATTTATTCCTATTTCTTTAATTTGTTTAAATCCAGATTTCATATCCAGGTCTATATTGTTTCCCAAAAAAGACGGAATCATGCCTTTAATTAAAAACTTTTCTTTGTTCAAATAAAACTCGCCATTAATAATTTCTTTTAAAGTATTAGAAATTTTTATTTGCCTATGACAAACATTTTGTGCTTTAAGTCCGCTAGAATAAATATTAACAACTAAATTATAACTATCAAAACCAAGCGGTACTTCATATTCAAAAAAATCAAGACTGCCATTTTTAATTTCTTCTTGCCCGTATTTTTCTCCGTTTAAATGACTAATTAAATAAAATCCATCAAACACACCGTTTAAATCTGCTCGACCACGAATAATTAAATTCTCTGGATTTGAATCATTAACTTTTTTACTTATCTCAATATTTAAATTTAATTCCGACTGAGGTTTTATAATTAAAGGTTTCCATAAAAATTTTTCTATTTGACCGCAATTATTTATTGCCAATAAATCATTAGTTAAAATAGCTAGTGCAATAAAAGAAATGAGTAATAGAAACCAAGTGCGTCCATTTTTTTGTTTACCCTTCTTAGCTTGCCAGTCAAGGCTAAGTTCTTTGTTTATTAAATTAGCTGAATACTTATTATTTCTTTTTATTTTTGACCAAGTTGACTTACCAACTAAAAAATCAAAAAAGCCTAAAATGCCGGCGTAAATATCAAAAAACAAAGAAATTGGATATGTTATTAAAAACCATAAACTAGACCAGGAGCGAAATTCCCTTCTTTTGATAATAGAAAATAAAACAGCTAATAAAGGAGAGAAATATAAAACTATATTCCATAATAAATATCTTTTTTCTAAAGGAAAACTTAAAATATAATAATAACTCTCCCAGGAAGCAAAATAATAAACTGCTATAGACAAAATTGATAATTGAGGAAAAATCCAAATAAACGAAGCTAAAAATTCCCTAAAACTAATTCTCTTTCCCGATTTAAATATAAAAGATAGTAAAATAGCAAAAAATATTGATAAGAGAATAACAACTATTTTATGGTTAAAAGCAATTTGATCAAAATAATGAATACCGCGCGTTAAAATAAGAATTAAAACAACTAAAGGAATAAAGTAAAACTGACCATGAAAAAATGTGATTAATTTTTGAGCCAAAGAAGCCTGACCTTTAAAAACTTTTAATAGATTCTTTAAAAAAACGCCATTATGTCCAGCACTCCAACGCCTTCGTCTCATGACAAATGATTTTAAAGTTGGCGCTACCTCTTCATAAGATACGGCTTCTTCATTATATAAAGACTTATGCTTATCTAATAAAAGTCGATAAGAGAGTTCGGTGTCCTCGGTAATTGAATCGGAAAATAAATTTTTTTTCAAAACTTCGGCCTTAAAAACAGCGGCTGTTCCAGTGAAAAAAATATTAGCTTTTAAAAAATCAAGAGATCTATTTAACATTTCATTGCCAATATGATTTTGAACTGAATCCCAAATTTGAGGCAAGGATGATAAATCTAAGGGACCACGTCGACTTTGAACAAAGGAAATTTTTTCACTAGAGAAACAAGTTAAAGAAGATGACAACCAGTTTACACTCGGACGATGATCAGCGTCTAAAATAGCTATAAAATCACTGCTAATGTCCGGTATAATATGGTTTAATTTTTTTTGCTTGGAATCAAAACCGCAGGCAACTAAATAAACTGATAATCGGTTGTTTTTAAAGATATTTAATTTATTTTGCTGTTTTAAGGCTTCTTTGATTTCTAAATTGTAAAATTTTTCCAAATGATCAATAGACGTGTCTTCTAAGTCTTTTACTAAAATAAAAATGTTTAAATAATTATGACAATCTTGATGAGATAAAGATTTTAATAAATCAATAATTAAAGAACCTTCATTTAAAGATGGAACTAAAATAGAAATATCTTGATCTGAGTCCTTTGCCTTATTTTTAGATTTCTTTTTAGAAAATAAAAATAGAACTGATAGAAAAACAAATAAAAAGGCAAAAATGGATAAATAAACTAAAGATATAAGATTTATCTGCAATAAAATTTCTGACATAAATTATTTAAAAATATTTAAAACGGCTTCTAAAATAACTTGCTTTGGTTCAATTTTATAAAAGCCAGAACCGCCATCTTTAATGCTAAAAATCCCATACCATTCCTCTGGGTCATTTGGGTTTTGCTGCAGTGAATCATTTTCTTCTTCCCCATTCTTCCAATATTCATCCATAAATTCAAAAAAGAAAAAACCACTAAAATTATCTCGGCCAGCAGAATTTTTTAACGCCTTAGCACTGGCTTCTAAAATATCCTTATTAGCTCTCATGTATAAATCAGCTACCGCTTCTTGGCTATTATCTTTATAAGCTGGGACGCTGGGATATTTAATCTCGCCAGCCGAAGATAATCCGAGCTCTGTAATAATTAAAGGTTTATCAATCTTTTCCAATAAATTTTGAACATACCCGCTAAAAGATGAATTGTTTTCATCGAACTCTAAATTATCACTTGAGTTATAAAAATAGGAAGGATAAATATTTATAGCAAAAATATCAAAAAAATCAAAAGGAGTTGAACTTGAAGATGTTTTTAAATTATGAACAGAAACTTCTTTATCTAAGATACTATAAGCGGGAAAAGAAATATGAGCATAAAGACTAGTTCGGCCATATTTTTCTTGCTCATAATCTTTAGCCATATCTAATAACTTAGCTAAAGCTATTTCTACCGGATATCGATTAGAAATGTTTAAAAATTTACCCTGATAATTGATTATTTGGCGATTTAAGGTGTTTGTTAAATAAAGATAGCCAGGATTAATTTCGTATCCAAGAGCAAAATAAAGCAATCTCTCCGGTCGCCCCTCTTGATAATTATAATCGATTATTTCTTTTATATACTCGCTAACTTTACTTTGATAATTAGAATTTAATAAATCAGAACTATCTGTTCCGTCGTAAAGATTAATATTTATAATTTGAGCGTAAAAAAGATCCTCATCATCTAAGGCTTTAAAAAAATTGGTTGGCATTTTTTGAGGAAAAAGAGATATTGAATTTACCCCCATATTTTTCATTTCCTTTAGATGGCTAAAATATCTATCGTCATTCGGTAAATTCTCTCCTCCGGTTTCTCCTGGATAATAGGGGGAATAAACTATTCCCTTAATTTTAAAGGGGCTGTTTTTTAAAACATCAAATATCTGATTATTTTTAACAATAAAGCGTGTTTCTTTAAAATCTTCTTTTTCAAAATTAAAAAAGAAGTAAAATAAAATAACCATTGCCATAACGACAATTAACACAAACTGCAAAAAAGAAATTTTTTTCATCTTCATTTTTAGAAAAATTATAGTTAAATTATAGCCCGAAAACTCTAAATGGTCAAAAAAATGGCTAATGTATAATAAATAAATAAAAAAGATAATTACTTTAAAAAAAAATTATGCTATTATTAAATAATAGGAACTAAAGTATGACAAAAATCCTTAAAACCATAAAAATGGCTTTTGCTTTAGCAAAAATCAATTTCCAGCTCAGAATTGAAGGTAGTTATCTGGGGATTTTTTGGTACCTTTTAAATCCCTTAGCTATGTTTGCCATTATCATGGTTATCAGGCAAGCGGCGGTAATTAGTGCTGAAATACCCTACTACTCCCTTTATCTTTTTATAGGAATTAGTGGTTTTAATTTTTTCAAGAAAACTTTAAACGAGGCGATTAAAACAATCACCGGTAATGCAAGTTTAATAAAGGCTAGCAATGATATAAATTTAGAATCCTTAGTTATTGCCAACTCTTTTCAGTTTTTATTTTCTCATGTTTTTGAAATTGCTATATTGTTTTTAATAGCAATATTTTTAAAAGTATCTTTAGTTGGATTAATCTTTTATCCACTAATTTTATTTTTTTTCATATTAATGATAACTGGCTTATCATTTATTTTTTCCGTTATTGGTGTTTATGTAAATGACTGGGAAAATGTTTGGTCAATTGTTAGTCAAATACTTTTTCTCGGCAGTCCTATTTTCTACATATTAAGTCCTGAAACTTTCCTTTATAAAATAAACCTTTTTAACCCTCTGTTTTATTTCTTAGAAAGTGCTCGTTCTGTAATTATTTATTCCAAAACTCCAGACCCTTTAATCATTTTTGGACTTGCTATATTCTCAATAACAATATTTATTTTCGGTAAAATAATATTTACCAGGTATAAAAACCACTTAGCGGAAAAAATATAATATGCTTAAAAATAAAACAATTTTAAAAATACAAAATTTAAGCAAATCTTTTTTAATAAGAAAAGGGCGAGATAATAATTTATTGGGTCGATTTTTAGATTTTTTTGGCTATCAGACTAAAAAGAGAAAAAACATAATAAATAATGTATCTTTTAATTTGCTGGCTGGAGAAAATTTAGGCATTATTGGTCCTAATGGTTCTGGAAAAAGTACTTTACTTAGATTAATAGCGGGAATTTACCAAAAAGATTCAGGGCAAATAAGTGTTGACGGTAAAGTTCTTTATATAAGTGGTTTTGGTTTAGGTTTAAAACCTAAACTAAGTGTTTTAAAAAATATCGAATTGGCGGGAATTTTAATTGGCTTAAACAATTTTCAAATTAAAGAAAAAATAGATAAAATTATTAATTATGCTGGATTAAATGAATTTCGCCAAACTCCAGTTTTCCAGCTCTCTTCAGGAATGCTTAATCGTTTAAGATTTTCTATAACTATTTTTTTCTTTGATTATCAAAAACCAGATATATTATTACTAGATGAGGTTTTCGGTTCTGGCGGTGATTTAGAATTTAAGAATAAAGCTATATCTAGCATGGAAAAATTAATAAGTGGCGGATTAACAGTAATCTTAGTTAGTCATGATTTAAATTTAATCGAAAATTATTGTACCCAAGCAATTCTTTTAACAAACGGTAAAATGATCAAACAAGGAGAGACAAAGAAAATTGTTGAATATTATAAAAATTTAAGCACATGACAATATTATATCTTTTAAGAGATTTTCCTAAAATAAGCTCGGAGACATTCATCCTTAACGAGATAGCTGAGCTTAAAAAATTAGGGCATGATATTTGGATTTTAACTGACTATCAAGCTAAAATCAGTAAAAAAGATGTTCACGAAAAATATCTTAAATATAATCTTTCAAATAAAGTTATTGCGACTATTAAATATAGTCGTGGTTTTTTTAAATTAATCGATTTTATAAAAAAATTATTTTTAAATATATTATTTAAGCCAGGTCAATGCTTAAAAGAATTAAAAATTGTTTTTTCAAATAAGAAAGAAATAATAAATAAAAACTTTTGGGAAAAACTAGACTCTTATTTAGCGGCACAATCTTTAAAAAAATATAATTTAAAAATTGACATTGTTTACTGCCCTTTCGCTCATTATCATAAAGTAAATACTGGACTTGATATAGCTCAAATAAATAAAGCCCCTTTTTTATGCGCTTTTAGGGCACTAGAACTATACAGTCAAGACAATAGAGAAAACATTTTAAAAAATATTGATAACTTTAAAAAATCTAGAGCTTTTGTAGTAATTTCTAAAAAAAATAAGAAAGAAATAGAAAAAGTATTTGGCTTAAATATTCCTATTGAGATAATTCACAGTGCGGTTGATACAGAAATTTTTAAAAAATCTCAAAAATGGCAAAAGTCGGAAAAACTTAAAATAATTTCCATTGCTCGTTTCGTTGAAAAAAAAGGAATAGAATATTTATTAGAAGCTTTGTTTATATTAAAAAATCTTAATTTTAAATTTACCTTAAAATTAGTCGGCAAAGGTTTATTAGAAGAAAAGTACATTAAATTAATTAAAAAATATAATTTAAATGATTGTGTTTTAATAGTTAAACCTAAAAAACACGAATTAATAAAACTCATGATTGAAAGGTCGGATATAATGATTCTGCCTTGTCTTGTTGCCAAAAACGGTGATAGAGATATATTGCCAAATGTTATAAAAGAAGCAATGGCCTTAGAAAAACCAATAATAACCAGTAAAATATCGGGGATTGAAGAATTAATTGAGGAAAATAAAAATGGTTTTCTGGTGCCAGAAAAAAATAGCCAAGCTTTGGCAGAAAAAATAAAAAATATTTATAATTTAAGTGAATTAGAACTTTTAAAAATCGGCCAAGAGGCTAGAAAAAAAATTGTTAGAGACTTTAATATCCAAACGGAAACTAAAAAATTAGAAAAATTATTTATGAGCCAAATAAGAACTGATTAATTCTTTGATGGTTTTAATAAAAACAGAAACATCAAAGTCTTGAGCTCTCTTATAACAATTATCTCGATATTTATCGGGATTTTTTTGTAAATCTTGATTAATTTCATTAATTGCTTGGACAATTTTATCTGAATTAATATTATCAATTAATTTTCCAGTTCCTAAAACCACACTTTCCTTGTAACCACCCTCATTCGGGGCAAGAACCGGCTTTCCGGCTGCAAAAGCTTCAATCGCTGTTAGACCAAAATCTTCGTCAGCCGCTGTCGTTAAAAATGCTTTAGATTTTTGATAAACATTTTTCAAGTCTTCATAGTCAAGCCAACTTAGAACCTCGACATTACCAGGTTTAATAGAGTCTAAATATTTTTTATACTCCTCAAACTGCTCAACGCCTTTTTCGTAGCTACCAACAACTAATAATTTTTCCTGTGGTAATTTGGAAAAAGCTTGATACTGCAATTCTATTCTTTTATGATTTATTAAGCGATTTACTGACAACCAGTAACCCTGCTTATTACTTTCTTTTTCTGATTTATAATCAGCACAAATAACTGGCGGATAAACGACTTGTGCTTCTTGATGATAATATTTTTTAATTCTATTTTTAGTGTTTTGTGAATTAGCTAACCAAATATTAACTGAACGAGAATATTTTAAAGTCAGTTTTCTATTAAACCAAACCCAGGCGTCGTAAGGAGAAATTTTCCATGATTTAAGTAAACTATTTCTAATAAATTCTCTAAACTCCCATAATTCGTTTAAGGGGCTGTGAGCGTACCAAATATTAGGTTGATGATTTACAGCTGCTGACATAGCCCAATCGCCAGCGATAATGTAAAAATCATAAGCTTTTATTTTTAAATATCTGAACCGCCAAAAAGCTATCTGCTGTCTAAAAGGAGCTTTTTTAGGAAGCTTGCCAATCGAATAAATTCGAGGCAAAACATCTGCAAAGCCCATTTTAACTATTTTTTCTTTAGAAATATTTGTTGTATATAAATCAGCTTCTAAGCCACGGGCTAAAGAGAGGGCTACTATTTCTGCCCCGCCAATATTGTCCATGTAATTATGAAAAATGGCTATTTTCATATTACTTTCTTTTAATTCCTAAAATACTAAACATAAAAGCAGAAAAAAGTGTTTCACAGCCAATAACCGAAAATATTAAAGCTAAAATAGAGTTTTTAACCTGCATCAAAGAATTAAAATCATTTTTAATCCAATTAATAAATATTAAAAGAAATATAAGCAGTCCAAAAATAAAAATAATTAAACCAATCGGGGCAACTCTTTCAATTGTTAATTTGCCAAAGAAAGATTCAATAAATTTATTGCGATCGCCTAAATGATTAATGGCGTATATTTTAGAAAATAAAGCAAAAATTATTAACTGGTAACCAATTAAAATAGCGGCGGCAAAAACAAAAAAAGGATGATAATCAAAGGCTATACCAAAAATTTTTGGTTGAAAAAAATAAAAAATAAAAGCACCAAATAAACCAATTAAAAAAAGAAAGACCCCGGGAATGAAAAAAAGAAATAAAGGGGAATTTAACATAATAAAACGTAAATGTCGCCAACCATCTTGAAAAGAATTAAGCTTTGACTCCCCTAACCTGGGATAATATGAAATTGGCACTTCTTTAATAATTAAACCTAGCTTAACCGCCTTAATTATCATTTCAGAAGCAAACTCCATTCCGCCGGTTCGCAAATCTAATTTATTAAAAACATTCCGCTTAATCGCTCGGGCTCCGCAATGAACATCTTTAACTCTGGCCTTAAAAAATAAACGAACTAAAAAAGACAGAAAAGGATTTCCAATATAACGATGTAAAAAAGGCATTGATTTATTATCCATTTTCCCGGAAAAACGATTGCCAATAACTAAATCAGCACCAGATTCTAAAATTGAAATAAATTTAGGAATTTCTGAAAAATCATAAGAAGCATCGGCGTCAGCCATAAAAACATAATCGCCAAGTGAATAAGAAAATCCGGCCAAATAAGCGAATCCATAACCCCTTCTTCTCTCTTTAACAAGTTTTATTTCGGGAAATTTAGGCATCCAAGATTTAATAATTTCGCCACTTCCGTCATCTGAATTATTGTCAACAAAAATTATTTCAAAATCACCAAGCAAAGATCTTAAAGAATATAATTTATCTAAGCAAGTTGGCAAAGCCACGGCTTCATTTAAACAAGGCAATACAATTGATATTTTTGGTGTTTTTTTTATTTCATTCATAAAGACGGATCAAATTTATAAAGATTTAAACCCTCAGAACTTCTTCCCTGCCAAATAAACCCCGGACAATTAAGATCTTCTGTGTAAGCATATCTAATATTTAAATCTAGGAAAACTTGTTTTTTATTAGCACAATTTAACCCTTTAAAAAATTCATAGGATATCAAATTATTACTAACAATAGAAACCTTTGAATCAACTGGATAATTACCGCTCGCTGCTCCAACAACTAAACCCTTCCAGGGGTCACTAATAAATCTTTTTTTAGAAAAAGAACTAAAAAGTTTTAAATCATCTTCTGTTAAAAAAGCTGTTATTGGAGGATCAGGATATAAAACTAATTTTTCCTGATTATCAAGTTCTTTAATTAAATATAAATAACGCCAATTATCACGTTTAGTATAAGAAAAAGAAGCTAATAATAAAAATAAAAAAGTAAATAAAACAAAAACACTAAAAAATTGTTGACTAAAGAAATTAGAAAAATTATCTTTCAAATATTTATACAAAAATGACAGGGCCAAAACAGCTAATAAAATAATAAAATATGAAGCAATAACAGATATCTTAGCAATATCTAAAACTATGAAATGCTTATAATAAAAATACGAAAAAATCCAAAGAAAAGCTAAGATAAAAATGTTAATAAAAACAATTTTTCTAATATTTTCTTTAAAAAAATCTTTTTTAAATACAGGAATAATGCCCAAAAAAGACAAATACCAAATAAAACTTGGTAGCATTTTCCAAGGATGCCTCGGCTGCCAGCCATTTTCCGGATTAAATCTCCAGAAACTACTTTTAAATAATTCAAAAAGCTTTTCCTTGTCATCAAATTGAATAAAAATAATAGCTACAATTAAAAAAACAACAGCCAATAAAAACCACCAAATTTTAGACCAAAATTCTTCCTTGTTAGTGGATAAAAATAAATAAATTACAACGCTGGGAAAAATTAAAATAATAAGAGGCGGGTAAGTAATTAAAGATAGTATTACCGACGTATAAAAAAGAAAATTATCTTTAAAAGAAATAGCACTTAAAGAAATAAAAAAGAACATTAAACCAAGCGAAAAAGGAATTAGATTCCATAAACCAGGAACATTTCCGGCTACTGTTATAAAAGGAATCAGGGCCATTCCTAAAAAAGAAAAATACTTTTTAAAACCCAGTGACCTTAAAAAAATATAAAAAACAGAGCAAGTTAAAAGCCCAACAACAATGCCTAAAATTGTATAAGAATAAATAACTGGAATGCCAACAAGTAAAAGAGGTAAAGAAATTAAAATAAAAAAGAAAATAAAAATATTTGGAAATTCAGCATAACCACCATTCATTAAAGGATTGTCTAAAACGATAGCTTTAGTGTTAATCGCTTTTTTAACCATAGCCACACCCACCCATTCGTCAGAATAATAAGGAAAAGCTATATTTTTATCAACAACTGCCTGCTGACCACGAAAAGCGTTAACTTGTCCGGTATAAGAATAGTGGACTAAATAAAGTTGAAAAGAAATGAGCAAAATACCGAAAACAAAAAAAAGATTATTTTTTAAAAATCTTTTAAAATCTATTTTTTTAATTAATTTTTTATCTTCTTTTTTAAATTTAAAAAAAAGATAAAAGAAAATGCCTATAAAAACAATCAAAGATAAAGATACCCAAAAATAATCAAATATGCCAAAAAATTGTAATATTGTAGAAATTAAAAGAATAGCTCCGCTCCAATAAGTAAGTATTTGCAAAAAACCCTTTTTTAAATCTTTTAAAAAAAGCAATAATAGAAATGGTGCACCTAAAATAATAATTCCAAAAAATAATTGCATAACAAACCCTTATATTTAAGACAAGCCCAATCAAATATTGACTGGGCTTGCGATTTTCAAACTATAAAACAAACTATTCAATTATTAAGTCCGTTCCCTCAGTTTCTTCTAATATAATATTTTCATCTAATTCGTTTTCGATTAAAACTTCATTATCATCATACTCTGGCAATAAAGCCTCTATTTCGTCTTGATATTTAACAATGTCTTCATCGGAATTAATCGGTTTATAAGAAATAACATTTCCCTCCTCGTCTCTACCTAAAACCTGAACATTTGAATTAATATCTATTCCAAGCAATTCTTTTTCTTCCGTAGACATCATTTCTGGCTCCACTTCTATTTTTACCGGTTCATTTTCATTATTTATAATTTCCGGCTCATTTTTACTCATTGAACAGGCTGAAAAGATAAAAGTAAATAAAAACGCGAGAGATAAAAAAGTTAAAAACTTTAATTTATTTTTTTTCATAGATTTATAGAATTAGATAATTAATCTTAGTAAGAATAAACACATCCAGTTCCGCTGGTGCCATAACAATAGGTTTGACAAGAATACGGCTGATCGGAATGATTATTCAAGCAATAAACATATCCTCCGTTGGTTTTTTGTCCAGGACAAGGTGTTTTACAAGATTGAGTACCTGAAAGCCAATAATCTCCTTGTGGTAATCGACAAGCGCTTGAGCTTGTTTGATTTGTATATGGATTAAGTGTTCCAGTTCGACAGTTTGATGGAGAGGCAGAGCCGGACGCGCAATATGAACCGCTCGGACAGGAATTAGCATTAGCTGAAGTACTTCCTGCTGGACAATAATAACCAGCGTTACAAGCACCATTACAAGTAGAAGCTGTGTTATAGTAAGTATTACCAAATCTACCGCCAGCACATTTATATCTTTGATAATTATTTATAGGTGAATAATAACCAGGACCAACAGCTGCACAGGAAACTCCATAATTAGTACTATAGTAACCACCAGCACAAGTTTTACAAGAACTTGAGCCGGCTGTAGAGGTGTATCCAGTAGCACAAGGAGCACAAGAACTACTTCCTGCAGAAGAATAGGATCCGGAAGAGCAATTTAAACAATTAGATAAAGCGGTTGCACCAGTTGAACTTCTATAAGTTCCAGCCGGACAATTAGTTCCAGAAACATTAGTGGTTGTCGGACAATAAGTTCCAGCTGGACAAGGATATCTTTGAGAATCAGAAGCGGGAGAATAATAACCAAGACCTACAGCCACACAACTACCATTACTAGCATAATAACCACCATTACAAGTAAGAGTACAACTTGGCGCCGTTCCTGTATAGCCAGACTTACAAGAACAAGTCCCTGTTCCCGCAACAAAACTAACAGAGCCATCTGTACAAGAGAAATTAGCAGAACAAGTATAAGATCCTAAATCTCTTGTAAAAGTAGTCGTATTGCCATGATTCATTTGTGAATTATAAAAAGTAATTGTACCACTACTTAAACCACTTAAATTCGTGTAAGATACGCCAATCGAGCCAGCGGAACAAGTAGCTAAAACACAGGCATCATAACAACCATAAGTGGTTTGATACCAAGAGCCAAAACGATAAAGATAACCAGTACTGCAACTTGGCGTTGTAGCTGATCCAGAAGTTACAGAAGCTGTTCCATTGCTACAGGAAATAGTAGCTGAAAATTGACCAGCCCCACTCCTATAACAAACTCCCTGACTTACTGTTTGGCTTGATCCGTTTGCTATATTACTATAACTAAGGGAGCCGATACTACCTGCCGAGCAGTTAGGGCAACTGGTATTTGCTGTTCCTGTATTATATGTTCCGGCAGGACATAAGGCACAACTACTTGCTCCAGCTGCCGAATAAGTTCCCGTGGCACAGGCATTTTGAGTAGCTGAAGTACTACCAGATGGACAATAATATCCGGCCGAACAAGCGCCCGTGCAAGTACTGCTAGTTAAATTAGCGGTTGAACCGTAACGGCCAGCTGGACAAGCTGCTCTAGCTGATCCACCGGTGCAATAATGACCAGTACCACAATTAGAACAAGTTCCGTTACTGCAATATGTTCCAGCCGCACAAGTATTAACTACGCAACTTGTCGCACTATAATTATTAGGGCTCCAGGTATTATTTGATTGGCAATATTGAGTCTCACTGGAGCAACTAGCACTAGTACAAGAGGAGCTAATTGAGTGTCTTACTCTTGAAGCAACATTTGAACAAGGAGATGTTAAAGTATATGTTCCTGACCAAGTTCCGCCCGCTTGACA
>CAZDYJ010000015.1:0-18822 GCA_964509735.1 uncultured Gammaproteobacteria bacterium
GCTATTTCAGAAGATGAAGTAAAATCCCTCTACACCCAGGGCGCTGCTATGATAGGTGGAATTCCCAATCAAGAATAAAATTAATAATTTAAATTCATGCAAACCATAAAATCACATAAAAACATAATTATAATTAGCGCTATTGTTTTAATTGCTTTAGGAATTTTTTTATTTGTTAAAAATAAAGCGACCGGTTCTAATAATTTTGAAAGCCCATCTTTAAATCAAGAAGAGCAAGAAATTTCTGAGCCAATAACTACAAGAACGGAAAAAATTAAAATTGAAAGCGGCTCAACTTTCGGGAAACTTTTAAGTAATAATGGAATTAGTCTTAGTTTAAGCAACGAACTTTATAATATTGCTTTGCCTCATTACGATTTAGCTAAAGTTCGCGAGGGTAGGGAAATTATTTTAACTTATGATTTAAAATCAGATAAATTAAAATCACTTCTATACCAAATTGATAATGATAGAGAGCTTTTTGTTAGTCGTGAAGTCTCTGAAAATGAACTTGGCGAATTTATTCTATCTCCTTTTAAAGCTGAGAATAGAGCCATTCCTTATGAAGTAATAATTGCCACTAAAGAAGCGGAAATTGAATCAAGTTTATACCAATCAGCTTTAGACGCCGGAATTGATGAGCGAGCGATTATTGAACTCGCTAATGCTTTCCAGTGGACCTTAGATTTTTCCATGGATACTAAAACCGGTGATACTTTTAAATTTATTTATGAGGAACGCTATTTAAACGATGAATTTATTATGCCGGGAAAAATTTTAGCGGCTAAGTATAATAATAACGGGACGGAATATAAATTATTTTATTTTGAGGAGAGCGATGATAATAAAGGGTATTTTGACGAGGAAGGGAATTCGGTACAAAGGATGTTTTTAAAAGCTCCGGTTGAGTTTAAATATATTTCATCTGGTTTTACGACTGGCTTAAGATATGTTGAAGCTTTTAATGTTTCAACCGGTCACAGGGCGATTGACTACGCGGCGCCTATGGGAACTCCGATTAGAGCGGTTGGTGACGGAACTATCGCTCGAGCTTCCTGGAACGGTTCTTATGGAAATTTTATTAGTATTCGCCATAACGGCACCTATACAACAAATTATGCTCATCTTTCGCGTTATGCAGTTAAAAGTGGGCAAAGAGTTAAGCAAGGTGATATCATTGGCTACGTCGGCTCTACGGGCTTCTCAACGGGGCCACATTTGCATTATGAGATGGTAAAAAATGGCGTTAAAGTTAATCCTTTAGCCGAAGTTTTACCTCCAGGCAAAAAGATTTTAGATAGTAATAAAGAGAGATTTAATCTTGAGGCTGGGGAGTGGATTGAGAAGTTGAAATAATTATAGTGTTAGGAAAAAAAGACCCTTATACGGGATAGTCTGTATCGGGGGCTTTTTTATTTTTAGCTAATTTTAGTTAAAATTTACATAAAAAACTTTGGTTTTGCTTATTTTTAAGGCTTGAAATCATGCTTTAAATAAGTAGCAATCCAAGCTCACCTTAAGTCAATCTGAAAAAGCTTGACTTTTTTATTAAAATATGCTATAATCACTTTACAAAATTTAAAAAATATATTATAATAACAGGTTAAAATAATTTATGAAAATAGCTTTAATCGGACAAAAAGGAATACCAGCTAAAAGCGGGGGCGTTGATCGTCACGTTGAAAGCTTGGCTTATTTTCTGGCTCAAAAAGGTCAGGCTGTTTTTGTCTATAATCGAAAGAATTATCTTGATGAAAAAATTACAGAATGGGAAGGTGTTCACTTGGTTCATCTGCCTTTTATTAATACAAAAAATTTAGCTGCTATCACTCATAGCTTTTTATCCGTTTTAGATGCTATGAGAAAAAAAGTTGATGTTATTCATTTTCACGGCATCGGACCATCTCTTTTATCCTGGATTCCTAAAATGATTCGTCCTAAAACAAAAATTATAGCAACTCTACATAGCTTTGATTATGGAAATGACAAATGGGGAAGTTTTGCTAAATTTATGTTAAAGCTTGGCGAAAAACTTATGTGTCGTTTTGCTGATGAAGTTATTGTTCTTACCCCTTTAATGCGTGATTACTTAAATCAACGCCATGGAAGAGATAGTGTGGTAATTCCCAACGGCGCTTTTATAAAAACTGCTAATGATTTTTCTGTTTTAAAAGAGTTTGGTTTAGAAAGTGGTCAATATATTGTTAGTATTTCTCGTTTAATTAGGTTAAAAGGAATTCAGTATTTAATCGAAGCTTTTAGCTATTTGAAAAAAAATAATTTATTAGCTGCTAATTTTAAATTAGTTATTGTTGGTGATGGAGAATTTTCTGACGATCTTAAAAAAATTGCGGCTGAAAATAAAGATATTATTTTTACCGGCAACCAAGGCGGCGATAATTTAGCGGCCTTATATTCTCAGGCTGGTCTTTTTGTTCAGTCTTCTGAAATGGAAGGGCTATCAATATCATTACTTGAGGCCATGGCTTATGGATTACCTATTTTAGCTAGCGAAATATCAGCTAATCGGGAAGCGGCTGGAGACACAGCTCTTTATTTTGAGTCAAAAAATGTTAGCGACTTAAAAAGAGCACTTCAAGAAATTCTTAAAGATAAGGAAAAAATGTTGGCCATGGGTGAGAAATCAAAAACCAGAGTTGAGAAAGTTTTCAACTGGGAAAATATTAGCCAAGAAACTTTAAATTTATATCAAAAATAATATAAAGAGTTTTTACAGTTCGTTAAAAATTACATAAACATAAACAAAAACAAGGAGTTAAGAGCTCCAAATTATCATGAAGAAGCAAAAAATGATTTCGGTTTTATTGCTATCCTTCTGGATATCAATGATTTTTTCCTTTACATCCTGCGTTGAATTTCCTGAGTCGGATTTTGAGTCGTCGCAGATTACTTTAAAATCAGCCAACGGTTATTCTTCGGAAAGTGGCGAATTTTATGTTCAGCAGGGAATAGCTACCTTGCTTTATTTAGAAAGCAAAACTTACTCAATCTCTTCGGCCTTCTGGCGTTTAGACGGAAAAACTTATGATCAATTAGAAATTGTTCATACATTTTCTGGACTCGGAGAATTTGAAGTAAAAGTTGAAATAAAACTTTCAGACGGAAATACACTTAATAAAACTTTTAAAGTTACTTCCGTTTTAGACATTTCAACTAATGATCCAGTAAAAATGTTTTCCAATAAACTAAGTAACGGTAAATGGGAAATATTAGTTCTACTTTCTAAAGAAAGACTTCGCTTCGCAAGTAGTGATTCCTATTATTTTTTAGGAACGATGAATGACTGGGTAGCAGAACTTATTCCAGCCAGCGACCTTAATTTCATAATTAATGCTCAAGGCTTGCCGGAAAAAACGAGCGATGTCGGAAAATACATCGGTGCCCGTTTTCAACTAGACAAAAGCGATGAACATAAAATTGCTATTCAAGTAGCTGATGGTAGTTGGGCGGATTTTTCTGGTTCAGTTTTCATCAAAAAGGAAAAAAAGGATATTGCAGTTTTCTATTTTGACGCTGAATCAGGGGAGCTTATTCCTCAAGGAGATTACTCAAATCAAGTTTTACCGGGAAAAAGCGGCGACAATTATTTCCGTTTTGAAGTTTTAGCCGGTCAGGAGAAGATAAAACTCTTCTTTCGTCTGGAAAATGATTATACAAATAAATCATTTTTCCGTTATCGCTTAGAAAGCGGTTTATACTCTTCTTACGTAGGGCTTAATTTGGTGCCGAATTTTCCGCTTTGGGGCTCTGTTGAGATGAGTATGACTGAATTTAAGGGTAAAATCTTAGATCTTCGCTACGGAGCAGACAATAGTCGCTCGGAAGTTTACTCCGGAAACATGAGTAAATCCAGGTTTTATAGCAACTACTTTAAAAGCCTGCGACTCTCCTTATTTGGTTTATAGTCCGAAAATTAATTACAAAAAAGCCCTCGCTACAAAAGCAGGGCTTCTTTTTTATTTAAGCTATATTAAAAGCTAAATCCATCTTTTATATTTAAAAACACCAATCATAAAAGTCATACCGACAAGCATCATACCAACAATAAGCCAAAAACCATGAGGATGATCAACTAAAGGCATAAAAATAGTGTTCATGCCAAAAACAGCGGCTAAAAGATTTAAAGGAAAGACGATAACTGAAAAAACTGTTAAGGTTTTCATGATTGAATTCATGCGAGTATTAACTAGCGATTCGTTTGTTTCATATATTGCTTCTACCATTTCCTTTTGGTTATCAAGCATTTCCCAAAGCCTTTTAGAATTATCAGTTAAATCATTATAATATTTTTTAATCGCCGCCTGATCTACTAAAGAACTTTTCATATCACTTAGTTCTTTAAAGATATTTTTATGGTTTTGCATTATCTTGCGAACATTAATAATATTACTACGCAAGTTTAAGATGTTTTGTGCCACTCGGCTATGTTGACCAGAAAAAATCATTTCTTCAACATGTTTTATTTCTAAACTATTTTCATCAAGTAAACGATAGCAGTCACGAATTAACCTACCTAAAATTTCATAAAGTAAAACCGCAGAAGATTCTTGAGAAAAAGAAATTAAGGCGTTTGGATCTTTTTTGCTGGTATCGAAAAAATTTCGCATTACCGGCAAATTATTATTATGGGCACTAACTAAAAATCCGTGACCAATAAAAAAATCTATTTCACCGGAAAAAACTCGCCCGTCTTTCATGCCAGGAAAATGGAGAATTAAAAAAAGATATTTTGGGCCACGTAATATTAATGGTCTTTGGGATATCATTGAAGCAGCTACGGATCGTAAGTGGCCAAGATCAAAAATATAGTTTTTTCGTAAATAATTTATTTCGTTTTTTCCGGCATTAGTGATATTTATCCAGCGAATACCAGGGGTAACATTACGCGGATTATCGATTTTAAGTTCTTCGATTCGCTCAGAAATTCTTTTATAGTTTGGCATAAATTTACTTTATTTTTTGCTTATTTTTGTTTAAAAAAATCTTTGACTGAAGCGTTTTTTTACGCTAAAATTAAGCTAGCTAAATTATAACATATGCCTATTATTTTGGGAATAAAAATAAGCGAAATAACACCGAAAGAAATATTAAATGAGATAGAAAATCTCATGTCTTTTAAAAAGTCGTCCTTTATCGTTACTCCTAATCCGGAAATAATTTTAGCCTCTCATGAGGACGAAGAATTGTTTTACATTTTAAATAAAGCCGACCTTGCCTTAGCCGATGGATTTGGTCTTGTTATAGCTGGTTTATTTCAAGGTTCAAAAATTAAAAGAATTACTGGCTCTGATTTAACACCGAAGTTACTCAAAGAAGCAGAATTAAAAAATAAAAAAGTTTTTATTGCTAATTGGCAAGATGGATTATCTAAAAAAAATGATATTTCAAATGTCTTAGAAAAAAAGTATCCCGCTTTAAAATTTTTAGTTTTAGATTTAGAAAGAGGAATTGAGTTAAAAGAGAGTGATTTAGAGATAATAAATTCTTTTGCGCCAGAAATAATGTTTTGTACTTTTGGTTCACCTTATCAAGAAAAATTTATTTTCCATAATAAAGAAAAAATTAAAAGTTTATATTTATCTTTAGCAGTTGGTGGTTCTTTTGATTTTTTAAGTGGAAAAATAATAAGAGCTCCAAAAATATTTAGAATTATTGGATTTGAGTGGTTATGGCGACTTATTCTGCAGCCAAAAAGATGGCGTAGAATTTATCGGGCCACTTTTGTTTTTTTGTCCAAAGCTTTAAAGGCTAATTTTAAACATTTTTTTTATCGTCCTAATGTCGCCTGTTTACTTTATAGAAATACTAATAATTTCGAAAAAGAAATACTGCTTATTGAAAGAAGAGATGATAAGGGTCATTGGCAAATACCTCAAGGCGGAACTGATGGCGAAAGTTTAAAAGAAGCTGGCTCAAGAGAGTTGCGGGAAGAGTTAAATACTGATAAATTTATAGTAAGAGCTAGTTATAAAAACTTGTTTCGTTATCTTTTTCCGAATTTAGAAGTGGAAAAAAATAGAGTTAAAAATGCTCAGTATAAATATAAGTTTGATTATAAGGGTCAAAAACAAGGTTTAATTATCGCTGAATTTACCGGACAAGACTCAGATATAAAAGTTAATTTTTGGGAACATCTTAATTTTAAGTGGGTAAAAGAATCTGAATTTGTAAATTCTGTTCATAGAGTTAGACAGGAAAGTGCTAAAATATTTTTAGAAAAATTACAAAAATTATCAGATAAAAGTTAATATATGGAAAATAAAAAAATAAGATTTCGCTTTGCTCCTTCACCAACCGGTTTTTTACATATCGGTAACTTAAGAACCGCTTTGTTTGGTTTTTTGTTAGCCAAAAGTCAGGGTGGCGATTTTCTTTTACGCCTTGAAGATACTGATCAAAAAAGAGAAGTCTCAGGAGCACTGGAAAGCCTTTTAAAAGTAACTAAATTTTTAGGGATTGAATTTGATGAAGGTCCAGGTTTAGGTGGTAATTTTGGTCCATATATTCAAACAGAAAGACTATCTATTTATAAAGAGCATATAGAAAAATTACTTAAAGAAGGGAAGGCTTATCGTTGTTTTTGTTCTGAGGAGAGATTAACTGAGATGAGAGAAACTCAAATTGCCTCTAAAAAAGCTCCTGGTTATGATCGTTTTTGTCGTGATTTAAGTTCTAGTGAATCAGAAAAAAGAGCTTTAAGTGGCGAGTCTTTTGTAATTAGACAAAAAATGCCACTTGAAGGCGAGGTTAAGGTTTTTGATGAGCTTCGAGGAGAAATAGTTTTTCAAGCTAAAGATTTAGATGACCAGGTTTTAATTAAATCAAACGGCATTCCGACTTACCAGTTCGCCAGCGTAGTCGACGACCATTTAATGGAAATTTCTCATGTGACCAGGGGCGACGAATGGTTAGCTTCTTTTCCGAAAAATATTTTACTTTACAAAGCTTTTGACTGGGAAAATCCGAAGTTTATTCATTTACCTCTCTTACTTAATAAAACTGGTGGAAAATTAAGTAAACGTCAAGGCGATGTTTTTGTTGAAGAATATATCGCTAAAGGTTATTTAAAAGAAGCTTTACTTAATTTTTGTGCTCTTCTTGGTTGGCACCCTAAAAATGACCAAGAAATACTTTCCCTTGAAGAATTAAAAAAAGAATTTTCTCTCGAAGGTTTAGGCTCTTCGCCGGCTATTTTTGATCCAGAAAAATTAGATTATTTTAACGCCTATTATATAAGGCAAAAAAGTGATAAAGACTTAGCTGAGCTTTGTCTGCCTTATTTATTAGAAGCTGGATATAAAGTTGAGCTTGGAGAAAAATTAGAAAAATTTTCTTCTCTTACCAAAGATCGTTTAAAAAAATTAAGTGAGGCCCCGGAACTTATGGGCTTTTTATTCGCCTTACCGTCTTATGAAAAAGAACTTTTAACTTGGAAAAAAATAAGCTTAGAAGAGTCTTTGGAAAACTTAAAAAAAGTTAGCGAGTTTTTAGAAAAAAATTTAGAAAAAGAATCTACTAAAGAAATAATAGAAGAGAAAATTTTAGCTTGGATAAAAGAAATAGGCGCCAGTAATGGAGATTACCTTTGGCCGCTACGAGTCGCTTTAAGTGGGCAAAAAAATAGTCCCAGCCCTTTTGAAATTATTTGGGCAATTGGCAAAGACGAGTCTTTAATTCGCCTTAAAAAAGCTCTAGAAAGATAATTAAATATATGAATTTAAATAAAAAAATATATTTACCTTTTTATTTAATAGTTATTTTAATATTATTAATAATTTTTTTCTTGTTTAATTCTTGGCGCTTAAGTCGTTTAAATGAAGATGATAGTATTTTTGTTAATAAAAATTTAAAATCAGGAGATTCGAAATATAAATTTATAAGTCCTTTGCTCGATTGTGCTGATACTAAGATTTATCCTAGTCAGTATAATAATTTAAAGAAAAAAATAGAAGATTTGGTTGAAAAAGAGCTTTTTGAAAATAAGGCTCAGGAAATTTCCATTTATTTTCGCGACTTAAACAATGGCCCCTGGCTTGGTTATAACGAAGATGAAAAATTTTCTCCAGCTAGCTTAATGAAGGTTCCAATTTTAATAGCCTACCTTAAAATAGCCGAAACCAATCCTAATATATTAAAAGAATTAAAAAATTCTGGACCAGAAAGAATAGTTTTAGATCAAAATATAAAACCACTTAAAAAAATTGAAGCAGACACCGATTACACTATTTTAGAATTAATAGAATACATGATTATATACTCTGATAACGTTGCCACTGAAATACTCATTGAAAATATTTCCGGGGAAGTTTTAAATAAAATCTATAATGATTTAGGAATTGTTATACCGGAAAATGAGTTGGCGGAAAATTTTATTAGCGTAAAGGATTACTCTTCATTTTTTAGAGTTCTTTATAACGCCTCTTATTTAAATAGAGAAATGTCGGAACTGGCTTTAAATATTTTAAGTTACTCTTTTTATAAAGATGCTTTAGCGGCTGGTGTGCCAAAAAACGTTCCTGTAGCTCATAAATTTGGCGAGAGAGGCTTGCTGGAAGGAAAACAATTACATGATTGCGGAATAATTTATAAAGATGGAAGTGATTATCTTCTTTGTGTTATGACAAGGGGTTCCGATTTTAATGAAATGAAAAATGTAATTTATGATATTTCTAAATTAGTTTATGAAAATTTTAATCCAACTGTAAAATAGATTTAAGGTTTAATGAAAATTAACGGAGATAAGTATTGCAAGACGAAAGGTATAAATAATTTCTATTTACAGGAATTAAAAAAAATGTTATAATTAAGGTATATGGATAAAAAAATGTTTAAAATACAAAATTTAAAAAATTTATTCTTTCTTATTTTTCTTATTTTTTTGCTATTTTCAGCAAAAAATATTATCTTTGCTAATCCTGGAGTAATTGATGATGAAATAAATGATTTAAATTTGAAAATTCAAAATCAAAGACAGCAAATTGACGATATAAGAGCCAGACAGCAGGAGTATCAAAGGGTAATTGAAGAAAAAATAAAGGATAGGCTGAGCTTAAGTAGTCAGTTGGCTATTTTAGAAAATCGTTTAGCAAAGGCTCAATTAGATATAGAAAGCGCTAACTTAGAAATAGACAAAACTTCTTTGGAGGTAAAAAGAGTTGAAGCCGAAAAAGAAAATCTCGATAAAAAAATAGAGGAAAAAAAACAACATATTAGCAATCTTTTAAGATTGGTTTACAAGCAAGATAAGGTTTCTACTTTAGAAATGCTTTTATTAAACGATTCTTTGGCTGACTTTTTAAATTCAGCTAAATATTTAAGTGATACTAATAAAGAAATAAGTAATAGTGTTGAAGATTTGCGTCGTGATAAAGAAAGATTGGATCAAAATAAAATAGTTTTAGAAGAAAAAAATCAAGAGCTTAATGAATTAAAAATTAAATTAGAAGATCATAAATTAAGCTTAGCTTTTGAACAGGAAAATAAAGAATATATTTTAATTGAAACAAGATCCTCGGAAAAAGAATACCAAGCCTTACTCCAGGAAGCTAAAAGACAACAGCAACAAGCCGAAGCAGAAATAGCTAGAGCTGAACAACTCGTTCGTCAAAAAATGGCGGAAAAAGATAAAAACTTTTTAGATAGTTTAGATAATAGCGTGATGTCTTGGCCCGTTACTAAAAACGTTATTACAGCCAAGTTCCATGACCCCTCCTATCCTTATAAAAATGCGATTGGAAATCATTCCGGAATAGATATAAGAGCAGCACAGGGAAGTACAATTACAGCTGCAGCTGATGGTTATGTGGCTAAAGTAAAATTTAATAGTACTAAAGATTATGCCTATATCATGATTATTCATGGTAATAATCTTTCAACTGTTTATGGTCATGTTTCTGCTGTTTTTGTAACCGAGGATCAATATGTTTCTCGTGGACAAGCAATTGGTAAAACTGGTGGTACGCCTGGAACTATTGGGGCTGGGCCATTTTCTACTGGACCACACCTTCACTTCGAAGTTCGTTTAAATGGTTTGCCAGTTAATCCTCAAAATTATTTGTAAAACTTTTATAATTTTATAATTTCATATTTAAAAAACCCGTTTTTTAAGACGGGTTTTTTGTTTTGGCTTAATTTTTTTTAACTGAAGCAGGGAAGTAACTTAATAATTAATTTAAGACTTAATAATTAAGTAAGAATTCAGGTTTCCTAAAACTTCCTATTATCATGAATTTTTCTATGCAGATCTCTTAACTGTTTATTGGTTACATGAGTATATATTTGAGTGGTTGCGATATTACTGTGACCAAGAAATTCCTGAACAACCCTTAAATCGAGTCCTTGATTTAAAAGATCGGTAGCAAAAGAATGTCTTAAAGTATGAGGCGTCGCCATAACTGGTAAGCCGCTAGCAATAACGTATTTTTTAACAACATCTTCAATGCTTTTAACTGTTAAACGACGGCTAGAATCGGACTTAGCTGAGCCACGTTTGTAATTTATAAATAAAGCCTTGTCGAAGTCCTTACGGGCCTCTAGATAGGCTTTTATGGCTAAAACAGCCCTCTTTGAGAAGTAAACTGTCCTGATTTTACCACCTTTACCAATAATAGCGGTCTCAATGTCATTTTCAACGCCATAAACCTTTATTTGCTCTCTATCTAAAGCCGCTAACTCAGCCACTCTAAGACCGGTAGAAAAAAGGGTTTCTAAGATAGCTTTATCCCTTAAACCGATAATTGTGTCCGTTGCTGGCGAATCCAATAATTTCGACAATTGGTCAAGTTTTAAAAATTTAATTTCTTTGTCGCTTTTATCCTTCGCGAGCTTAACTTTTGAGGGCGGCAGGGAAGCAATGTTTTTTTCAACAAAAAACTCTAAGAGTGAGCGTAGGGCTATTAAGTAGTAATTTTGGGTACTTTTTTTTAAAGTCTTTTTTGTCTTAGGGTCAGCTCGTCTTGATAAAAAAACTTTATAAGACCAAATATGATCTGGATTTAATTTTTGAGGTTCTAAATCGCTTTGGTCTGTATCATCTAACCAATAAAAAAATTTATTTAAAAACCGGGAATAATTTTCCTGGGTTTTACTTGATAAACCTTTTTCGATTTCGCAATAATCTAAAAAGTCTCCTAAATAATCTTGAATTGATTTTTGTTTCATAGAAAAGGGGATAAAATGGCTTTATTTTATTATACTTTAGGTATCATAGACCCTTGGCTTAATACTTCGCATAATGTATATTAATACACATTATAGCAAAAATAAAAAGACTTAGTCAAGTTCGTCTTTATGTTCTTATATAAACCAATAAGTCTTTTAATCTACTATCTTTTTAATAAAAACCGTAAGTAATACTTATACCCATGAAATTTACCTCCGGCTGTGTCAGTAAAATTATTTTAACTATTAAAATAAAAAATCCTACCGAGGTTAAAGAAAAAATAAAAATTGCCAAACCAAACAAAAATTTAAATAAAGCCTCCATATGATTTTAATTTATTTTTTAATTATTTTTTAATTTGAAATAATATCTTTAGGATAGTAAAAAACTGTATTTCCGTAACGTAAATCAATGTAATCAAGTTTATTAAAATTATCCTTCATTTTCTCATTTTTTACAAGAAAAAGTTGATTTAATTGCTCGCCTAAGTCGTTATTGACGTTAAACGTTATTTGTGGTCCTTCCTTTATTTGCAGGATTAGGGATCTAAAATAGGTGTCGGAGATAATAAATGCTTCAAAATTAAGGTCTTCCCTGTTCTTTAATTCAGTATTTAGACTGCTTATAAAATTTAAATAATCTTTTGTTATTTTTAATTTATTATTTCCATCTATTAAACTGGTATTTGATTTATTTTTTAAAATAAAATATTTTTCTCTTTCTATTTTATCATCTTCGCTCTCATTTTCCAAAGAAATTTCATCAATTAAATAGTTATCTTCAGAGGAATAAAATAGGCGACCATTTTCTTCAAAAGTAAAAGCATAAGGCTTTTCGCTAATTTCAATAACTAAAGTATCTGGTAATTGTTTTTTTATTTTTACATTAGCGAAGCCAAATTTTTCTTGAAGCTCTAAAGATTTTGCATCTCCTGCAAATAAAAAAATGTTATCTTTTTTAAATAAAAGAAGTTTAGAATCTTTTATATTTTCTTTTATAACATTTACAACCTCTTCTTGGTCAAATCTTGTTAAGCCATTTACTTTAATGTTTTTAATGCTCCAAAGAGAAAAAGAAAGAAAAAACCAAGTAAGAGAAATAAGTACTACAAAGATAAGTATTATAATAAACTTAAAAATAGAAGATATTTTTCCTTCTTTATTTCTTCTGAAAAAGGGGTTATTCAAACTTTTCTTCTGGTAATCTTTTTTAATATTTTTGCAAAATTTTTTATTTCTCATTTTTTTAATTAATTTTTAATTAATTTTTAATTATTTGCCTTCTTAAAGATCCTTGTAGGCGAACTAGATTTTCGTAAATATTTGTATTACTTAACTTACTTATGTTTACCAAGGAATTTTGCTTATGATTATCTTCGGAAATTATAATAACTTCTGAGCCGGGAAAAACTTTTTCATTTCCTAAATTTAAACAAGTTAAATTCATACAGACTTGTCCAGCTATTTTAGCAAAAAAATTATTATCTTTATTTACAACTTCAAAATTAACTAAGTTTGAGAATCTTCTATCTAAGCCCTCAAAGTAACCAAAAGGTAAAAGGCCTATTAAAGAATCTGATTCACTTAAGAATTTGTTATTATAAGAAACTGTTTCACCTTTTTTTATTTTTTGCACTTGAATTAAATGAGATCTAACTTCTAAGGCGGGTTTTATACCTTCTGGAGTTTTTTTTGCCTCAAAAAAGGGATTATAACCATAAAAAATTAAACCTGGTCGAAAGGCTGTTAAGCGCTCATCTTTTAAGCTTAGCAAAGCAGCTGAATTTCCCAAATGAACATATTCAGGATTAAAGCCTTTAGCTTTTAATTTATTTAAAGCTTCAAAAAATAAATTAAATTGTTTTTTATTTAAGTCCACACTTTCTAAATCATCAGCAGCGGCTAAATGAGAACAAAAACCTTTTAAATCAACTTGTTTTAAATACTCTTCATTATTAGCTATAAAATCATCAAAATCCTTTACTCCTTCCCTGTTCATTCCTGAGTTAAAAAATAAATGCACTTTAACCCTTTTCCCAAAACCTGCTAAATATTTTAAAGTTTCTTGTTTGTAAACAACAAATTCCGTTCTATCTAATTTTGTGTAAGTATAAGCATCTTGTGGCAACTCACTTAAAATTAGAATTTTTCTTTTAAAATAGCGATAAGCAATTTGTGCTTCTGGATAAGAATCAAGAGCAATCATTTTAGCCTTACTTTTATTAAGTATTTTACAAAGCTCCTTCAAACCATGTCCGTAAGCATTTGACTTTAAAACAGGCCAAATTTCAGCCCCATTCTGAAGTGATTGAAGTATTTTGTAATTATTTAATAAAACAGATTCGTTTATTGTTATCACATTAAACGGATCATATTTTGGTTTATGTATTTTTCTTAAAAAATCAATCATAATTAAAATTCTGCTTTAACCTTTCCTAGGCCAAAATTAAATTTATCACTTGTTAAATTAGCGTCTAAATTCGACAAAGTACCATTTATTTCTTCTCCGCTTAATTTGTCAACAGCTTTATAGCTTATATTCCTGGCCAATAAAGGAACTGTACCAATCTGGTCTTCCCCGGGAACTAATTGAATTTCTAAGCTAAGTTGATACGAATTATCTTTGCTTTCTAAGTTATCCATGTGCCAGAAAATATTTTTATTCTCTTCATCGTAATTTAACTTGCCTGATAAAAGTGAATAATTTTCATAAAAATTAACATTTTTTGGTAGTTGAATTTTTAAAATAAAATCATGAGCCTCGCCAATACTATTTACCTCAAAAAATAACCAATAATTAGTTGGCAAGCCAAGAACTGGTGGTAATGGTCCAATGCCTAATTTATCACCATCAGTGCTAGTATAAACAGCCTTAGCGCTAGCTGTTACATAGGATTCTAAAAATATTGGTTTTAAATTTATTTTATCTTTTATTTTTTGACCAGCAATATAATATTCAAAATTAATAATTAAATCTAAACTTCTAATATCTTTATTGATATTTAAAAAATTTAAATCAATTGATTTACCAGAACTTTCCTGGCTATTTATTTTTTCAATTATTGTATTTTCTTTATTTTTTAAATATTTTGCGTCATTTCCTTCAATGCTTAAGCTAATGTTTTTTATTTCTTGCTCAGCATCATTTTTTAAAATTAAATTTAATTTATTTTTTCCAGACTCGTGTTTTATAGTCTTTTTTTCCCACTCCCCTTCTATCTTTAGTGGTAAATTATGAATATCTATTTCATAAATTACTTCTGATTTTGGTTCTGTTTTTGGGGTAAAAATATTAGGTTTATAAAAATAAAAACCAAGAAACATTATTAACAATACGAAAACCAAAAAAATTAAAGATACGTCCACGATAACGGGCCAAGAACTTTTTTTATAATGTCTTAACCATCTTTTTTTTAATTTTCTTTTAAAAAATTTAAACATATATTAAAATTTATTTAAAAAGGGTTTTTTTGGCCAACTAAAATTTCTACATTACCTTGTTCACTCTCTCTTAAGCTGATAACAAATTCACCGTTTTTTTTACTATCAAAGGCAAAAAATCCACCAATTGGCCTACCCTCTTTGTTAAAAATTCTCACTTGAGGGCCGCCTTTTGAGGCCGGCACTGTTAATATTTCTGGATTATTATCCTTATTTAAATCGCCAATAGTAATTTTAACCCCGCCCTTAAAATTTTTATCATAAGCCAAGAAGCTTCTAATTAATCTTCCGTTATAGTCAAAAATTTTAATAAGTGGCTCCGCTCCCGGTCCTGGTGCAGTAATTATTTCCAAACGACCATCATTATCCAAGTCGTACAAGACAACATTAACTCCACTTCTTAAATTCTTATCATAGGCAAAGAAATTTTTTTCTAATTTATTATCTCTATTAAAAACAAGAACTTGAGGGCCGCCACCTAGACCAGCGCCAAGAGCATATTTATCAAAAACATCGTTTTTAAAGCTAAAAGATATATCAACATTACCTTTAAAATTTCCAAAGGGTCTAAAATTTGTATTAACTTTTCCCGCTTCTTCTATTTTTAAAGCGCCTTGAACAAGGCTCATGGTTAATTGTTTATTTTTTTGTTCAAAGAAAGCCAATTCTGATTCACCGGGATAATTAGGAAAAAAAACAAAACCACCATTTCTAAGTTGCTCTCCTTTATTGTTAAAATATCTATAAAAATAACCATTTTTAAATATCCCACTCGTTAAAGGTGTTTCATTGTTTTTTAAAATAAGACCTTTTCCTGGTTCTAATTTTAAAAAATTAGTTCTTTCGCCATTATTTAATTTAGAATCTTGTGTTCCTTTTAAAAATGAAAAGTTTTCTGTGGTGAATATATAGGTCTGAGTCTTATTGCTTGAGTTAACAAAAACACTGCCATTTTTAAAGTCCCTTCGCCAGAAACCATTCTTTATTTCAAAGCTTCCGTCTATTAAATTATAGGGCAAGCCTTTAGCTGTTCCTAAATTAAAATCATATTCATCATACCACCAAAGTTGTCCATGATTACTAGTGTCATAATCAAAGCTAAAAAAACCATCACCCAGTAGAGCACTACTTAAACCAAAACGCATTAAATCAAAATTTTCTCTATTTTTATCATAAGTATTTATAATACTAACATTGGGATCTTTATTTTCTTTCGCTAAGCGTAAATAGTTATTAACCGAAGCCGCCCAAGAGCCATCGCCTTCCCATGATGAGGGAAAGTTTTCAAGCATCATGCCATTTAATTTTTTCTGATAAGGCCAATGGATTTTGCCGTTACCAACGACAATGAAATCATTGCCAAGTAAATTAATTGTTTCGCTAATCATTTTATCAACCCCCTCAGACCAGAGACGATTAACAAAATTAATTTCATCAGCCTTGCCATCATTGTTAATATCAATATCTGCTCCAGCCGCCCAAACCACATCACCCCAAATATTATCATAGAAAACTCCATCCCAAAGACCAGACGACTCTATTTCTTTTTTAACAAAAAAAGGTAAAAAATCGTTAAATCTTTGACCCGCAAAATTTTTACCAGCCCCTTCGGATAAATTTAAAAGATGAGTATTTTGCCAATATGTTAACTTATTCCCTTTTGAATCTTTTAAATACCAAGAGTCAATAATATTCTTTTTCAGTTCCGGCCTTAAATGAGCTAAGCGATAATAAAGAAAATCATCCATTATTTCCTGGCTAGTTATATAGGCTAAAATTATTATGTCCGGATTTAGAAGACGAATTTTTTTTAATTGCTCGGGGCTATTTTTTTGCACTTCCATATCTAAGACTAAAAGATCCCATTTAGACAATTCTTCAGCCTCGTAATCGCTTATTTCCCAACGCAAATAATAATTAGCTAAACGAGGATAATCACTTTTTAAACTTCGAGCTGTTTCAGCTACATTAATGCCAAAAAAAACTAGAGCAATAAAAATAGTTGTCAGTAAAAATATTTTTCTAAAAACAGATGTTTTTATGTTTTTGGATTTTATAATCATCTTTCGCGATAAAAATTAACAGTAAATATTATTTTCTTTTGATTAAACTGAGGCTTTCTGGTAAGTATTTTCGTAAAGCTTCTGGAATTATAATTGAAGCGTCTTCTTGTTGATTATTTTCCAAGATAGCTATTAAACATCTCGTAATAGCAATGGCTGTTCCGTTTAAAGTATAAACAAAATTCTTTTTCCCTTCTTTGTCTTTATATTTTATATTTAAACCTCGAGCCTGATAATCACTACAATTAGAAGTAGAAGTTACCTCCGCCCAATCACCCTGCCCGCCCTCATTATTTGGTTTTCCTGGTAGCCAAGCTTCTAAATCAAAAGTTCTTATAGACGGCGCTCCTAAATCAGCCGTGCAATGATCGACAACTCTAAAAGGAATTCCCAGTCCTTGAAATATTTCTTTTTCAATTTCTAGTAATTCATAATGAGCTTTTTCAGCTTCTTCTGGTTTAACGTATTGAAACATTTCTATTTTAGTAAACTGATGAACCCTAAATATCCCCTTGGAAAATTTTGAATAAGATCCAGCTTCAGTTCGAAAACAATGAGAAACAGCTGCGTATTTTTTTGGCAAATCCGCTTCTTCTAAAATTTCGTCTTTATGTAAACCGCCCATAGTTATCTCAGACGTGCCAATTAAACATAAGTCCGAGTTTTCAATGTTATAAACTTGAGTTGATTCTCCGCGAGGATTAAAGCCAAGGCCTTCTAAGACCTCTCTCTTGGCTATATCGGGGCTTGTAAAGGGCGTAAAGCCTCTTTTAATTAAAATAGCTAAGGCGTACTGAATTAAGGCAAATTCCATTAAGGCTAATTCGTTTTTCAAATAATAAAATTTAGCACCACTAACTTTTGTTGCTCTGTCGAAATCAATTAAATCATTTCTTTCTGATAACTCAACATGATCAAGGGCTGGAAAATTAAACTTTGGTATTTCGCCAATTTCTTCTAGAACAGGATTTTCGTCCTCGTTTTCACTAATTAAAACATCTTCATGGGTTAGGTTGGGAATAGCGCGGTGTATATCGTTAAAAAGAGTTTCTTTCTCAATTAAAACTTCCTCCTCTTTTTTTAGTTCTTCGCCCAATTTTTTCATGCGCTCAATTATTTCTTTATCTGGCTTAGTTTTAGAAAAAGAATTTCTTTCCGCTCTCTTAGTTTCGATGTTAGTTTTAATTTCTCTAATCTCTTTATCAAGTTCAAGAAATTTTTTAACATCAACAGAAGCTAAACGATTATGACAATTAGCTTCGATCATTTCTGGATTTTCTCTGATAATTTTTAAGTCCAACATATGTATTTATTATTATTTAACCAATTACTTCCCCGCCAAAAGCATTTAAAAGACCCGATAACATAGTTCCGGGTTTTTTTTCTTCCTCGGATGATGTTTCTAGCGGCTTTTCTTCTGGTTGAAAATCTGGATTAAAAGCATTTTTAATTTCCATGCCTTCATCAATTACAGTTTCTATATCAAAACGAAAACCATAAACATCTTTTAAAATATTTTTAATAATATCTTTTATACCGGCATCATTTAAACGGTTTTGATGAAATTTATATTTAAAAGCCAAAAATAATTTTCCGTCTTTTACTTCTTTAGGGCAACAGCTTTGCATTATAAAAGAAAGTGAGTGGTTATCTTTTTTAAGCTTAATTAAAAATTCTGGCCACTTTGCCATTATCTCGGAATTATCCATGAGCTCAACTTTAGGCATATCTTCCTTTTCTTCACTTGCTTCTACCTCTTTTAAGATAGGTTTTTCTTTAGGCACGCTATCTATTTTAATTACATCTTCTTTTTTGGAAAAAGATTTTATTTCCGGAGTGCTTAAACTACTTGAATCATTCTTAAAGCTAATATTTTCGCTTCCCAAACAAAGCTCAACAATCATTATTTCTAAAGGTAGTTGTGGTACTAAAAAATTTCGCAAATCAGAAGAAAGTGATAATAGCTTTTCAATAATTAAAATAATTTTTTCTTTGGTAATTGATTTTACAAGGTCAGCTATTTTTTGTTCTAATTCCTCGCCTAAATCAAGGCCTAAATTATCGCTTAAACCAGGACTTACTTTATCAAGTAGTATTTTTCTTGATAAAGATATTAATTCGTTTATAAATATTTTTA